>JANLXT010000006.1:0-1655 GCA_031365225.1 candidate division FCPU426 bacterium
CGCTCTAGCTCAGAACGCAAGCTATCCAACACGCCCTGCGGGTTCTGAGCCTTTTGGTAAGAAAGCGCGGCGAGATAGAGCTTGGCGCGCTCAAGCTGAGGCGAGTACTTTAAAGCACGCCGCAAGAGCTGTTCGGCCTGAGCAGGTCGATTAAGGTGCCAGCCCAGCACCGCGGCCCCCTCGAGATAAGCAAACTCAAAGCGGGGATCCAACCACAGAACTTCGTCATACAGCGCGGTGGTCTTGGCAAAATTAGCGTCAGTCTGATTGTCGCTGTCACCCAAGTATTGCAAAGCGTCGATGTACGCCCAATCCGCGGCGACCCTTTCTTGCCCTGCCAGCGCCGCCACCAAGCTAAAGCGGGTCAGGCGTTCTGGCAAAGGTCGCGCCAGCGGTGGCGGCGTGGTGATCGCCGCCCGCCGGGCTTGATTGGCCATGCTCAAGCTATAGAAAGCGCCCGCGGCAAGCAGGGCGATCATGCCGGCCTGAAATCTGGTCGCGTTAGTATTCACGCCGCTCGTACCGCAGCACCGCTAGCCAAAGCATCACGCCACCATACAAGCAGGCATAGACCAAGGGCCAGATAAAGACCGCGCTCATCTTAAATGACGAACCCACCGCTTCTAGATTGGCTGCCAAGTTAAAGAGGCTCAGATCCGGGACCAGCACCCGCACAAACTTAACAAAGACGCTGACCAGCGGTGAATGCACCCGCTGCGACCATTCCACAAGGTTGCTCGTAAAATGACCCAAGAAAAAAGTGAAGGTCGCGTAAACCGCGCACACCGGCACCGACGAGGCCAAGACACTGAACAACGCCACCACGGTAGAAAAAAGAGCGCCGGCCACCGCAAGATAAAACGCGCTGATGATAAACGCCGTGTCCACGATGACCAGGCCACGGGTTTTTGCCAGCAACCAAAGCACCACGATCATCACGGCTTGATTCATCACGAGCAACAAAACCGACCCAAATATTTTACCCGCAAGGTACTGCCAACGTTGGATCGGCTTGACCAGCAAGATCGAGAGCGTCTTGAGCTCGGTCTCTTCGAACATCAGCACGACATGGCAGAGCAAGACAGTAAAAAAGCCGACCCACTCAATCGCGGTCAGTCCAAAATCACGTCCCAAGCGCGCCTCGGCTTCTTGCCCCAAGTCGCCTAAAAATACCACCACGCCAACAAGCGCCAAAGCAAAAAGGCTTAAAACCACAAGAATGCGGTTACGCAAGAGCTGGCGAAAGACATTCTGGCCGATCAAGAAAGTCTCACGCATGGCTCACCTCTTTGATAATCGCGAGAAAGGCGGTCTCGAGAGGAGAACCCACACTCAAGACGGAGGGGTGCCCTAGACCAAGCGCGCGTAGCTGCGCGCTGCTGTCATCAAGAGCGTTGTTGGCGGCTTCGAACGTCCACATCGAACCCTCACTCTTGACGTCCAGGCCCAGCGCCTTCGCTTCGGCTAGCTTGGCAGCGTCTCCCGCAGGCACCCCCAGCACTACTTTTGACTGATACTTGCGTACTAAATCGGCCACCGGCTCTACCAAGACCATTTGGCCCTTAAACATGACACCCACCCGGTCGCAGATGCGCTCGACTTCGGCCAAGGTGTGGCTATTGAAGAACACCGTCTTGCCGGCGCGTTTTTGCGCC
>JANLXT010000028.1:0-1080 GCA_031365225.1 candidate division FCPU426 bacterium
CGTGAGCCGGCCACCATGGCCGGCAAATCGAGCGCGACCACGCGTTTGCCGATCAGCAGCTCGGGCACATCGCCGCTGGCGATCTTCTGGGCCAGGCCCTCGGCGATGGCGGTCTTGCCCACGCCAGGCTCACCGATCAAAACGGGGTTGTTCTTGGTGCGTCGGGACAGCACTTGGATGACGCGCTCGATCTCTTGTTCGCGGCCGATCACTGGGTCTAATTTTCCGTCACGCGCCATCTGGGTCAGGTCACGCCCAAAGGTGTCCAAGGCAGGCGTTTGGCTCTTGCCCGCGGCGGCAGTCGCGACCCCACCCCCGGCCTTGGGGACGTTGCCGCCCAAAAGACTGATGGTGATCTCACGCGCCTTATCTAATTTAACGCCCAAATTCTCTAAAACCTTAGCCGCCACGCCTTCGCCTTCGCGGATCAAGCCCAACAAGAGATGCTCGGTGCCGATGTAGTTGTGGCTGAGCGCCTGCGCTTCTTCAACCGATAGCTCTAAGACCTTTTTAGCGCGCGGCGTGAAAGGCACTTCGCCCAGCGTGAGGGTTCCGCCACCGATCACAACCAGCTTCTCGGACTCAAGGCGCACACGCTCTAGATCCACACCCAAATTTTCGAGCACGGCGGCGGCCACGCCACCACCCTCACGGATCAAGCCCAACAAAAGATGCTCGGTGCCAATGTAATCATGCCCCAGTCGCCCGGCTTCTTCGCGGGCGAGGGCGATCACTTTGCGAGCGCGCTCTGTAAATCGATCAAACATGGGAGATCTCCCTTTTTGTATTTAATTTATAGGTATCACTTTAGGACGTTCTGCTTGCTATACGTCTTTGCTCTCGGCTTGGATCGCTAACAATCGGTCCCGCCAAGTCACCGCACCCTCAAAATCCTCACACGCGACGCTACGATCCAGCTCCCACCGAGCTTCGGCTGTCGCCCAGGCCTTCTCAAATCGAGCGGGGGCGATATCCTGGTCCAAGAGCGCGAATGACTTGCGGCAGCTAGGGCAGGCAAAACGCGGATCTTCTAAGAACTGCTGCGGCAAACGCTGACAACCCGGGCAGACTCCCGGAGCC
>JANLXT010000063.1:0-13646 GCA_031365225.1 candidate division FCPU426 bacterium
CGGTCGCCAGCGCCTTGGCCATGGGTGCGCCCCGCCTAGCTAAGACGGCGTCCGCGCCTAAAGCATCCAGGGCCTCAACCGTGTCGGCTTCGCCGCGCCACGCTTTATACAATTCGACCCGCGTCTTGGCAGACGTGATGCTGCCCGCGCGCGATGTCCAAGCCAGGCGCGTAGGCGGGCCCAAGCGCCAGGCGAGCGGGTCGCCCCACTCGGGCTCGGTCAAGAGAGCCGCGCTCAACAATTGGCGCTCATAAAATTCGAGCGTCTGCTTTGGCAAAGGGCCGCCCACGTTGGTGGGCGCATCCTTGGCGAGCGTCAGGGCGCGCGGGGCCAGCGCCACGCCTGCGACTAAAAACGCCAAGCGCGCGACCCATCCAAAGATCGCCGCGCCTGGAAAGAGCGCGCTGATCGAATCCCAACGCGCCGCGGCCACGGGCGCCGCCCAAAGGCAGACCAGCGGCAAGAGGGACCGCCACCCTAGCGCCAACAGTCCTAAACCGATAACTAAGGCGCCATCGGACCTCAGGCGCGCGCGACCTGCCCGTGTCCACGACGACGCCAAGATCAGCGCCGCGCAGACCGCCACGACACCTAAACCAGCTTGGCTTGCCCCGAGCTCCTGGGGGCTGATGGCGGGATCAAAGCTAAGCTGGTGCATCAGAGCGCGCAAGGTGCTCAAAGGTTCCGGTCGCAAACATAGGCTTAGGCCCAGCAACGCGAGCACGCTTGCCAAAGCAAACCCGTGTCTCTGAGGGCGCTGTTCGCCCGAGCTCGCGTCCAAGCTCCACAGCGCCGCGACAGGCGCTAGGATCCAGGCCGCACTCGAAACATTGACCCATAAAGTTGCCAGCAGCGGCAGATAGATCCATCGATCCAGCAGGCTTGCCCAAAAAGCGCCTTCCATCAAATAAAGCGCCAACGCAAAAAAGAACAGGCTTAAGCATTCCCGAAATGAAAGATCCATCTGAGAAAGCGCCGCGAAGGCCGCAAGGCTAAAGACCGCGCTGATAAAAGGAGAGCTTCCCCGCCTAAAACTTCTGGCCAAGACCAACAAAAACGCGAAAAACAATGCCAGCAGAGGGATCACACGCAAACTTTGCATGCCAAACACCGCTTGCCATTGGTAGGCGGCAAGGCCCGCGATCCAACCTTCACTATCAAAAGGAGTATTTTGGGGAGCGCTAAAAAGGAAGGCTTCGGCGGCGGGGATGCCGCCCTCGTTGGACAAGAGGCGCCCCTGCGCCAGCTCAAGCGCGGGCAAGGGCGCGCGCAAAACATGCGAAACTTGACCCAAGACCAAGAGCGCGGTCAGGGCCAGCACAAATACATTGACGATCAATCGAACGGTAGCTTGCCGCATGGCGAGGCCTCAGCAAAGACTGTTCCGCTATTGTAGCGGTCCAAGCCAGCCGAGGCTAGAGCGCTTCAGCGTCGCGCGGTCAGGGCCGCTTCGGTAGATTCTTCGACCTGCTGGCGGGCATAGTCCTCAAAATTGCCGTCTTCCAAAGTCCAGTTTCTAGCGGCGCGCAGCAACGCCCGATTACCCACGCCCAAAAGCTTTAAAAAGGGCATGTCGCTCGCTCCACGATACGGAACAAGCCAGGCCACGACCCGCAACAAACAGCGCTCTTCAAGGACGCGTCTAGCAAAGGGGTCCCCTTGCGACATGGCTAAAGCTTGGCTTTGCAGTTCTTGGGGGCTGAGCGGATCAAGGCTGGCAACGCAGCGAAGATAGTCTTTTAATTGAAAATTCTCGTTTTCCATGACGGCCTCGGGAGGGGATCCGTCTAATTAGACGACAAAATGGCTAAACAGTGACGGTGACTTTGGTCACAGCGCTCTTGGACGCCTGGTCAGCACCAAGGTTTGACGCATGCGCGCTCGCGTGTAGGGTTCTAAGCCCCACACCGGACCCTGAAAATCTTTCAACGCTAAAAAGAGCACTTGATTGGCCTGACGCAACAGATCATCAAAACGTCGTCCTTCGCCTCGGCGCGCCGCCGCTTCGGACACAGCCCAGGGCAAGCAGGTCTCGACCAAGACACGCCACGACACTCCATCGCCTGCCCGCGCCGCATCCAGCAAGTCTTGTAAGTCTGTTTGATCCAAGCGAGGCATGCGACTGATCGCCACTAAGTATTCTCGCAATCTTGTTTCGGTGATCACACTCGATCTAGCCATGGTAGCCTCCCAAACTATTTGATGATCGCGAATTTAACGATCTTGCTAAGTCCGCGCCCTTGAAACCGAGCCAGGTAAACACCCGAGGGCGCCAAGGCGCCTCCCACCCGACCGTCCCAAAGCTCGGTGTAATTTCCTGGTGCCAGATCGCGCTCGATCCGGTGCAATATTTTTCCGGTGCGATCAAAGATCGTGATGTTGACCACCCCACCCTGCGGAGCGCTAAAGCTTAAGGTCAAAGGCGCGCCACGGTCGGGACGAAAAATATTGCCCCGTATCGTCGCGTCGCCGCGCAATTCTGGACCCGGGGTGGCAGGCGCGGTCGGCGTGGGGCTGGGCGTCACCGCGCAGACTTGAATCAAAGCGGACGCGCTTGCCGTTGTGGTTCCCGTGGCATCGACGACGGCCGACGCGATCGGGTCATAGGCGCTGGCACCCGTGCTAAAGGACAAGACCCCGCACGCGCTGGCCGAATAAGTGAATACAAAGACCTGGTCTAATCCGCCAGCCAACGTGACCGAGATGGGCAAAAAATCAGTGATGGCGCTTACGGTAACGCCATCCAACCACACCGTGGCGTTCGCGCTGACGGCGTTGAGCGTGCCAGAACCCGCGTTTTGCACTTGAACCTCAACCGTGATCAGTTGGCCAAGGGTGACTTGGGTTTGCAAGGCGTTGGTTTGCAGCATGGTCAAGCCCGCGGCGTGAGCCTGCGCGCCCAAGGCCAGACCCAAAGCCAAGATGGCTTTATGCAAGCGCGGGGCGCTCATCGGACCAAGGCCACTTTGTGCCGCTGGGTGTATTCGGCGGTTTGCACGACGATCAAATAAATGCCAGACGCCAACGAGCTGCCGTCGGCCTTGAGGCCATTGAAGGGCGTTGTGTGCGCGCCCGCGGGCAGATCACGATCAATCAAAGTATCGACCCGCGCGCCAACGCGCGTGTAGACATCCACGCGAACATGCCCTGGCTTGGTCAAGCGGACTTCGACCAGAGCCTGATCCCCACGCGACAAGCGCACGACATTGCCCTTCACCACCGACCCGGCGCTGATGACCGGGCTGACACTGTCCGCGGGTGTCGCGGTGTGTTGGGCGCCCGAGGCGTTGACGCCCGCGGCACGCATCGCTGGAGCCGACGAACCTATGGACCCACCACCTGCGGACCCAAAAACTGGCGCCTCGGGCGCCGAACGGACATCCGCGCCACGCAGAGGCAAGGGCGCGACCTTCGCCTCTTCGGCGCTAGGCGCTGGCGCGCGCAAAGGGGTTGCTTGAGCCGAGGCCGCCGCAACAACTGGCGCCGCGTTCTTTTTAATTTGAGCTAGCGCTTGTGGCGCGGGCTTGGACTGGCGAGCGCCAAGCGCTTGGACTGGCGCTGGATATGCCCGCGCGACATTCGGTCGCGCGATGGCAGGCGCGGTCGCGACGCTTGAAGCCACGTCGGTGGTCTTGGTCACGCTGGAATAATTTTGTAGGCCGAACGCCAACGCCAGCCCCGCGGTCAAGCCCCACGCCAAACGTGGCGCCCACCACCGAGCTCGGCTCGTCGGGCTGGCCACGGGTGGTGACTGGATCAAGCCTTCGGCGCGCAAACGGCTTGTCACCGCGGCCGAGAATCCCTGCGGCGCGGCGACATCCTGACGCGAGGACGCCAACAGCTTTTTAAGCTGGGCGTCGGTCAAGCGAGGCTTTGTGTGTCGCGTATTTTTCATCAGTCTTTCTCTTGGCCCAATCGTTTTTGTAAAACGATCCAGCGTTTTCTAAAAAGTTCTCTGGCGCGCGAAAGACGAGAGCGAATCGTATTGACAGGCACGTTTAGGACCGCCGCCGCGTCGTCGTAGCTAAGACCTTCGATATCCACCAGTTCTAAGACTTGGCGTGGGTCCTGGGCAAGACCCGCGAGCGCGCCACGCACTTGCTCGCTGGTCTCTCGCTTGGTCAGTTGATCCAGCGCGCGGTCACTGCTGGGGCCCGCCAAGATCGAGCTTTGGTCGGGATCGCTCTCGCGACGCTCAAGCCAACCTTCAAGCGACTCGGCCTGATCACGGCCCTTTGCCTTTTGGTAACGCTGGCGGTTATAACAAGCGTTAAGCGTCACACGGTACAACCAGGTCGAAAACGCGGAGCGGCCCTCAAAATCTTTGAGCCGTTTAAAGACCAGCACAAAGATATCTTGCGCTAAGTCGCAGGCGTCTTCGTAATCGCGTAGATGTCGAAAGCAAAGCCCAATGACCCGGCGCTGGTATTTTTGCACCAAAGCCTCGAAGGCGTCCGCTTGGCCCTTTCGGCACAAGACCAACAACGGGGCGTCTGGATCGCTCTTGGGGGCTGCTTTCTTGCTTCTATTAGACAGGGTGGCCTCGGCAAAGTTCCGTAAATCCTGTATCGAAAAGGCTTTAAAAGTCTGCTCTTTTCACGAAAAGTGCTTATAATTCAACAAGAATGATTAAAACGCTCTTTTTTAGCCTCTGGCTTGGACTGCTCACTTGCCCCGCCGGCGCCAACGAAATCCCCCCCCAACAGCCTTTAGCGGGCCTTTGGTCGAGTAGCTTGTGGGGTGAAACTGGACAAGATCCAGACAAGAACCAGACCCAAGGCATGGGGATCACCCTGCGTTATTTTGGAACGCGCCCTTATAGCCTGGGTCTTAGTTTGGGAGCCTTTAACCGTGACAGCGCCGCGCTGGGCGTGGGACTCAAACAAAATCTTTCTATCAGCGCGCTCGTCCCTGCGCTGCGTTTGGGCTGGGTCGTGGCGCGGGGATCGCATTGGGCACTGCTGACCGAAGCCGAAGGCGCTTGGTGGCAACTGAACAACGCGACCTTGCGCGACAGCAAGGCCTTGCTCTTGGGATCCTTCACGGGCCAAGGTCCTGGTGGAGCAATCCAAGCGGGCGTGCTCTATTTTGGTGTGCCTTCTGTCGCGATCGAGCTTCAAGCGGGCTGGCGTGTCGTGCGGATCAGCGGACTTAGTTTTGAACCCGAAGCCGGCAGTGGCTTGGCTCCAAGCAGCGATCTGAATGTGGACCTAGGTGGGCCATTTGCCCACGCGGGCATCACGATCCTGTGGGGATTGAGCGACCCCTGGGGGGGTCTCGGTGGCCAAGCTCCGATCCCTGACGCTCCCTCCGAACAGCCCGAACCGAGTCCATCCCAAGAAAAAAGCCCCGACGGCCGTGCTCGGGGCTCCTTCTAATCCATAAAGCGACGCAATGCTCTAAAAAGTCCCGCGTCAGGTCGCCCTTCGTCCATCCATTTGCCTAACAACCACGCCAAGATCACCATCGCGACGATGAGCAGGGTTTTGACTAACCCAAACGTCGCCCACAGCAAACCCAAGACCAGTCCCGTCGCGCCAAAGACTAGGCGCCAAAAATAACGCAAAAATAATCTGCCTGCCCGCTCATCCATGGCTTAAACCACCGGTCGTCGGCCACGCGGCCGTTGGCTGGGGCGATATTCAACAAGCTCACCGCGTTGACCGGGCGCTTCTCTAAAGACCACTTTGCTGACGATCACGCGCGGACGGATCTCGGTGTCCTGCCCCAAGATCTCTTGCAAGTAACGACGCACCGCTTGCTGCACTTCTTCGGTCACGCCCGGTAGATTGGCGTCTGACCATAGCGCGACTTTAGCGGTGACCTGGATCCCTTTGCGCCGGGCGATGACCCGTAGCTTTAGGTCCTTCAGCCCTGGCACATCTCCTTTGACCACTTTAGCCAGGTCTTCGAGCGCGCTCAAGCTGACCATCACTTCGCCCAAGGGGTTGTGAAAAACCACCGTGCGCTCGATCTGGCGCCAGCGCAAATTTCCCCACACCGCGTAAAGCGCCAACAAGAGCGCTCCCGTGCCTCCCAAGGCCAAGGCCGTGCGCAAGGCGTCACCGTGCCAAAGGTTGCCCCTAAAGACCTGATGCGCGTCCAAGAGCCGCGCCTCAAGCTCTGGAAACGCGGCGATCAAGATCGCGCCAACGCCCGTGGCGGCAAGCAACAGCGTCGCCAGCAAGATGAGCACGATGTTATAGAAGCGCATACGTTTCTCCTTACTTGAGCAAAATCATGATACCCAGACCCATCAAGATCCCAAACAACTGCACAAGGCTACGCCGAGCATCGGTCTCGTGATGCAACTCGGGCACAAGATCCGAGCCGGCGATGTAAAGAAAACCACCCGCCGTGACAGCGGTCACATGATGCGAAAAATCACCAATCCACCCGGTGGCCCAAAGGCCTAACCCGAGCCCCAAAAAAGCCATGCTGGCCGACGCCAGATTAAAGATCAACACCTTGCGTGGTGAAAGTCCCGCGTTAAAGAGCACGCCCACCTTGCCCAGCTCTTGCGGGACCTCGTGCGCCAACACTGCCACGCTGGTAGCGAGCCCCAGCTTAAGGTCCACACTGTAGGCCGCCGCGATCATCAAACCATCCACCAGATTGTGCATGCCGTCACCCAAAAGGCTCAGGCTGGCCACCGGATGCACATGGTCTTTGCTCTCGGGTAGATGACAATGCCGCCAGCGGATGAACTTTTCTAAGATAAAAAATACCAAAAACCCTAGCACCGTAAAAAAAGCCGCTGGCGTGGCCTGGCCCGGCCGCGACATCAGATCGGGCAAAAGATGCAAGAGCACATCGCCCATCAAGGCGCCCACCGCCAGCGCCACCAAAAGAAATAGCACGGGCCGGGCGCGTTGAGGGTTCCAGCCGATGGCCAAGACTGCCACGACCGACACGGCGCTTATCAAAGACACGCTTAAGAACGCGGCGAGAGCTGCGTTCATCTTAACGGGCCTTGGCGCGCACGCCCTGGATGGTGACATCGATCTCGCGTACTTCGAGCCCGGTCATGGTCTCGATGGCCGCGACCACGCTCTCTTGCACGGCCAATCCCACCTCGGCGATATCCGCCCCAAAATCAACGATCACGGTCAAGCTCAAGATGACCTCGCGCGGCAGGACTTCGACCGCCACGCCCCGGCCATACTGGCTGATGCCCAACCAATCGGCTAAGGTCTCTAGCCCGCCGCCCACGCCCATGGCAGCCACCCCACTCACTTTAAGCGCCGCCGTCGCGGCGATCTCAGCGATGGCGTCATCGGACACGCGCACGCGCCCCAGATCAGTCTTTAAAGTATTTTTAACCATGGCGTCCCCTTAATCACGATGTTGCATGTGCTGCTCGACAAAGCTTGTCGTGCACTCACCTGCCTGAAACTTAGGATGGGCCATCACCCGGCGCAAGAAGGGGATGGTGGTGAACACGCCTTCGATGACGTATTCGTCCAACGCGCGCCGCATACGCTGGATGGCTTCGGTGCGGTCCCGGCCATGCACGATCAGCTTGCCGATCATGCTGTCGTAGTAGGGCGGGATCACGTATTCCTGATAAACATGGCTATCGACCCGCACGCCAGGCCCCCCTGGCGCGTGGTAAATGTTGATGCGTCCAGGGCTGGGCATAAAGTCTTTGTCTGGATTTTCGGCGTTGATGCGGCACTCGATGGCATGCCCGCGCAGGTTCATCGCCCCGCGATAGATCTCTGGGATCGCCAGCCCGGCGGCCACCCGTATCTGTTCTTTGACCAGATCGATGCCTGTCACCCATTCGGTGACGGGGGCCTCGACCTGAATGCGGGTGTTCATCTCCATAAAATAAAAATCACCGCTGGGGTCATAGATAAATTCGACCGTGCCGGCGTTGACATAGCTGGCGGCCTTCGCGCAAGCGATGGCGGCGGCGCCCATGCGTTGACGTAGCGCAGGGGTCATGATGGGCGAGGGGCTCTCTTCGATCAGTTTTTGGTGCCGGCGTTGCACGCTGCAATCGCGCTCGCCCAAATGGATCACATTGCCGTGCGAATCTGCCAAGATCTGAATCTCGATATGACGGGGATCCTCAACGTATTTTTCAATATACACTTCGGGATTGCCAAAGGCCGCGGCGGCCTCTTGGCTGGCGGTGTTGAAGGCGTTGACCACGCTGACCGAAGTGTGCGCCACCCGCATGCCACGCCCGCCACCACCCGCCGAAGCTTTGATGATCACGGGATAGCCGATCCTGCTGGCGATCTCTAAGGCTTCTTGCTCATCGCGCACCGGTCCATCGCTACCCGGCACCAAGGGCACGCCCGCGCTCTTGGCGGTGTGCTTGGCCTGGATCTTGTCTCCCATCAGGCGGATGGTCTCGGGGCTGGGACCGATAAAGGCGATCTTGCAATCGCGGCAGACTTCCGCGAAATGCGCGTTCTCACTTAAAAAACCATAGCCGGGATGAATGGCCTCGGCATCGGTGATCTCGGCGGCCGAGATGATGCTGGGTATGTGCAGGTAGCTCTGCTTGGACGGCCCCTTGCCGATGCACACGCTCTCGTCGGCGTAGCGCACATGCAGGCTATCTTGGTCGGCCTCGCTGTAGACGGCAACCGTGGCAATGCCCATCTCGCGGCAGGCACGGATGACACGTAAGGCGATCTCGCCCCGATTGGCGATGAGTATCTTTCTAAACACAGGGGTGTTCCTTTCGGACAAGCGCTAAGGCTTGATGACGTAGAGTGGTTGGCCAAATTCAACGGGTTGCGCGTTCTCGACCAAAAATCTGACCAAGGTGCCGGCGGTCTCCGCCTTGATCTCGTTCATCAGTTTCATGGCTTCGATGATACAGACCGTCTGGCCGACCTCGATCTTTTGACCCTCTTTGACAAAGGCCGCGGCGTCGGGCGACGGGGTGCTGTAAAACGTGCCCACCATGGGTGAGTGCACGGTGTTGCCGTCCGTGGCAACAGGCACGCTGGCGACCGGGGCCGCCGCGACCACCGAAGAGGGCACTGGCGCAGGCGCGTGCGCCTGCGGGGCCACCGTGGCGACCACGGGTGCCACGGCAAGTGGCCGCGGGGCGCTGTCGGGCTCACCCTCGCGCTTGAGATTGATCTTTAAGCCTTCTTGCTCAACGTTCACTTCGCGCAGCTCGGCCTTGCGCATCATGTCGATGAGTTTTTTTAGGTCTTTTAAATTGACGCGAGGAGCCTTGGATCCGCGCGGTGTTTTTTCTGTGGTCATGATTCACCTCGTTTTTAGAGCACAACAATAGGTTCAGGTCACGCTTAAGCTTTAGGCGCGTTCTAGGTAATGCCCCGTGCGTGTGTCAATGCGTATCAATTCACCTTCGTTGACGAACATCGGCACTTGCAAGCTATAGCCGGTCTCGACCTTGGCTTCTTTGGTGGCGTTGTTAACGGTGTTGCCTTTGGTGGCGGGGCTGGTCTCGGTCACTTTGAGGGTCACCGCGGTTTGCAAACGCAGACCCACCGGCTCGTCACCATTAAAAGTAACCATCACGGTGGCTTGCTCTAGCAAAAAGTTAATGCCGTCGCCCAATAACACCGCGGACAGGTTCATCTGGTCGTAGCTCTTTACATCCATAAAGACGTAGCTGTCGCCTTCTTTGTACAGATATTGCATGTCCCTTAATTCTAGCTCGGTCGAAGTAAAGCTCTCGTTGATGCCCACGGTGTATTCGACCACCCGGCCATCCTTAAGGTACTTGACGCGGATCTTCACTTTGGCAGGCCCCTTGCCTGGCTTGATATGGTTGTACTCGTTCACTTCGGCCAACTTGCCGTCGATGACTAAGACGGTCCCTACGCGGGCCTCGGTGGCGCCAATGCTTGACATGCGTTCCCCTTTTACTTGCTTGGTTAGACGACGATCAGATCTTTCGTCGTGCGATAAAGGTTCTCGTGACCCTTGGGGGTCACCAGGACCAAGTCTTCGATACGGACGCCAAACGCGCCCTCAAGATAAATCCCCGGCTCAACCGTGATAGCCACGCCATCGCGCAGGATATCTTTGGCGTTGGGGCCCACGCGCGGCTCTTCGTGGATCTCGATGCCGACGCCATGCCCCGTGCCGTGCCCAAAACGCTTGCCAAAACCAGCCCGGCTGATGATCACGCGCGCCGCTTTATCGACGTCCCCGGTGGTCTTGCCGGGTTTGGCCATGCGCAAGCCCGCGGCTTGAGCCCGCTGAACGATGCCATAGATCTTTTTTTGCCTTGCGCTAGGCTTGCCCACGACCACGGTGCGCGTCATGTCTGAGCAATAGCCCTGATAGATACAGCCAAAATCAAAGACGATCATGTCCCCTTTGGCCACTTTTTTGTCCGACGCCACGCCATGGGGCAAGGCCGAACGCCAACCCGACGCGACAATGGTCTCAAAACTTGGCCCGCTCGCGCCCAAGCGCCGCATCTGATGTTCCATCTCGGCGGCCAGCTCGCTCTCGCGCACCCCTGGCCGGATAAACCTTAAAATGTGAGCAAAAACTTTGTCCGTCACCTGCCCGGCGACCCGCATAGCCTGCCGTTCGCCTTGGTCTTTGACCAAACGCAGGCCTTCGACCAAGCCTTGGGTGGGCAACAAAATAACTTTGGGCAGGCGCTTTTTTAGATATTCCCACTGTCCCACCGTGGTATGAGCGCCTTCGATCCCTAGACGCTTGACCCCACTGCGCTCAGCCAAGTCCGCCAGCTCAACCAAAAGCGCCCGCTTTTGAAGCAGATGCTCGACCCCTTTGACCTCTTGCTTAGCCTGAATGCTATAGCGTGAGTCTGTGACAAAATAAGTTTTTTTAGGCGCGAACAAAAGCCCGCCCGAAGTCCCACTAAATCGCGCCAAATAACGCCGATTATGGTCAGAACACACTAAAAAACCATCCAACTTTTGATCGGCTATTACCGACCGCATGCGTTGAAGGCGATCCACAGATTTTTTTTTGGTTTGGGTCATAGACTCGGCTGAAAACAGCTAAAAAAAAGAGTCCCTATCATAGGTGAATTTTACAAAATTCGTCAAGATTGAAAGACTATGTACCTAAAGCAGTTGGATCTATAAAAGCCAAATAAACGAATAAAAATTGAATTATTTAACAAATAATAGCTAAAAAAGTGCAATAAATATAAAAAATTCATATTTATTGGCAAGGATATTTAATTATTGGTCACTATTTGCCAATTTTAATCAAATATCTCGTGCCAGGGCTCAAAATCATGTCGGCGCGCTTGGTGCCACTAAAAATTGGCTGTTTGGGGGCCTTCATATCGGTGATATCTAGGCCCTGATTACTGCTAAAACTGAAAACGCAAGGCTCGTCGGCACTTAGGATAAACGTGCCCTCTTTGAGTATGGACCCGCCTTGGGCGGAAGCCAGTGAAAGCGTGGCATAGGGAGCTTTTTTGACTGGCAAGCGAAGTCGCTTCATATATAAGGCGCCATCCAGGCTGCGGATCTGTAAGAAACGCCCCGTCAGGGCGCGGGTGTCTGGCAAAAGATAGGCGTTTTGTTCGTGGCGTTCTAAGGCGATCTGTAGTGCCACGCTGGCGGTTGCGGCGTCACCACTGGCGCCCAGGCTATTGCCTTGGGCGTCCCAAGCGCTAAAGAGCGTTGCCCGTTGGTCCAGGCTGGCGAGAGTCCGCTGGGCGGCTTCTTTGGCTTGTTCGGCATAGCCATAGGCCGCCAAGACCCGCAGGCCCAGATAGGCTTTCCACGGTTGCCAGATCCCACCTTCACTGAAGGGCTGGGGCCCCTCGGCAGCTTTCAGGACCCAGGTTTCTAGCAAGGCGCGCGCACGTTGGGGATCAGAGACCAAGCCCAGCTCAAGCATCCAAAGCGCGTCCAAGCCTTGCTCATAGCGACCGGCGGTCGTGTCCCACGCTTGGCTCTCGATCGCGGCCAAAGTCTTTTGGCTGGCACTCATCAAGCGCTGGGCGTCCTGCGGCTGACCCGAATCTTGAGCCACGGCGGCAGCGGCTTGAGCTTCCCACGCCAGCAAGGCGCTCAGACTTAAGCTCCACGTTTGCAGCTGGGCCGTGCCCGAGCTAAGGCTGGGCGCGTCATACATCACGGGCCGCTCTTCTTGGCGCGAAAAAGCGTAGAGCCCGTTGTTATCGCCATCGCGCGCTTCTTTCCACCACGCGGCTTGATTGATAAGGCGCGGAGTCAAGCCAAGTAAAAAGGTGTTGGCCCGGGCGCTCTCGGGGTCGCGATGGTAAAGTTCCCATGCGGCCCAACCGTGCAGGGGCAAGCCACCCGCGTCCCAAGGCAAGAGTTCCTCGCCCGTGGTGGGCGGCGCGGGGGCGGGGGCCGCCGCGGCAAAGCTGGTCAACTGTAGCAAGGACTGTTGAGCCAGGCCGTGATCCAGATCGGACCAACCCAACGCGATCAAGGGGCCTTCGACCGACGAAAAGACATCGCGCGTGCCCTTGGCCGAGCTAAAGAGCGATCCGGTCAATTCGCCCCGACGACCATACTCGCTGAGCAAAAGTGTGAGCGCGGATTGCCTCGCCAGGCGACCCCAGCGCGGGTCCACGGGCTTGGGGCTGCGTTGCGCGCTCAATGCCCAGCGCGTGCGGGCGCGTTGAAACGCGGTCCCGCGCGGCAAGGCGGATTGTTTCCATTCGGCGATAGCGGCTTTGCTGGCACGGGTGGCATCGGTGTCCACCGCCAAGAGCCAGGGCAGGCGCGTGGTCTGACCCGCCTTCAAGACGATCAAGGCCTCGCCCCGCATGCGCAACTCAAAGCCATCTTGAACCACTTGCTTTGACCCGACTGACAACGGCTTGGTCGCGCCGACCGCGCCAAAACTGACGCTCAATTTGCTGACACCTAGGCGCAAGACTGCCGTCTCTTTGAGCGCGCGCTGGACCAAGCGTGAACGGTCCAGGCTCAGGGTCAGGGTCCCGTCTTTGGCTAACAAGACTTCACTGTCCAAGCCCGCCAAGCGGCGCGTCAAGATCAGCACGGGCCTAAAGCGCAGGGTCGAGCGATTTTTGTTGCTGATGTTAAGCGCCGCCACGACCAGGTCCGCGCGTGGAAACAAGAGCGTGGACTGCGCCTGCAGTAGCCCCTCTTCGGCTTCCTCGACCGCCCAACGTGGAAAGCTCTTGAGCGCGACGGGGGCACTGGCACCCATGCGGGGCTCGGCCTCACCTTCGACCTCAAATATCAGGCGCATATCAAAAAGACGCTTGGCCTCATGCCACGTAGCGGCCTGACTGCCAAAGGCCATAAAGCTGAGCACACGCCAAGCGTTGATGCCCGCGCCGGGCTCCCACTGCAGGCCCATGTGACTGGCATAATCACTGAAAGGTTGCTGCGCCCAATCGATCAGGCCGGCGTCCTCGCCAACGCTGGGCACAACCGCGACCACCTTGCGAGGCGCGTGCGTGCGAGCTTTGACGGCGACTTTCTTTGCTTTAGCTTGCGCTTTGGGTTTGGCACTCTGCGCCACAGGCGCCGCGAGACTGACTACCGCAAAAAATAAGAACAGCGCTGTAAGAGCTTGCTTCAAGTTTCTTTGTCTCATCGTTCTCTCTTTAGATCAGTGGGTGATTTTTTGATACCAAACAAGGGGTCCCTGACGTGCGCGACCTCAAACCCGTTTTGCCGCAGACGACAAGCGTCGCAGTGCCT
>JANLXT010000091.1:0-7127 GCA_031365225.1 candidate division FCPU426 bacterium
CCCGGCGCCAGACGGGCCTTTTTTATTGCCTAAATTTGCGTCTTATAATTTACCCGACCGTACAAATCCTGACACCTCTTTGTAACATAGCGCGTCTAAAGTAGTTTCAATTCAATTTTAAATTCACCTAGGAGAAGACGATGAGAAAAAGCATACAAACATTGGCGGCGCTGGGGCTCTTGACCGCGCTCATCAGTCCCATGCGGGCATGGGCCATGGACGAGGAAGTGGATCAGGACAAGGACATGAAGATCCGTCTGGAAGCGCTTGAAGAAGAAGTCAAGGGTCTCAGGGGCGAGACCTTTGAATTGAACAATCTTAAGACCGAAGGTTTTGTCGATATGCGCTATGACGATGTGCGTGTCCCCGCCAACAATGCGGGCTTGTCTGGCATCTACATCCGCCGCGCTGAGTTCAAGATGTTTGGCTACCTGGGGACCCGGATGATCTACAGCTTGGGATTTGATTTCACCGAGCTGAAGCACAAAGACGTGGGCCTCGAGATCCTCGATGTCCCCTTCTTGCCCTTTGTCGATTTGCCAGATTACGCTTGGACCATCCGGGTGGGCCAGTACCGCATGCCCTTCGGGATATCGCCTCAAACGTCTTCGTCCGGAATCATGATGAGCGAGCGGCCCTTGTGGAACGGCGGGGGCACTTCGATGGTTGGGCAGCCCGGCAGAATCGTGGGCGAGCGCGTGATGGGAGTCCAGCTCCGTCAAAAGGTCAAGTACGACGGCGTGCTCTCGTATGACCTGCAGGGTGGCGGATTTAACAACGCCACAGACGATCAAACGGCGGGTGTCAATAAGATGCAAGTAGCGTCAGCGCCAAAAAATATCACCAACGCTTCCAGCATCACGCCAGCATTTTATGACAATTTTAAGGCTCAGACCACGGACCAGGATCTCTCGTGGATCGGCCGATTCGCGATCAGCTGGGATTTTGTTCAGGCCTTCTTGCCAGAAAAGAGCAAGATTCAGACTGGTGTTTCCTACATTTACGATGGCAAGAACACGGTGTGGAGCGCCGGTAAGCTCTCCAACACCGTCCGTGCTGACGAAGTGGTCGGTGCGGAACTCATGGTGCAATTGAGCCCCCAATTTATCTCCACGACAGAGTGGGTGGCCGCCAATCGCGGTTTTGGGCTTTATGTCGATCCGACCCACACTGAGGGCTGGAGCACTGATCTTGCCCTCGACTTCCTGCCTTGGATTCAGTCAAGCGTTGAAAAAGGCGACAAGATGGAGTTGCTCTTCCGCCTCGAAGAAGAGACCGAATATCCCGCTTGGAACAAGGTTGTCAACAAAGTCTGGGTGGGTTCGAGCGCCAATCGCTTCTCCCGCATCGGTGGCGGCTTCAAGTGGAGCTATCTGGGCGGAAAAAACCACACTTCTTTCAACTACTATGTTGACGCTCCCGAGCAGATGTTTGGTGGGGACAACCGTGGGGCAAGCTACAACGCGCCTGTCACCACGTTTATCCTGCAGCAACAATTTGCTTTCGAAACAGGCAAGCCGAAACCACGGGTCACTGAAGAATAGCTGTTTCTTGAAGGTAACCCTCAGTTAACACAATCGTAACATCCAGAGCCCATACTGGGCTCTGGACACAAATGGACTTTGGAGGAACACGATGAGAGCATTTTTATTGGCCACCGCCCTTTTTGGAGCCGCGGCCTCAGCATTAGCCGCTCCAGTCAAGGTGGACAGCGCGCTGCCCAGCTACACACCGGCTTCTGGGATTTCGGGAAGCATCGCCAGTATCGGTTCGGACACCCTCAACAATCTCTTGTCACTTTGGGCCGAGGGGTTCAAGGCCCAATACCCTAACGTCAAGATCGAGATTGAAGGCAAAGGTAGCTCCACCGCTCCGCCAGCCCTGATCGCAGGAACCGCGCAGTTGGGTCCCATGAGCCGTCCCATGAAGAGCAGCGAGATCGATGCCTTCGAGAAAAAGTATGGCTACAAACCCACCGAGATCAAGGTGAGCTTGGACGCCCTCAGCGTCTATCTGCACAAAGACAACAGCATCGATAAGTTAAAAATGGAAGAGATCGACGCCATCTTCAGCAAGACGCGGCGTGGTGGCATGAAAAACATCGAGAACTGGAAGCAAGTCGGTGGCAGCCAGGGCAAGATCAGCCTTTATGGTCGTAATAGCGCGTCGGGCACCTATGGCTTTTTCAAGGACAACGCGCTTTTCGGCGGTGATTTCAAGGCCACCACCAAAGAGCAACCCGGGTCCGCTTCGGTGGTCCAAGGTGTTGCGCGCGACAAGCGCGGCATTGGCTACAGCGGCATGGGCTACAAGACTTCAGGCGTCAAAGCCATTTCTATCGCGACCAAAGGCAGTGCCACGTTCGCCGAGCCGAGCGCAGAAAATGTCTACAACAAGAGCTACCCACTGTGGCGTTACCTCTATATCTACGTGAACAAGGCTCCAAACAAGCCGGCCGATCCCTTGGTCGCTGAGTTCGTCAAGTTTATCCAGAGCAGACAAGGGCAAGAAGTGAACGTGAAAGATGGTTTTTTACCCCTGCCGGCCACAACCGCCAAGGCTGAAGCAAACAAGGTCGATTAAGTTCAATAGCAACCCAGGGGCATCAGGCCCCTGGGTTTTTTGTTTAGATACAGGCCGTGTTGAAGTTGGGGAATAGATGGAAAACGAAAAGCGTTCGATGCGGCAATGGAAGACCGATCCAAAGGTGCTGTTGGCCGACAAAGCCGCCCGCTGGAGCATCAGCATGGGAGGCATGTCAGTTATCGCGGCAGTGCTAGGGATCTTTGTTTTTATTCTTTTTACGGCGTTGCCTCTTTTTTTTGGCGCCCGTCTCGAGAAACCCCAAGTTTTTGAGAGCAAAAAATCTACTTCGACCATGACGCAGGGCCTGATGGATGAGCACCGCGAAAAAGCCATCTTGGTCTACGCGGATGGTAGTTCGCGATACTATGACTTTGCTTCGGGTCTTTTTTCGCCTGGTCAGACGCTGGCGATCGGCGGAAAAGCGTTGAGCTCGACCTTGGCGGATTTTGGTCCCACCCTCGCCTTTGGCTTAGAGAAGGGCCGCGTTTATTTGGCCGAAGCTGGATTTGATACGCGCTTTGATGAGGATGTCCGGGTCAAGACCCCTTTCATTAAGAACGCCAATTTTTGGACTATCGATAAGAAGGCGCGGCCCTTAAGCCTCTTGCGCTTGGCTGGAAAAAATGGCGCCGCCATGGTCGCCGCGCGAGCCGCCCCCCAGGTCGTCGTCTTTGGTGAAGCGTCCTTTGATGGCGGCGCATGGACTGGCAAGGGCATCGAACAGACGATCCCAGACGCGGAGGGCGCCATCAGCGCCCTTTTGGCGCATAGCGGTGGGCGTCTTTTAGTCGGCACCGAAAATGGTCGCTTGCTGGACTACCGCCTAGAGAACGGAGCCTTGAAGCTCTTTCAAACCTTGCAGGGTTTGCCAAAGGGCGAAGCGATCAGCGCCATGGCTTACACCATCGGCGAGCAAAGTGTTGTTCTTGGCGGGTCAAGGGGCAGTGTCCTCTCGCTGACGCTTCTCGAAAAAGGGGACACCGTCGAGTACATCAAGAGCCATGATCTTGAGCCTATGGCGGGTCGAGTCGATGGTTTTACGGTCAGCACCCGCGATCGCACCTTTGTGACCTGGACCAAAGAAAGTCAGGTGCGCGGGTACTTTCTAACAGCCGAACGCACGCTTTTTGATCTGCAATTAGTCGACGGGCTGCAGTCGGGAACATTCCGTTTGGCGCCCAAGGGCGATGGTTTGCTTGGCCTAGACGCGCGTGGACAGGGTGTGCTCTATGAAGTCCGCAATCCGCACCCAGAAATCACCTGGCAGACCCTTTTCGGCAAAGTTTGGTATGAGGGTTACGAAAAGCCCGACTATGTATGGCAGTCCACTGGGGGCTCGGATGATTTTGAGTCCAAGTTGAGCCTGACACCCTTGGTCTATGGCACCCTCAAAGGGACATTTTACGCTCTGCTCTTCGCCATTCCGCTGGCCATCTTGGGGGCCATCTACACTGCGCAATTCATGTCACGCCCACTGCGTGCCATTGTCAAGCCGGTGGTAGAGCTGATGGCGGCCCTGCCCAGCGTGGTCCTCGGATTTTTGTCGGCCTTGCTCTTGGCGCCGATGATTGAACGAAACCTATTTAGCATCCTTTTGGGTATTCTTGGTCTGCCCGTCATCGTGATGATCAGCTTGCTGCTTTGGCGAGCTCTCCCACGCCATTGGACCAAGCTTGTCCCTCAAGAGGCTGAGATCGGCGTCGTGGTCGCGGGCTTGCTCGTGGGATTCGTGCTCATCGCGACGTTCGGTTCAGGTGTTGAACGAGCGCTTTTTTATGACTTCAAGGTCTGGCTTGCTAATAATCTTCACGTGAATTATGACCAGCGCAACTCGCTGGTTGTCGGTTTTGCGATGGGGTTTGCGGTGATCCCCATTATCTTTACCATCTGTGAAGACTCGCTGAGCTCGGTGCCTCAGCACCTTGTCTCGGCATCGCTGTCTGTCGGTGCCACACCCTGGCAGACCGCCATCTACGTGGTGCTGCCGGTGGCGATGAGTGGCATCTTCTCCGCGGTGATGATCGGTTTTGGGCGTGCCGTGGGCGAGACCATGATTGTGCTGATGGCCACGGGCAACACTGCCGTGATGGAATTTAGCCCTTTCAACGGCTTTCGGGCCCTGTCCGCGAACATCGCGGTAGAGATCTCTGAGGCGCCCGTGGGCGGAACGCTCTACCGCGTCCTCTTTTTTGCTGGCCTGTTGCTTTTTGCCGTTACTTTTTTGGTGAACACAGTGGCAGAGCTCGTTCGCCTGCACCTACGTCGCAAATACAGTCAGCTCTGATGGTGCCGATGCAAAACAACCCTTCAAAGGTGCCCTTGGTTTCTCTGCGAGGCACCGAAGGCTTTAACTTAAGGCGTATCTTCCACCTGGGCGAACCCTTCATTTGGCTTTCGGGTGCCATGGTGGCGGTGGTTCTCTTTATGATCGTCTTGATGTTTTCCTTGGTGCTCATGGAAGGCGCCGCTTTTTTCTGGCCCCGTCCGGTGCTTCAAGTTGAGTTAAAAGATGGCAGCATTCTCGCGGGCATTCAACGGGACCAAGAGCTTTACGAAGAAAAGGATGAGCAGGGAAAGGTCGTGCAGAACATTCCACGCATTCAATTGCTGACCGCCAATCGTGACGTAAGCGGTCAGGATTTTGTGTGGGTCGATCTTCCGCAGGTGGCAAAAAAGCGACTGCCTGCGGACGTCTTTTACTTAGAGCGTCAAGAATGGGGGCCCATGATCGCCTGGCCCGTCGCTTTACGTGTGGCCCAGCGAGAGATCTTGCCGACGGATCCAGGTTTTTTGAATGCCTTGCACGATGGCATCGGTGCTGGGCGAAAGCGCCACAATCAGATCCGGCAGATCGAAACAGCCGAGGTCGGCTATTGCAATCGCAAGATCGAGGCGTTGCGTCTTAAAGAGAAGACTCTCTTAGCCAAAGCCAAGCGCCAGCACATCGCGCCAGATGCCAGCGCGTTGGAACGTATTGCCAAGAGCCGAGCTGGTTTCGAGGCTCAGTACCAGGCTCTGCAAGCTGGTCTAAAGTTGTTGCGGGCCACCGACGAGAGCCAGACCGTCACTTTCAAGACGGTCGATGGCCAAGAGAAGACGCTGACCCTGAGCGCCATTGTCCGAGCCCATCAGCCCAACAGCATCAGCTTTTTTGGCAAATGCTGGATGTACCTGGTCCGCCTTGCCGAGTTCATCTTTGGCGAGCCGCGTGAATCGAACACAGAGGGTGGCGTGTTCCCGGCCATTTTTGGCACGGTGCTGATGTCGTTGATGATGAGCCTCATCGTGGTGCCTTTCGGAGTCATCGCGGCGCTCTACCTGCGCGAGTACGCCAAGCAAGGACCCTTGGTCTCGGCGGTGCGCATCGCGGTGAATAATCTAGCAGGGGTGCCGAGCATCGTCTTTGGTGTCTTCGGCCTTGGATTTTTTGTCTATTTTATCGGCGGCGGGATCGATCAAATGTTCTTTTCTGATAACCTGCCCACCCCCACCTTTGGTACGGGTGGCATTTTGTGGGCCTCGCTGACCCTTGCCCTGCTGACGGTGCCGGTGGTGGTGGTTGCCACCGAAGAGGCGCTTGCCTTTGTACCCAAGGGCATCCGCGATGGATCCTTGGCCTGCGGGGCCAGCAAGTGGCAGATGATACGGACGGTGGTGCTGCCAGCGGCGGCCCCCGGCATCTTGACGGGTGTGATCCTTGCCATGGCTCGCGGCGCGGGTGAAGTGGCGCCTTTGATGATCACGGGTGTGGTCAAGCTGGCGCCTGAGTTGGCGCTTGACGGTCATTTTCCTTTTGTTCACCTCGAGCGCAAATTCATGCACTTGGGTTTCCACATCTATGATGTTGGCTTTCAGAGCCCTAATGTTGAGGCGGCGATGCCCATGGTCTACACCACGACCTTGCTCTTGATTGGCGTGATCATCGGGCTGAATGTAACGGCCATGTTCATACGCAACAGGCTTAAAGACCGCTACCGTAGCTCTACTTTTTAAAAGGCGACCATGAGCAGCGATCCAAAAATAGAAACAGCTCTTGAGTGCAAGTCCGTTGATTTTTATTATGGACGCAATCAAGCTCTCTTTGATATCAACCTGGTGGTGCCCGCCAAGCAGGTCACCGCGTTCATTGGCCCTTCGGGTTGTGGCAAGAGCACGCTACTGCGCTGTTTCAACCGCTTGAACGACCTGATTGATGACGCCCGGGTGGAGGGGGTCATTGAGCTGGGGGGGCAAAATATCTATGAGCGGGGGGTGGATGTCATCGCTCTGCGCCGGCATACCGGCATGGTCTTTCAAAAGACCAACCCCTTTCCTAAGAGCATCCACGAGAATGTGATCTATGGCCTCAAAGTGGCCGGGGTGACCGACCGACGTTTGCTTGACCAGGCCTGCGAAGAGAGCCTTAAATGGGCAGGTCTCTGGTCCGAGGTGAAAGATCGCTTGGACGAGAGCGCCTTGGCTCTTTCAGGCGGCCAGCAACAGCGCATTTGTATCGCGCGGGCCATCGCGACCAAGCCCGCGGTGCTCTTGATGGACGAGCC
>JANLXT010000109.1:0-11636 GCA_031365225.1 candidate division FCPU426 bacterium
CAAGCTCCTGACTCGGCGACTTCGGCTTCTCTTTGAAAATAACCCAATGAGAGTGTCGGCCGGGTCCAACCATACACCCGCAAGAACGGCCCCTCACCGCCAATAGCCCGCTCTAAAAGAGCGGCATCGGCGACCATGTTCTGATCTGAGCTCAAGGCTTGGTGGGCATCCACCTTAACACCGGATTTCTTGCCGCACCGACTTCGTCCAAGCGACCGACGGGAGTGTTGACAGGGGCGGCATGCAAGATGGCTGGGTCCTCATCATCGATGCGCATCAACAACGCGGCCAGGTCGTCGAGGGTCTCTTTGCTCTCGGTCTCGACGGGCTCGATCATCATGGCCTCGGCCACGATCAAAGGAAAGTAAACCGTGGGCGCATGATAGCCAAAATCCGCCAAGCGTTTGGCAAAATCGGTGGCGCTCACGTCTTTGTCACGTTTTTTGTCAGCCACACTCAAGACAAACTCGTGCATGCAACGGTCACCGTAGGGCGCTTTGAAGCGGCCTTTAAGCAGCGCCAACATATAGTTGGCGTTGAGCACGGCGCCCCGGCTGATCTCGGCAAGCCCATCCGAACCAAAGCTCTTGAGGTAGACCAGCCCGCGCAGCAAGATGCCAAAATTGCCAGTGAACGTTCGAATTCGCCCAATGCTTTGCGGAGCGGTCTCATCTAAAAAGTAGGATCCATCTACCCGACGCTCGACCCGCGGCACAGGTAAAAAGGGCCGCAAATGCTCTTTGACGCCGATGGGGCCCGCACCCGGTCCGCCGCCGCCGTGAGGCGTCGAGAAGGTCTTGTGCACATTAAAGTGCATCATGTCACAGCCCATGTCGCCCGGTCGAGCCACGCCACAGATGGCATTAAGGTTGGCGCCATCATAGTAGAGCTGGGCATCCACGGCGTGCAGCCAGCTCGCGATGGTGGCGATGTCCTTTTCAAAGATGCCAACGGTGTTAGGGTTGGTCATCATCAAACAGGCAACATCAGGCGTGATGCGGGCCTTTAAGTCATCGAGGTCGACTGTGCCGTCGGCCTTGCTCTTGACTGTCTCTACCTCATAACCGCAATAGCTGGCCGAGGCTGGGTTGGTGCCGTGCGAGGAATCAGGCACGAGCACCTTGCGCGGACGGCGACCCTTGCTGTCGTGATAGGCCTTGGCCACGAGCAAGGCGGTCAGCTCACCTTGGGCGCCGGCGGTGGGCTGCAGGCTGATAGCATCCATCCCACTGACCTCGCCGAGCCAGCGTTCCATCTGCCACAGCACTTCGAGGGCGCCCTGCGCTGTCTCGTCCGGCTGATACGGATGGATATTGCGAAACCCGTCGCGTCCAGCGATATCTTCGTTGACCTTGGGGTTGTATTTCATGGTGCACGAGCCCAAAGGATAGATCTGCGTATCAATGCCGATGTTGCGCTGCGAAAGTCGCGTGTAGTGCCGAACTAGGTCCTGCTCACTCACCTCGGGTAGATCCAAGGCTGACGCACGACGGGCAGACTTGGGCAGGATCTGGTCCCACGGCGTAAGTGGCACATCCAGTTCTGGAAAAGTGGATGCGCGTCGCCCGGGGGATGATTTTTCAAAGATCAGCTTCTCTTCGCTCATGCCAAAGCCTCCTTAAGGGCGGTGGCATAAACATCAAGCTGGGCGCGGCTCTTGGTCTCGGTGACAGCGACCAAGATCTGTTTGTCGCGCTCTTTAAAGAATCGACTGAGCGGTACGCCAGCCAAAATACCCTTGTCACGCAAACGACGCAGTACCGGCTCGGCGGCAACCCCCAGATCAAGCGTAAACTCATTCAGCCACGGCGCACCGAAAGCTAGCTTGACCCCCTTGAGCCCGCTAAGCTTGGCGGCCAAGTAGTGCGCCTTTTGCACGCCTTGCTCGGCAACATCGCGCAAGCCTTGGGGACCCAAAGCGCCGAGATGGATGGTGGCGGCAATGGCCATGAGCGTCTGATTGGTGCAGATGTTGCTATTAGCCTTTTCGCGACGTATATGCTGCTCGCGAGTCTGCAAGGTCAGCACAAAAGCGCGTTGACCACGATTGTCCTTGGTTTGTCCGCAAATACGCCCAGGCATTTGGCGCACAAGCGCCATCTTCGCCGCTAAAAATCCCAAATAGGGTCCACCGTAGCTGAGCGAGAGCCCCAAGCTCTGGCCTTCGCCACAAGCGATATCCGCGCCAAATTCGCCAGGCGATTGAAGCAAGGCCAACGACACAGGCTCGACGCAGGCGATCAGCAGAGCGCCTTTGGCGTGCGCGATCGTGGCAAAGGCGGCGCCGTCTTCTAGGCAGCCAAAAAAACCGGGGTTGGCGACAACCACGGCGGCGCAGCTGTCATCGACCAGCGCCTTCAGATCATCGAGATCAGTCGTGCCATCGGCCGCCAACTTGGCTTGCACAATCTGCGTCTCTAAATTATGCGTGTAGGTGCGCAGCACTTGCGCATATTCAGGGTGCACGCCTGCGCCTAGCACCACCTTGTTGCGGCCCGTCTTGGCCCGCGCCATCAAGCAGGCTTCGGCCATGGCATGCCCACCCTCGTAAAGGCTGGCGTTGCTCACGTCCATGCCCGTCAAAGTGCAGATGCAGGATTGATATTCAAAGATGGATTGTAGAACGCCCTGGGTCATTTCGGGCTGATAAGGCGTGTAACTAGTATAAAACTCGCTACGCAACAAAAGGTGCTTCACCAAGGATGGGCTGTAGTGTTCGTAGGCGCCCGCGCCGAGGTAGTTATCCAGATGCCCCGTGCTTTTATTTAGCCCCGCCAATTGTTGAAACTCACTACGTAGCTCCATCTCGGTCAGGTGCTTGGGCAGATCCAAGGGCTTGGCCAAACGAAACGCCGCCGGAATGGGCTCAAAAAGATCGTCAAGCTTGGCGACGCCAATCGTCTTGAGCATGGCCGCGCGATCGTTCTCAGTCTGAGGTAGGTAGGGATGTTCAAAAGGCATCAGCGGATCCTCAGTGCGCGTCTTCGGCGCAATGTTTGTCATAGGCAACAGAATCTAAGAGATGGGTCAGCCCCCCGTTCACGCCGCTCAATTTGATGAGCCAGCCTTTGACGTAGGGATCTTTGGCCAAGGGGTCAAAATCGTTCAACAATGCCCCGTTCACTTCGCTCACCGTGCCACCCAAAGGGGTATTCAGGTCAAAAACCGCCTTGACCGACTCGATAACCCCGAAAGGTTTCATGCTCTCGAGCACCTTGCCCGTGTCAGGCAATTCTAAAAAAACAATGTCCTTGATGGCGTGGACTGCGTACTCGGTCAAGCCGACCACGGCGTTGTCGCCGCTGACCTGTATCCATTCGTGCGACGTGGTGTACTTGCGATCATTGGGACTTGGCATGCAGACTCCGTTAGTTTTTTAATACGTGAGATGGCACAAAAGGTGTTTTAACGACCAGCGCTTTGAGCGAACGTCCTCGAACATCAATCAAAAGTTCTGACCCGATAGCAGCTTGAGCCACAGGCACATACGCAAGCCCGATGCATTTGTTGGCGAGACTTGGACTTGGCGCGCCCGAGGCCACGTGGCCTATCGTTGCGCCGCTGGCGTCGACCACGGCATAGCCATCTCGCGCGACGCCGCGGTCAACGAGCTCAAAACCCACCAGACGCCGAGTGAGACCTTTTTCTTTGGCCGCCACAATAGCGGTTCGACCGACAAAGTCACCCTTGTCGAGCTTGGTCACCCAGCCTAAGCCTGCTTCAAGCGGATTGCTGGTGCGCGTGATCTCATGCCCAAACAAGGCGTAGGCCATCTCTAAGCGCAAGGTGTTGCGCGCGCCCAAGCCCACTGGCAACAGCCCCATGGGCTTGCCAGCTTGCATCAACGCTTCCCAAAGCTGAGCCGCACGAGCGGGCGGCAGACTTATCTCAAAGCCGTCCTCGCCAGTGTAGCCACTGCGCGAGATCAAGACGGGCGTCCCCAGCAGCGTGTCTGCGCGTAAATGATAGTAACGCAGAGTATTGAGCGGCGCGCTGACCAAACCTTGCAAGATGGTCTGTGCCTGTGGCCCCTGCAACGCGAACATGGCCTCTGTCTCGCGCCAATCGATCTCGACGCCAAACGCAGATGCCTTGGACTTGAGCCAAGCGACATCGGCGGGCGCGTTGGACGCGTTGACCACCACATAATATTCGATCGCTGAAACGCGGGTGACGATGATGTCGTCCCAAAGCCCGCCATCCTCGGCCGGCAAAAGGCTATATTGCATGCGTCCGTCATCCAATTTAGCTACATCGTTGCTAGTGACGTACTGCAAAAACGCCAATGCCTTGTCGCCCCGCACCCAGACCTGACCCATGTGCGAGATGTCAAAGAGCCCCGCCGCTTTACGGACGGCGTGATGTTCCTCGGCGATAGGGCCGTAGCTGACCGGCATGTCCCAGCCGCCAAAGTCGGTCATGCTAGCGCCGTGGGCGCGATGCCAAGCGTTGAGCGGGGTCTCGCGCAGGGTCACTTGGCACCCAAGGCACTGACGCCTAAGACGATCTTGCCGACGTGTTCTTTGGCCAGCAACGCATCATGGGCTTGCCGCGCCTGATCAAGCGGAAATACACGATCCACCACAGGCTTGAGCGTGCCCGCACTGATCAACTTGCCCAGACGTTTCAGCTCGTCCATGGTCCCCAGCATCGCCCCGAGCAGCGTGATCTCGCGACCAAAAAGTTGACGCAAGACCAAGGGCACTTCAGGGCCTGAGGTCGCACCACAGGTCACCACGCGGCCACCGCGGCTGACGACCTTCAAGCTAGTTTCCCAGGTCGCAGGTCCGATATGCTCCATCACCACTTCCACTCCATTTTGATTAGTCGCATCCAAGACTTTAGGACCCAGATCTTGGGGGTGGCTGATCAGGACCTCATCCGCGCCAAGCGTCTTCAAGCGATCTGCCTTGTTCTCGTGCGTGGTCGCGGCGATCACATGGGCGCCGAGGTAGCGCGCGATCTGAATGCCCGCCACGCCAATCCCCGAGCTCGCGCCCAGGATCAAGACCGTCTCGCCCTCACGCAATTGTGCCCGCGTGGCCAACATGTGCCAGGCAGTCAAAAACGTCAGTGGATAGGCGGCAGCCTCGGTCAAGCTGAGGTTGTTGGGCTTTTTAACCAAGTTGCGCCCTGGTACGCAGACATACTGGGCGTAGCCTCCGTTAAGATGCCCGCCGATCACGCGCATCTCGGCGCAGCGATTTTCTAGTCCCGCCGTGCAGGCGCGGCATTGTCCGCAGGACACGATCGGATACACGACCACGGTCTCGCCGGGGACAAAGCCTTGCGGGACCTCGCCGTCAACGATGTCTCCGCAGATGTCCGAACCCAAGATGTGCGGAAAAGACACCGGATACGCGGGTATGCCTTGCCGCACCCAAAGGTCCAAGCGATTGACCGAGGCCGCGTGGACCTTGAGCAAGACTTCGCCAGCTTGAGGCGTGGGGATCTCAACATCTTCAAAAAGCAGTCGATCCGAGCCGCCGTGCGCGTGGAACTGGATCGCTTTCATGCTTGGCATGGGTGTTTCTCTTTTTAGTAGCGGGGCATGGTTGGGTCGATCTCGGCCGCCCAAGCGTCAATGCCGCCTAAAAGGTTGTAGACTTTTTTGAAGCCAAAACGATTGAGCACTGCCTGTGCCCGCGCGCTGCGCATGCCGCTCTTGCACTGCAGCACGATCTCGTCAGCGCTATCCAATTGATTGATCATGCCAGGCAAGTCGCCCAAGGGGATCAGACGCGCGCCGGGTAGATTGGAAATATCCCACTCTTGTTTTTCGCGCACATCAACCAAGACAAACTTTTTCTTGGCATCCATCCAATCGCGCAGCGTGTAGACATCAATCTCGGCGCCAGCGACCACGGGCTCTTCGTTGCCCCGACCCACCCCGCAAAATTGGTCATAGTCAATCAGCTCGGTGATGGTCGGCTTATCACTGCAAATGGGACAGGCGGGATCTCTGCGTATCTTCAGTTCTTTAAATGTCATGTCCAAAGCGTTGTAGAGCAGCAAGCGCCCGACCAACGAGCGCCCCGTCCCAATGATCTGCTTCACCGCTTCGGTGGCTTGGATCAGCCCCACGGTGCCTGGCAAGATGCCCAAGACTCCCCCTTCGGCGCAGCTAGGCACCATGCCCGGCGGAGGTGGCTCTGGATACAAGCAACGGTAGCAGGGGCCTTCTTTAGGTTTGAAGACTGTCACTTGCCCATCAAAGCGAAAGATCGAACCGTAGATGTTCACCTTGTTGAGCATGACGGCCGCGTCATTGACCAAGTAGCGAGTCGGAAAGTTATCCGTGCCGTCGATGACCAGGTCGTAGTCTTTGAGTATGCCCAAGATATTTTCGCGATTGATCGCTTCTTGATAGGTCCGCACCTCGACATTGGGATTGATCTCGGCAATACGTTCCTTAGCCGAATCAACTTTGGGACGGCCCACGTTCTTGGTCGAATGAATCACCTGGCGATGCAAATTGCTCGCGTCCACCACATCAAAATCAACCAGACCCAAACGCCCCACCCCCGCCGCGGCCAGGTAAAGGGCCAAAGGCGAGCCAAGCCCACCCGCGCCGATCAGAAGCACGCTGGATCTTTTGAGCTTCTCCTGACCTTCCATGCCCACTTCGGGCATGATCAGGTGGCGGGAATAGCGCAGGATTTCTTCGTTAGATAGCAGCATCAAAGCACTCTTAAAAAGGAGGTTGCTAAGCTTTACGCATCGAATTTAAGGTCCGTTTTAGGCCTGCCAATGCAGGTCAAACGCCAGCCCTGGGCTTGCTCAATGGGGGTCAGAGCCAGGGCTTCTTCTTGGTCGATCTCGCCAGAGATGAGCATCACGGCGCAGCTGCGGCAGGTGCCGCCCTGACAATTGAAGGGCACGTCCATTCCAGCGGCTTGGGCCGCTTCGAGCACCAGCGTATTTTCGCCACAGCTGAAGGTTTGACCGCTTTTGACAAATTCAACTTTAAAGACTTGCTCGGGCATCCAGAAGAGAGCCTTGACCTTGGCGGCCATGGCTTGGAAGTCCGCGTCGCTGAGCACAGGCTCGCAATCAATGCCTTCGACGGGCGCCTGCAGGTCCACCCAGCTCTTGCAACCGGTGTAGTCCTCTAACACTTCGAGCGTCAAAGGGGTCTTGAGACGATAGACACGCAACAACAAGAGCCAGAGCGGCTTGGTGGGCGCCCATTCCCAACGCGAGCGGATGGCCAGCTCGCTAAAGATATGGTTGGCATCTTGTTTGAGCACGGCGCCCATATCCGTCATGCCAACGGCTTCGTCAACTTTGGCCCAGTACTTGAGCGTCACCTCACCTAGCTCTGGCTTTTCGGCGAGCGATTCGCTCAATAGGCTTTGATAGGCCGGCTTGATGCTGGCGGGATCTTGATGCTCGTACGTGGGAAATAAGAAAAAGTGGGGATGTTCCACTTTAAAGACATGATCCTTCTCTTTGATGCCACCTTTGCGGTAGAGCATCACCTGTTTGCCCTCACCCAGGGCTTTGCACGAGACGGCCCATTCTTTAAAAGCGGCGCTCGAGGCGGTGCGATTCAAGATGTTTTCCATAGGTCTCCATTTTAACGGCTCAAGCCATCCGCGTACGGATGGCTTGGGGTAAGGCTTAAAAACGTTGATGCACTTAAGCTGGCGTGGGTCCGCCCTCGGCGGCTGGCGCAGCAGGTGCAGCTGCGGGTTTGGGCACGCCGGGTGCGGGCTTGGGCGCGAGCTCTGGTTTCATGACCAAAACAAAACTGTCTTTAGGGATCGGTGCGGCTTTTTGGGTGGCGTCGATACCCTGATAGACTTTGTAACCCATGGGCTGTTCGACCGACTTGACGCCATTGTGACGCTCAAGCATGAAAAAGCGCTCTTTGTTCATGTTGATCAGATTCTCACCCTTGATCTGCCAGCGTGTATTGCAACGCCCGCACATGATCGAAAAATCTCCAGCCACCTGATATTTAGAGATAGTGACGTCGCTCTTGCAATCGGGACAGCTAAAGACTTTGTCGACGATGGCATTGCGTAGACCCACGACATCTGAGAGGTGATCTTTGACCAAGGGCATGAGGGCGCCTGAAAGAAAGGGTTGGGCTTGAAAAATTATAAATTGCCTGTCGAATAAGTCAAGACCGCTTCCACAATACGCAACAAAGCTCCAATTAAGCTCTGGACAAGTCGATGTGGGGCTACCTTGACCCAGGCCCATTCACAGGGTAAATTGGTGCCTCTTTCCTCCCTAAATACGAGGCAATCATGCAAGAACGTAGCTTCGGCAAAAGTGGCGTTAAAGCCAGCGTTGTCGGCTTTGGCGTTTGGACCACTTCGACCCCCTGGTGGCACGGCTCTAATCCGGACTTAAAGGACCATGCCTACTGTGTGCGCCTGCTGCGCAAAGCCTATGACCGCGGCATCACTCTTTTTGATACGGCCGACACCTACGGCAATGGCCTGGGTGAAACCATCGTCCGCGAAGCCTTGGGCGACGTGCGCGACAAGATCTGTATCTCGACCAAGTTTGGCTACGAATGGAAGCAGACTCCGATCGGCGAACGCAAAGGCCAGGTCGAACAGCCCCAAAATTTTACGCCCGATTTTATCCGTCAGGCCTTAGAAGGCGCGCTGGAGCGCCTGGGCACCGACCGCATTGATCTGTGGCAGATGCACAACGCCAAGATGACCCACATCGAAACCGAAGACACCTTTGCCCTGCTGGCCAAGCTGAAGCAAGAAGGCAAGGTCCGCAGCTACGGCGTCGCCGTGGGTCCCGCCATCGGCTGGGAACCCGAAGGTGTGCGCGCCATGCAAAAAGATAACATCGACTGCCTGATGATTATCTATAACTTGCTAGAACAAAATCCCGGTCGCAAATTTATTGAGGTCGCCAAAGAAACCGGCACCGGCCTGATGGCCCGCGTGCCCCACAGCAGCGGCATGCTTGAGGGCATCTACACCAAGGACACCAAGTTTGATCCCACCGACCACCGCTCACACCGCAAGAAGGCCTGGATGGAGCAGGGCCTGCAAAAGATCGAGCAGCTGAAGTTCCTCACCGAAGGCAAAGACCGTAGCCTGGCCCAAGTGGCTCTGCTCTACATCCTAGCCCACCCCGAACTGACCGCCGTGCTACCGAATATCTACGACGAAAAACAACTAGAAGAATTCGCCGCCACCGCCGACAAGGCCCCTCTGACGGCCGATGAAATCAAGAAAGTCGACGAACTCTTTGACAGCAACTACGGCCTGCCGATCGACACAAGCATGGAAAAGGTCGCGGTGAACAAGTAAGAGGTAGAATAGCTAGAAACTAAAATAAAAAGCCCCCGAGAGATCGGGGGCTTTTTTATTGGGGCTTCAATTCTATGGCAACGAAGGCCACCCATAGCACAGAGAATCCAGCGGCTTCTCGATGACGATCTGGGTCTGGCCAATAAGCTTTCCACCCATTTTTTCGTAATACGCGCAAGCCGGGTTTTCTTTCAGCACCCAGACTAGCATGGACTTGAAGCCGCGGGCGCGTAGTTCGGTGGCGACGGTTTGGAACATGCGCCGGCCTAGGCCCTGGGCTTGGTGGGACTTGAGGATGTAGGCGGCGTAAAACTCGGCGTCGTAATCCCGGGCCAGGCGTTGCATCAATGCGGGGTCCGAGGGCACGTCCCAGTCCGCGCGGAAGGGGCCGCCGGAGCAAAAGCCCACGATGCCGGCCTGGGGATCTTCGGCCACAAAATTGAATCGCCCGCTGGATGGGGGCTGGCTCAGATTCTTCCGCCAGCGCTGCTCGCTGTCTTCCACCGACAGCTTGGCCAGGTAATCCGCCGACAAGATATGCGCGTACGTCTCGCGCCAGGACTGCGTGTGCACCCGGGCGATCTGGACGGCATCAGCGAGTGTGGCGGGGCGGAGGGTTAGCAAGGCCAGGGTACCCAAGAAAGTAAATTCCCTATCTTACGGCACGCTGCGGGCGCTCGTATTGCGGATTATTGCGATCGCGGGACCAGACCCTGGGATTGTTTTGGATGTATCGGCGAAAACGGGCCAATGACGTGGGTCCACGCACAATCCAATCGTGGTAATTGCGTTGCCAGGCAAAATCGGGGTTGTGGTCGACGCGGATGGCGCGGGCGGTCACGGCCTTGAACGCGCGGATGACGTCGCCCAGGGTGGGGGTGGTGCGCGGGGTCCGGGGCGGGGCGGCCATTTGGGTGGACGCCATGAATGGCGTCCCTGCGTAGGTTGGCCGTGTATGTGGGGTCGGGGCATCCGTTCCCGCGTGCGTCGTCATCGCCGAATTCCCGGTCCCGTATGCGGGCGAAAACGCCGCAGGGGCGCGATTCATCGCGCCCGGGTCTTGGCGCCGTGACGCGCCAGGTATCTGATATCGCGTCACGTCCACCATTGCGTCAAACGCCCCACCCAACACCACAATCCCATGCACATGGTTGGGCATCACCACAAACGCGTCCACACCCAGCCCCGGAAATCGCGCCGGCAAGGCCTTCCAGGCAGCATCCACAATATCTCCCAGGTCGTTCAGATACATGCGGCCATCGATGACCCGCCCCAAATATTTGGCGCGTTCGTGGGTGCAAATGGTCACAAAATATCCATTCGCCCGCGAGTAATCATAGCCGCGCAAGCGGATAGAATGACGATGATGAATTTTTGAATTATACGGCATGGTCTGAACCGTTAGCTATTGCCCAGCAAGGCATCCACCTTGGCCGCGCAAATAAAATCGTTGTCCGAGAGACCATGGATGGCGTGGGTTGTGTAGGTGACTTTAGCCTTTTTATATAAGAGTTCGATGTCCGGATGATGATTCTCGGACTGGGCGATCGCGGCCGTGGCATTGACAAAATTGAGGCCGGACAAATAGGTTTCAAAATTAAAGAGGCGACTGATGCTTTGGCCGTCAGCGCTCAGTTCCCAGTCCGGGACCTGGGTGAGCAGGTCCCGGATTTGGGTCTCAGTGAGAGCGGGCGTGCCCGCGTGGCAGGGCTGGCAGCGTTGCTCTGTCAGGGCCACGGCGGAGCCTTATTTCAACGAATAGACACGTACGTAATCTACCAACAATTGCTGAGGGAATTTAGTCGTCGCGTCAGGATTGCCTGGCCAGCCACCGCCGACGGCTAAGTTCAAGATCATAAAGAAAGGATGATCATAGACCCAGCGCCCGTCTTTGGGCATGTCACTGACACGCTTGGTGCTGTAGAGCTTGCCATCGACAAACCAACGGATGACCTTGGGCTCCCATTCGATCCCAAAAACATGATAATCGTCGCTGACAGGCTTGCCCATATCCAGCGCAGCGCCAACGCCCTTTGCGCCAAAGAAATTGGGGCCATGCACGGTCCCGTGAACGATGTTCGGCTCTTTGCCGATGTTTTCCATGATGTCGATCTCACCGCAATTTGGCCAGGGAGTCTTTTCTATATCGCTACCAAGCATCCAGAACGCTGGCCAAATACCCTGTCCTTTGGGAAGTTTCAAGCGCGCCTCGAAGCGACCGTAGGTCTGGGCAAACTTGCCCAGGGTCAAGATCCGCCCCGAGGTGTAGTCGCAGGCTTTTTTATCGGCGCCAGTGAATTTTTCTTTGCGGGCCTCGATGACCAGCTTCCCCTTGCCGTCCATGCG
>JANLXT010000147.1:0-15182 GCA_031365225.1 candidate division FCPU426 bacterium
CCCAGGCTTTGGCCTTGGTCTCCACGTTCAAGCTCTCGGTGGGTGGAAAGTACGGCTCGGTCGCGTGGAGTGCTTGGGCGAGGCATAAGGCCAAAAGCAAACTAGTCACCGACTTCATCGAAGGGCCTCCGTCTCACGCAAAAGAGCTTTCAGGTCAACACGCTGACCTTCCAATGAATCCACGTCACCCGGCGCGACCAATAGCTTTTCCGCGCGCTGTCTAAAATCCGCCGGCTTCAGTCGCATCTTCTCAACCGCCTCTAGATTTTTCTTGTCCCCGCCATAATAGGTCTCGTTGGCCGCATAGACGAGCTGAATCACGTGATGCAACGAACTTTGAACGATGCTAGTGGTATAAACCAAATCCTGTCTTTTGATCGCGCTCAAGTAGTGAGGGTTGTCCAGCCAGAAGCGGGCGGCGGGCAGGTGCTTTGCGGATATGGTCTGCTTCAGCTTGGGCGGATAGATAGCTATCTTTGATTTCCACGATGCCAACAGCCCCGCAGGGTCCTCTAAGCTGACCGCGTGCTTGATGTCCGATAGATAGCAATGGTTATAGAAGCCGAAAGGGTTCCAGGTCGTCGGGATATTCTCCACCTTGCCGTCCAAGCAATCCTGCAACACCCTGTCGATGCGGCCCACGCTGCGCACTGTGCTCTCGACCAAAAAGCCCTTGTAGCGGAAGTTCCCCGAACTGCCCCACCAGCTCTCCTCAAAATCAAAGCCCACCCAGGGCTCGCCCTCAATGCCCGGCAAGCCCCTGATCGCCGCTGCGCGCGCAGCCTCCGGCGCCACTTGCTCCGCAAAAAGATAAAAGTCGATGTCCGAATGCTGGTCCCCGCTGCCCTTGGACAGCGAGCCGCCCAGGCTGATGGCATAGCGCCCAGCCACAAAACCGCGCAGCGTAGGCAGCAGCTCATCGATGACGGCACGTTGCTCGTTGCTGAGGTTTTCTAGTGCCATCTTAAGCTCGCTCAAAAACAAAATAACTGAATCTCTGCTGCGTATCCCAGGGCGTCGTGTGCGTCTCGTCACGCTGGGTGAGCAGCTTAAAACCGGGGCCCAGGGCGGCTTGCAGGGTGTTGGCGTCGTAACGGCACACGGGCAAACCACTGCATTTTTCGGGGCCGTCGGGCGCGAAAGAAGCCAGTATCAAGTGCCCGCCCGCCCGCAACCCTTGCCGTAGTCGTAGAACGTACGCTTCGCGGTCTTTCGCGTCCGTTAAAAAGTGAAAAACCGCGCGATCGTGCCACAGATCAAACACCTTCGACGGGCTAAAAGCGGTGACGTCGGCGACTAGCCATGTCACCTTGGACGCGGCCGCGCCAAGGCGTTGACGAGAGTAGTCCAGGGCTTTGTTCGAGATGTCTAAAACGCTTAGATCACCATATCCCAGCGCTAAGAGACGATCCACCAGCACCGACGCGCCACCACCCACGTCGATGATCGCCGCGTCCTGAGACAACCCTAAACCTTGGATCAGCTCTAGCGAGACCGTTGGCTCGGCCTGATACCAGCTGACCTCGTCCGGCTTGCGCTCGGCATAGACCTTGTCCCAATGCTCTTTTTTATCTTCAGCCACGCTCAATCCCAACCCGCGCCAGCGCGCACGATCTTTAAGGCTTCGTAAGGGTATTTGCCATCAAATTGATCAAAGACCGGCTTAAGCTTCCCTTCACTCGCGGTCAAAGCCGCCAACAACGCGTCACGCTCATCCGCCGGCAAGGCCAGCACTTCGTCCGCGCGCAGATGGCCGCTCTCGATGGCCTGGCTCAGGTGGGTCCACACGGTCGCGGCGGTCAGTCCACGCGCCAAAGCCACCGCCTCAACATCCAAACCAGTTTTAAAAAACCTTAGGCTCTCGACAAACGGCTCGGCCTTTTCGCGTTGTGGCCGCTCGCCAGGTGCTTCATTACGGGCCACCAGTCCAAAAACTCGCGTCAATTCACTGATAAACTCGGCGCCGTAGCGTTCTAACTTTGCTTCACCCACACCCGGCACTCGGGCCAATTCGGCAAGACTGATGGGCCGGCGGGCGATCATCTCGCGCAAGGTCGCGTCATGAAAGACCACGTAGGGCGGCAAACTCTGTTCTTGGGCCAAACGCAAGCGCAGAGCGCGCAAGACTTGAAACGCCTCGGCTTCCGCGCCTTGCAGGTTGGCGCCCCCCGCCAGCTTAAGCTTGCCACCACGCCCTGTGGCCTTCGCCACCGGATCAACCCGAAATGCCACGGTGGCCGCGCCCTTAAGCAGGGTCCAGGACCGCTCGTTAAGCTTGAGCGCACCAAAAGCCTCGGCATCCACATCCAAGTAACCTGCCGCAGCCAACTGCCGATAGACGCTGGACCACCGTGATGCGTCCAAGTCTTTGCCGATGCCCCACACGCTTAAAGTGGCGTGGCCAAAACGCAGAGTCTTGTCGGTCTCTTTGCCCAGCAGTATGTCAATCAAATGGCCCGTACCAAACCGCTCGCCCGCTCTCGCCACCGCGCTCAAGGCCTTGCGCGCGGCGTCGGTGCCATCCCAAGTGCTTGGCGTCTCAAGGCAGTTGTCGCAATTGCCACAGCCCCCCGCATGGGTCTCGCCAAAGTAATTCAAAAGACTTTGACGGCGACAGGCCACACTCTCGCAAAGACCCAAGAGCGCATTCAATTTTTGCTGGCCCAAGCGTTTGTGTTCGGGACTGCCTTCGCCCTTGTCGATCAGCTGACGCATGCTGACCACATCGCCCAAGCCATAGGTCATCCAGGCGTCGGCGGGCGCGCCATCACGCCCCGCGCGGCCTGTTTCTTGGTAGTAGCTCTCCACACTTTTAGGCAGATCTAGATGCGCCACAAAACGCACATCGGGCTTATCGATGCCCATGCCAAAGGCGATGGTAGCGCAGATGATCAGGCTGTCTTCGCGCTGAAACCGATCTTGATGCTCTTGGCGTTGAGCGCTACCCATGCCCGCGTGATACGGCAACGCCGGGATGCCCTGGCGCGTCAGCCACTCGGCGGTCTCTTCGACTTTCTTGCGGCTAAGGCAATAGACAATGCCCGCCTCGTTGGCGTGGCGCCCCTTGATAAAGCCTAAGAGCTGTTGGCGGGCGTCGTCTTTGAGTGTCATCTGATACTGGATGTTGGGGCGATCAAAACTAGAAGAAAAAATAGGATCCGATTCCAGGCCGAGTCGCGCTTGGATCTCGCGACGGGTCAGGGGGTCGGCCGTGGCGGTGCAGGCTAAGAACGGGACCTGAGGGTGGATCTCGCGAAGCTTGGCGACCTGAAGATACTCGGGCCTGAAATCGTGACCCCATTGGCTGACGCAATGCGCCTCATCCACCGCGATCACGCTTAAGCTCAGTTGCCGAACCAAGTCTTGAAAATAATCAGTATTAAGGGTCTCGGGGGCTACGTACAAGATATCGAGGGCGCCCTCAAGCGCCGCCTGGCGCACATGGGCCTTCGCCCCAGCATCGAGCGTCGAATTATACACTTCGGCCCGCACACCCGCCTGGCGCAAGGCTCCCACTTGATCCCGCATCAACGCGATCAAAGGCGAGACCACCAGGCCCATGCCGGGCCTGAGCAAAGCGGGCACTTGATAACAGAGCGACTTACCGCCACCCGTGGGCATCAAGAGCAGGCCTGACCCGCCCCCCACGATATGCTCGACCACCTCGGCCTGCCGCCCCCTAAAGGCGTCAAAGCCAAAGACGCGCCGCAACAAGGCGCGTGGGTCTTGTAAATCTTGGGTGTTTTTTGGCATAGGGCCTAGGCGGTGACGCGCTTGGCTTCTAGCTCTTCCCAGCGCTTATACAATTGCTCAACTTTCTTGCGCGCGGCGTCCACCAGCGCTTGGCGTTCCATCAACGCGGACGCGTCATGGGCGATCGCCGGATCCTGCAGGGCGTCCAGCGCTGTGGCGAGCTCTGCCTCAGCGCTTTTGATGCCGCTCTCCATCTTGTTCAGCTCGTTCTTTTCACGCGTTGAGAGCGGCGCGCCCGTCACAATCGGGACCACGAACTTCTCTACGGGTGCTGGGCTGGTTTTAGGCTGGGCTTTGGGCGAACCCTGGGCAGCTTCCCACTGTTCATAGTCCGCGTAAAATTCAGCGTTGCCCTGACCGTCCAAGGCCAGCAAACGCTTGCTGACACGGTCTAAAAGATAGCGATCATGCGTGACCAAGACCAGAGCGCCCGGAAAATCGATCAAGCTTTGCTCAAGGACTTCTAGGCTGGGAATGTCCAGATCGTTGGTCGGCTCATCCATCATCAGCAGATCGGCGGGGCGCAGCATCAGGCGCGCGATCAAGACGCGCGATTGCTCGCCCCCACTGAACTTGGACAAGGGCATGTCCAACTGGTCGTTGTTAAAGAGAAAACGCTTGGCCCAGCCCGCGACATGCTGGGGTCCCGCCTTGGTCTGCACATAGTCCCCACTGCCACCGCACAGCGCCTGGCGCAAGGTGACTTTTAAATCTAGCTGATCGCGATGCTGATCAAAAGTCACGATCTGTAGCTGGTCGGCGTGCTTGATCATGCCTTCGTCCGGCTGCAGTTCCCCTGTCAAAAGCTTCAAAAGACTGCTCTTACCACTGCCATTCACGCCCAAAAGGCCCAGCTTGTCACCCGGTCCCAAACGCAGATCCAAGGGGCCAAAAAGTTGACGTCCGCCAAAGCCCTTGGTCACGCCAAAGGTCTCGACCAAACGCCGGGTGGCGCGTTGACTGCCAGCAAAGTCGATGTCCACCGTTTTAGATTGGTTGTTACGCCACTTGAGCTCGTCCAGCTCCTCAATAAAATCACCAGCCCGGTCGATACGGGCCTGTTGCTTGGTGCCACGCGCTTTAGGGCCCCGGCGCAACCACTCGATCTCGCGTCGCACCACGTTGGCCACGGACGACTCGCGCTGGCTTTGGGCGTTAAAAAGCTCTTCGCGCTTTTCAAGAAAGCGGCTGTAATTGCCCTGGCAGCTGAAATAGCCTTCTTTGTATTGTTTGTTGAGCTCGATGATACGGGTGCTGACGCGCTCTAAAAAACGCCGATCGTGGGTGACGACCAAGAACGAGAAGCGCAGGCCTCGCATGAAATCTTCTAACCAGAGCACACCCTCAAGATCCATATGATTGGTGGGCTCGTCAAGCAAGAGCAGATCAGGGTCTTTGAGCACCTGCGCCAGGATCGCCAAGCGTTTGCGCCAACCACCCGACAGCGTGTTCACCGCTTGTTCGGGATCGGCAAAACCAGCCTGGTCCAGCGCGGTCTCTATGCGCAGATCGATCTCGTAGTCTTCGAGATCACGCCCGCTCAAAGACTTGGCCAAGACCTGCCTTAAAGTGCCCTCAAAATCCTCAAACACATCTTTTTGCGACAGATAGGCCAAACGCGTGCCTTTGCGCAAGACCACGCTACCGCTATCAGGTTTGTCCAAGCCAGCCAAGATCTTGAGCAAGGTCGATTTGCCCGTGCCATTGGGCCCGATCAAGCCGCTGCGTTCGCCTTCTTCCAGGCCAAAACTAAGTCCCTCAAAGAGAGCGCGCCCCCCAAAGGTCTTCGACAGGTCGTGACTAGAAAGTAAAAGAGCCATAATTTTTAGCGATGCTCCGTGATCCAGGCGGTGGCCCGGGCAAAAGTAGTGACCCAAAACTGGACAGGTTTCGTTGCCAAGTGCTTTAAAAGTTGAGTGTGCGCTTCGGTGCTCACTGAAAGATGCTCGCCACCCACGCCGTGAAACATATAAATGGCCCAGGATCCGTTTTGGGCCGCTTCATCGGCCCGTTGAATTAATTCTTCGGCCACTAATTTTTCGGCGTTTAACGCGGCCGTCAGAGTCAGGTCCTCGGTCCACGGATCGCTTAGCTGGTCTTCCAAGCCCCGGGCCGCTTTGTAGTGTTTCTCGACCAAAGGCCGGTAGGAGCGTCGGTCCTCACCAATATAAGTCTGGCCGCAGGTGTACGCGAACGTCTCTGGCTTAGGCGCGCCGAGCCCCGTGATCAACGCATCACTGGCGTTGAATTGGTTTTTCATGCGCGCTTCGTCGTAGTCTTCGAGAGCTTCGCCTGGCTTAACCCATGGCAATCCACGCGCGCACGGATGCGCCACGGTGTGCCCCGCCAGCTCATGCCCGCCAGCGGCGACTGCGGCCCAGTCTTGCCGCCGCGCTGAGAGCGCACCTTCCCGATCCGAGACAAAAAAAGTGCCGCGCAGGCCATACGCGTTCAAAGCCGGTAGCGCGTTATCGAGCTGCGAATCCATGCCATCGTCATAGGTCAAACAGATCGCGGCCCGAGCGTTAGCAGGCCATAAAAAAGGTCTCGCCTCGGACACGTTCTTTAAAGCGGAAGTTCGGTGCTAAACGGCACGACAGGCAAACCGTCCTTGCCACGCAGATCGCCAATGGGTGTGTCACCCCAAGCGTAACGCAACATGGTCGCGCCTTTGGGTATCTTTACCCGGACCTTGTTACCGCTAAGGCTACACGGAGCCCACGCCCAATGACCCGCGGCGTCCTTGACCGCCACGCCACGCAACGCGTTGGCTTTGGCGCCACGCGCCACGGCGATCCCGCTGTCAAAGCGCAAGATCACGCCGTGCTTGTCCGCTTCTGCTTTTTCGAAACGGGGTCCGTGACCACGACCCTTAAGACCATAGATCCGACCCAGCGCTTCTGACGCTAAACGCTGTCCCACGGGCTTTTTATTGCGGGGATGGATGTCATTTTTGTCGCCAAAATCCATGGCCATGGCCAAACCCGTATTCGCTTGCTCTAAAACTTGAGTTTGCTGCACGCGCATTTCTGCCCAGCCGCTCTCGCCGCCAGGGGTCGCCACCGTGCCAAACTCTGGCAATTGCACAACCAAGAACGCCAGATCCGCAACGCCCAAGGCGGCGCGCCAGCCTTGGATCATGGCCTTCAACAGATACCCATACTCGCTGGCCCGACCGGCGTTGCTCTCGCCCTGGTACCAGATCGCGCCGCGCGGTCGCAAGGGCGCGAAAGGCCTGATCATCGCCTCAAAGAGCAAGCCAGGTTGGTCGGGAAACTGGTTGGGCGAGCGCAATCTAAAGACCACGCCATCCATATGCTCTAGCGTCAGGGGCATGGGCGCGCCCCAACCCTGCTGCTTTAAGCCGACGAGTTCCATGCGATAGGTGGCCCACGCTTGGGTGGCGACAAATTCACTTAAAAAAGGCGCGTCGCCATCTTTGATATTGGGCTGATTCAGCGCCACATCAAATTTCGAGTTTCCGCGCGCTTTAAACTCGATCGCCACGACCTCCCGCAAATCCAGGCCTTGACCCGTCTGACCGATGGATCCTGTCGACGCGGCCCAGGCCCCTGGGGGCACGTTGCCACTGAAGGCATTGGCGCTTGCCTTCACTTTGGATCCAGGCGCCGCCGCCGCGACCCACTCTTTGGTCGGCACAGCATAGGCAGCCGCCTTGGGGTCTTTGGGGATGAACTTCAAGTCTTTGAACTCAAGCTCAAAGTTCCAACCATCCACAAACATGGCTTTTTCGGCGGCAGGACGATCGGCTTCGCGTTTTAGCACAACGGCCAGTTCGGGGACTGCTTTGATGGCGTCGACAGGTATCCAAGGCTCGGCGGGGGTCCCGCTCCAAGGCACCGACACCAGGCCCACAGGTACGCCCAAGCGCTGACTTAGCTCGACGCCAAAATGATAGGCTACCGCCGAGAAGCCTTTGGCGGTCTCGGGATCGCAAAGCTGCCAAGCCCCCGGCAGTTCTTTGCCTTGGGCGACGCTAAGATTTTGGGGCAGGTTGTAAAGACGCAAAAGGGCGCGCTTGGCCTTGGGCAATTCGACGCTGACATCGGTGGTGTTGTTCATGATCCATTCCATGTTCGACTGACCCGACGCGATCCACACTTCACCCACCATGACATCGGTCAGATCCAGATGCTCGGTCTCGGCCTCAAGGCTCATGACATACGGCCCGCCCACGGGTAGCGTGGCAAATGTCGCGCTCCAACGTCCTTCGCTATCCGCTTTGGTCGCGACTTTGACGCCTGCCAAGCGCAATTTGAGATCGGCCCCCGGCTTGGCATGCCCATGCAAAATTGCTGGCCGGCCTCGTTGCAACACCATGTGCTCGCCAAAGGGCGGGTCCAAACGCAGGGTCGAAGCCGTGAGCAGAGCTGGCATAAGCGCCGCCATAAGCGAGAGGCAGATCAAAGTGGTCCGTCGCATGGATCCATCCGCGAGAAAAAAGAAGGCGGCCCACTCTGGACCGCCTTCAAATGTTTAAAACCCTCTAAATCTTAAAAATTAAACGAAAGCGAAGCGCCGATGTTCATACCGCTAAAATCAAAGGCCAGGTCCGATGGCGCAGCGCCCGCCTTGGTCACCTGCAACACCTTGCCCACTTTGCTGGGCGTCGAGGCAGGAGACTCGCTGTCGAGCGTCATTTGAGTAATCTTGGCCAGGCGATAACCCAGATCCAGACCCAGAGCAATGGTGGGCATGATTGAATAGCGGGCTTCGGCGTTCAGCTCGGCGACAATACCATTGCCGCTGGATGCCGAGGTGTAACCTGTCCCCGAGGTCGGGGTACTGGATTGCTTGAATGAGCCCATTCCATAGCCGCCATAAAGGCCGCCGCGGATGGACAAGCCGGTCATAGGTGCCCCTAGGTCACTGCTGACGCCGACCATGAGCGAGGTCAGCCCGGCGTCAAATTGAGTACTGCCGCCTGCGGACTTGACGCTGGCCGAACCGGCGGCATATTCAATGCGAGGGCCAACCTTCAGCATGGGCATGACCGTGAAGGCCGCGTCCACGCCGACAAAATATCCACCGCCAAATTTGGTGATGGTCGTTCCGGCCGGAGTCGGGCCCGTGCCAGTGATGGCGTCATTGAGATCGGTCATGGTCAAGGTGGTGTAACCGCCGAACGCCGAAAGATCCATGAGCGCGTGCGCCTGGGTGCTTAGCAGGCCTAGAGCCGCAATAAACATAAGCTTCTTCATGTATCCCCTCCTGTGGGAAAGACAAAGTCAATTGATTGGGGCTATTTTCTAGCTTGGGGCGTGGCCTGTCAAGGCGCGCAAAAGATGCCGTTTTGAGATGGGTCGCGGATCAAAAAACCAGCGCCTTCAGCTTGAATCGGCCAGCTCGCCGCCTCTAAGCGCCGCTTCAGCTTGTCCAGCTCGCCCGCCCCGGGTATATGCAGCGTGAGGTTCCTCAAGCCGAGGCTGCCCTCGGGCACCGGAGCGGCATTGCGACCATGCCAAATATTAAAAGCAACGTGGTGGTGATAGCCGCCGGCCGAGGTGAAGACCGCCTGGCCGGGGACCTCAAACTGCTTCTCCAGGCCCAGCAAGCCGCAATAGAAAGCTTCGCTAACAGCCAAGTCCCCGACGTGCAAATGCATGTGGCCCACGCGGGTGTCTTTGGGCAGGGCTACGACAGGCTGGCGTTGCAAATCATTGAGCAGCCCCTCGGTATCCAAGGGTCCATTGCCCTGCGTCAGCCACGCTTCTTTGTCCCATTGGTCACGCGGCCTATCCCAATTCAACTCGATGCCATTGCCTTCGGGGTCGCTGAGATAGATAGCCTCGGCCATGTGGTGGTCGACCAGGCCTTGCAGCTCGAATTTTCCATCCAAAAGCCGTTTCAGCCACCAACCCAACGCGTTGCGCCGCTCGACCGCCAGACAAAAATGATAAAGTCCCGCGGCCCGCGGTGGCTTGCTTGCTCCAGGACTGGCGTGCAAGACCAAGAGAGGCTCCCCACCCGCACCAAGCAGGCGGCTTCCCTCCGCACCCGCGGTGACGCTCAACCCAATCGCCGCTTGATAAAAATCAGCCATGCGCGCTGGGTCTGCCACATTCAGATGCACCGCCCCCAAACGCGTCGCGTCAGGCAAACGGGGTTGCGCCGGGATCATTCTTTGGGGGTCTCGGTCAGTTGCGCGTCCTGTTTGTGCAGCTGCTCGTTGGCGCGATCGACAGCGCGTTGAGCAGCCTGTTCGGCTGCTTTAGCCGTGGCCGGATTGGCGGTGACGCCCGACGCTTCTTGCTCGCTCATCATCAGATACCCGATGATGGCCAACGTGATCAGCAAGCTTAAAATACCAAAGGCTCTCATATGCTTCCTCCCATTGAATTCAGATCCCCTAACAACGCGATGACGTCCTTGGGGGTAAAACCTTGCGCGCGGTAGTCCGCGACCGCGATCGCTCCATGCCGCTTTGCCAGACGCTGGCCGTCTGGCCCCAGCATCAAAGGCACATGAAAATAACTTGGGATCGCGTGGCCCAAGGCTTTCAACAGAGCGGTCTGCAGAATCGCCGAGCCACGCAGATCGTCGCCCCGGACTACCTCGTTAATCTCCATGGCCGCGTCGTCCACCGCGCAGGCCAGCTGATAGGCATAGATCCCATCGGCGCGCTGCAGCACAAAGTCATCCCCAGCGTCTGGCATCCTAAAGCGCCACGCAAAAGGCAGATCGGGCCGTGTCGGCCCATGGCGACAGGTGCCGGGATAGGCGGGACCTTCGTCCCCCAAGTGTGGCGCGCTGGCCGCGTGGATGATGTCCTTGCGCGAGCAACTGCAGGGATACGCCAGCCCAAGCGTCTTTAGATGCGCGAGCACGTCAGCATAGAGGCCCAGGCGCTCGCTTTGCCTCAGAACTTCCCCGTCCCACTCTACGCCAAGCCACGCCAAATCATCCAAGATCGCCGCCTCAGCCCCTGGGCGAACCCTTGGCGTATCCAGGTCATCCACACGCATAAAAAAGGCGCCCCCGCTTTGGCGAGCCCGGCGCCAGGCGATCAACGCCGTGCGCGCGGTGCCAAGATGCAGGGCGCCACTGGGTGAGGGCGCAAAACGACCACGGGGCGGCGCCATTAACGGATAGCCACTACCTTTTTCATCACCACCGTTGTCCCCAGCTCAAAACGGATGACGTAAATACCACTGGCCACCAAGGTGCCGTCGCTGTCCGTGCCGTCCCAATCGGTCCTAAAGTTTCCGATGGGCTGCTTAAGGTCCAGTAATTTGCGCACAAAGCGCCCACGCATGTCTAAGACGCTAATGACAACCTTACCGCCTTCGGGCAAGTGATAGTCCAGCGTCACCCGTTCGCTTTGGCCGGGGTAAAAAAGGTTGTGATAGACCTCTGCACCCACACCCGACACGACCTGGGTAGGCGTTGGGGTCAGTACGCATGAGTAGACCTTGCGCACACGCTGATTGAGGGTGTCCGCTACATAAACATCCCCTGATACATCATCTACCGCCACCCCGCGCGGATACTTAAACTGGGCGACAGAGGCGTCCCCTCCGTTGACAAGGTCACCGGCGATACCGCTCCCCGCGAAAGCTTCAATCTCGCCATCGTCATCATCAACCACCCGAATCCTATGATTGTTGGTATCCGCAATATAGAGATTGTCGGCGTCATCCACCGCGACACCCTGCGGATAATTGAAGCTCGCGAGCAAAGCCGGACCCTCATCGCCGCTGTTGCCGATCAAGCCACTACCTGCCACCGTACTGATAACGCCACTGATGGGATCGACCCTGCGTATGCGTTGATTGTCTGTGTCAGCGATGTAGAGTTCGTCTTCTTCGTCCACGGCAAGTCCCCGCGGGCTATTAAGATGAGCAAAAATAGCCAGGACTCCGTCCCCGTTAAAGCCAGGGGTGCCCGTGCCCGCGTAGATCGAGATGATCCCAGAGCTCTTTTCAATGCGGCGAATGGTGTTGCTGTCGGCGCAAGAGATGTACATATTGTCGCTGCTGTCAAAAACCAGGCCCCAGGGTTTATTGATCTGCGCGTAATATGCCAGACCGCCGTCACCCAAGGATCCTGGTGTCCCCGTGCCAGCCACGGTCGTAATATTGCCCGCCAAGTCCACCGCGCGGATCCTGTGGTTGAAGGTGTCGGCGATATAGAGCACGCCCGTGCTGTCATAGGCCACTGACGAAGGGAACGCCACGCCCGCCTCGGCCGCCCGACCCCCATCGCCGTGGTAAGCGGGTGAACCATTGCCGGCAAAAAGGCTCACCACACCACTCGGATCGATCTTTCTAATACGGTTGTGATTGGTATCGATCACCAACGTGTTGCCCAAGCCATCAAAAGCTACGCCTCCAGGCGCGCTCAGGCTGATATCAAGGGCGGTACCTCCCGCCGCGCTACCCGCGATAAGCGAGATGTTGCCTGACGTGTCCACCTTACGCACCCGGTTATAATCGGTGATATAGATATTGCCCGCCGAGTCCACGCCCAAGCCAGAAGGGTCGTAGAGGTTAGCCGCCGTCGCGGGTCCGCCATCGCCACCAAAAGCCGAAATGCCGTTGCCGGCAACTGTGGTGATCTTGCCTGTGTTGTCGACTTTTCGGATGCGATAGTTACCCGCGTCCAAGATGTATACATCGGTGCCATGGGCATAGACATGGATAGGGTCGTAAAGGCTCGCGGAAGTCGCCGGTCCCCCATCACCACTGTAGCCAGTGTTTCCATCCCCCGCGAACGTAGTGATGTCGCCCGAGCTGTCCACCATGCGTATACGATCGTTGCCGACATCCGAGATATAGATATTGCCCAACGCGTCGATCGTCAGCGCCTCGGGGTAATCTAATTGGGCTGACGTGGCAGGACCGCCGTCGCCACCAAAGCCAGAGGTCCCATCTCCCGCGATCGTCGTGATGATCCCGGTCGAGGCGTCAATTTTTCGGATCACGTGGTTGAGCGTGTCCGCGATGTAAACATTGTCCGCCGAATCAATTGCCACGCCATCGGGGACATGCAGCGCGGCGGCCGTCGCTAAGCCACCATCGCCCGAATAGCCCAGGGTGCCACCGGCGATGGTGGTGACAAATTTGGTCGTAACGTCAACCTTGCGCACGCGATTGATCTCGGCGTCAGCAAAATACATATTACCCGCGCTATCAAACGCGACCTGCCCAGGATCATCAATCCACGCGCTCGTCGCAAGTTGATTATCCCCGTTGTAGCCTTCAAAGCCATTGCCCGCCACGGTGCTGATCACACCTGTGCCAATGTCGATCTTGCGGATGCGCATATTAGTGTTATCAATCAGATAGATGTTATCCGCGGGGTCGATCCCAATACCCAAAAGATTGATGCTCAAACTGGCCTGCAAGGCCTGGCCCCCATCGCCACTAAACCCGGACTGCCCATTGCCCGCAAAGTTGTCGATGCAACGATCGGCAAACGCCACCGCAGCGACAAGCCCAGCCAGTAGCGCCAAACCACGTGCGGGGCGTCTAATCAATCGCTTGAAGATCATGCGAGTTTTTGTCATGGGATAAAGTGGTACGAGTAAGAGATGACGTGCAGCGCTTGACCCAGGGTCGGCGTGAAGCTGTAATCCAATTGGTGAACTTGCGCGCGAAGGCCAAAGCCCAACGAATAATCGCCTTCACCTAGTCCTAAGCGTCCTACAAAGAAGCCACGGATGATCTCGGTCCCCACCGCGTACGCGGCAGAGCGGTTACGCTCCCACGTGCTTTCTAAGCTGACGCGGTAGCTCTCGCGAGGGCCGTAGTAGTACAGATAGCTCAGACCAGACCGAACGCTGAGTGGCAAAGGATTCATCCCAAAACCATAGTCGATGCCAGGCCCTAGATTCAGCGCCGAAAGGCCCAACGCCAAGCGGTGTTCTTGGCCCACGGGAAAAGGGGTCCAAGCCAACACTCCCAGATCAAGCGCCACGGCGTTACCCGCCACACCAGCTAAGCGGCTTTGCAAGGCCTTGACCCCCGCGCCCAAGGCCACTTGTTCGTGCACGGCGTGGCCATAGGCCATATCCAGCGCCAGATCTTGCTCAGCGGAAAGTTGTCGGGTGCTCCCGTTGAGCTCGGTGATATCCAAAACGCCTCCGTCAAAGCTCGTTAACGCAAATCCCAAGGTGCCACCCAACGCTCCCAGCGCGCCGCCCAAGGCAGAATAGTTCATGTCTAAGAGCTCGCGCTTATGCATGGCGACCAGCTCGGGATCTTTGATCTGCGCCAATCCAGCGGGATTGATAAGGGTCGCGCTGGCGTCATCCGCGACCGCGACAAAGGCGTTGCCCATGCCTGGCGCGCGCGCAGAAAGTCCTTCTTGCAAGAATAACAGGCTATTGGTCCCACCTTCTAGGCTAGACCAAGGCAGGACCAGCAGAAGCAAGCCAAAGCAGAGGGCTGATTTAATTTGCAAGGATCGAAGGCGCATCATCATAGTTTATCGGACTAAGGCGATCTTAAGTGTTCGTGAGTCATGATTGCCCAGATCGTCCTCAGCTTCTAAGCGCAACAAGTAGATGCCCGCCGCCAAGCTCTTGCCGTTGATGGGATACCACAGCAAGGTGGCGCCACCTTGGATCTGGCCCACCAGCTCACCGTTAAGATTGTATGCGCTCAAGCTTACACGTCCGCCCGTGGGCAAACTATTGACGATGATTTTCACATAGGGGTCTTTAGGGCCAACCGGATTGGGTCCGTAGGCCACATCGGCCAACAAGGTGACAGGCGTATTGAGGACGGTCAGCGTTTGCGCCATCACCACGGGCGCCTTGCCGGGTTCTTCACGCGTGATCTTGACAGTGTACGTGCCATCCTTAACGCGACGACCGTTGTCTCCGACGCCATTCCAATTGACCGAGCCTGAACCCCAGCTGATGTTCACGCCGGCGGTCGCGTCAGGCACCAATTTATCGCTATTCAAGCGCAACTCGGTCAAGGGCGTGGCGGGCGCGTCAAAATGTTTAACGAGCTCACCCGCGCTATTGTAGATGTCGATGTGGTTGCGATTGACCGAGCGCAAAACTTGAGCCTCTTGGGACAAGGTCGTCTCGGTCCCAAAAGAATCACGGATCGAGAATTGAACGTGGTACATGCCTGTACGGACATACTGCCCGGCGCTGTTGGTGCCATTCCAAGCAAACACGATATCGGGGCCAGCGATCAAATAACTGGCCACGCCATTGTCGTCGGGCACAAAAGAAGTGTTGATCGGCTGAAGCCCGATTGGCGCGCTGTACATCTGAATATACCCGTCGCTATGCCAAACTTCTTCGCCAGCGCTGTTAAAGACTTTGGCCATCATCGACACCGCAGGATAGGGCGTAAAGGTCGGGCTGATGGTGGGCGATGGCGCCGGGGTCGGTGAATCCGTGATCGTGGGTGTAGCGCTCAGCGTGCTGGTCTGCGTGGCGCTTGGAG
>JANLXT010000166.1:0-6096 GCA_031365225.1 candidate division FCPU426 bacterium
AACCGGCCCGCCATCGAGGCCAGGGGCAAAGCCGGCAAGTAAGCCGTCTAACACTGCCTCTAACGAAAAAATCCCCCCCAAATGCCACTTGGCATTTGGGGGGGTCTTTTTTAATACTGAAGCGGGGGGTCTCCCAAAGAAAAAACTAAGACCTGGGGTCTCCCAAAGAAAAAACTAAGACAGTCCGCTAGTTCCCCGACCAGGCCTTCTTAAGCACCTGCACCGCCGTCTTGGCGATCGGCAATTTGTCCCCACGATTTTCCATCAAGGCCTTGGTCATCTCACCCGCTGGAAACCAAACGCTGGCCATGGTTCCTAGCATCTTTGGGTTCTGGCGTTTGTTGGCCTCGTCCATAAATTTGTAAGAATCCTTCTCGCTCTTGAACACCGTGGGCCAGACCCTAAAGCCACGCTTGAGGAAGATGTCCAGCGAGGGAAACTGACCATTGACCCCTCCCTCGTAGTGCCAATCACAGAGGATGATGTCCTTGGGGATGTAATTCAACGCGGGCGCAGTCCCGTCGAAGCTGCCCTCCCATTTGCCGTAGCCAGTGGCTTTGCCGTCCAGCAGGCGGTCGGCCCACATCAACATGGTGACGCCCTTCTTCTTCAGGTGTCCGTGCAGCATGTTGACCTGGTCCGCAAAGAGCTCGGCGGGGTCCTTGCCAGCGCAGCGCGGGCATTTCTTGCTGGCGATGACGAAGACCTCATCCATGCCCACATGGAACATGTCCGTCTGAAAGGCGTCCACCACCTCGTCAATCAGTTTAAAGACGATGGGGTGCAGGTCTGGGTGCCGGGGACACCAGCTACGGCAATAGAAATCGGGGCCACGAAAGGTCGTCTGGGGATTGCCGCTATCGGGTGGTTCTTCAAGGTGAGGGTGCGCGGCCAGCAGCGCGCCAGGCGGGTCGCTGCCCCAGGACTGATGTCCAAAAAGTTGAATTTCGGGGATCACTTTGATGCCCTCCGCCTTGGCAGTGGCGACTAGATCGCGGATCTGTTCTTTGCTAAAGGGATCCATGCCCTTGATCTCGGGATGGGATTTAAATTTAAAATCGTAGTCGATCTCATAAATTAAGATGTTGGCCTTGGTCGGCACCATGACTTCTTTGATCAGGCGCTTAAGATCAGGCAAGCTCGCCGCGCCAGAATCAAGCACGTGCAGGCCGCGCCAGGCTTGATTTGGATAATCCACAATCCACAAAGAGGGACGTTGACCCTTGGTGACGGGAAGCTGGCGCAGGGTCTGTTGCGCGCGTAAGGCGCCTAGGCTGGTCGCCGCTAAGATCAACGCGCCATCGGCAGATGTTTGCAGGACATAACCTTCCGAGCCTAAACCAGCCTTGGGGGCTTTGGCCATGGCTTTGGTCCAAAGCGCTGTGCCGGCGGGGCTCAACTTGGCGCGCGGATTCTCAACCCGCGCCACGGCATTGGCGGGGCTGCCACCCTGCAATGTTTCTTGAAAGCGTGGCTTGGCGATAAAATCAAACGCGCTCAAGCGCGAGCTCGCCAGCAAGAGCAGGGCTGTGATCGCGATGTTTCGTAACATGGGGACTCCATTGGTTGAGATTCTTTATTCCATGCCCTGGACCGGACGGCCCTGGGGGAAGCGCACTTCGTAACGCAGGTCGATCTTGGTCTCTTGTTTTGGCTTGAGATTTAAGCGCCAGCGCTTAAGGCCGGGTTGGTCGGGGTCTTCATCCAAAGCTTTCGGATCGATGCTCAAGAGCTCGACGCTGATCTCTTGCCGGCGCGAACGCGGCAATTGCTCGCGCAATTCAAGCACTCGGTCGCCAGCGTGAAGATTGGTCAGGCGCGTTAACCATTGGTAACGGCGCTTGCCACTGCTTAACCAAGACCCGTCGCCCTGCTTGTCGGACACCCGCTCCCGACGCACCTTGATGGCGTCGTCCTGCCCAAAACCCAGCTTAAATTCTTGCTGGGGCAAGACCAGCGCCATCTGGGTCTTGCCAATGAGTGCGCCATCTCTAAAGAGCTGCAAGGGCCCTGGGGACAAAGCTTGCTCACCTTGATACTGGATGGTGGCCTCGATGAACGCGGTCAGCGAGAGGCGAGGGACCGCCACCAGCAAGACTTGAGCGGGGTGCGTGGATTCTGCCACCGCCACGCGATGAGCCTGTCCATCACTGGGCACGCGCATGGGTCGGCTGATCTTGTAAACAGTCGTGAACTCTCCTGTGATGGTGCTGGCATAATCTTGCGCCACCGCCACCTGCTCTTGCGCTGAGCCATCGTCTTCGTTTGCCTCGGACCGCACAGCCATCGGGGCCGCGCCCATGGCGGAAGCTTTGCGTCCTCGGCTTTGTTTTTGTAATGTCGGGGTCGCATAACTCGGGAAGTCTAACCACCATTGGGTCGGGTCGGGGATCTCGGTGCTGGCCAAAGGACGCGCGGTCGAAAGGGTCAGTTGGGCTTGGATCCAATCTTCACCCGTGCTCTGGCGCAACTCGGCGTTGAATGCCAAACGAGCACTGGGCTTGGCAGCTTCACTATTTAATTCTAAATCATAGATGGGTGTCCATGTGGCGTTGCTCACTTGATAGTCCAGCGCCAATTCGACCCGCCCCGCTTCCTTTAGCTCTAAGTCGGCCTCGGCCACGCGCATGTCGCGGCTCTCACCACCGCCACTGCCTAGGTCTTTGTTGAGCGCGGCAATCTGCTCATCCAAGACTCTTTGCTGGCGCTTGTCACGGCGATTGGCCGTCAACAGCACATTGACCCGCTCGCCAACTTTACTCGCTTCATTGACAAAGGCGCCGATGGCAGCACCCCGTTGTCCGCCCGCACTTTCGCCACCTTTGGCGCCTAAGCTCTTGAGCAACTCTAGCTCGGCATCCCGTGCGCTGACGCGGTCGGCTAAGTCGGTCTTAGCGTCATCCAAACCTCTTAATTTTTTCTCGAGATCTTTACGGCGCTGGGCCTGGGCTTCGGGGCGGTGGGCCTCTTCAAAGCGCAGCGCCAAAAGTCGCGTGCCTTTGGGCCCTTGCACATCAAGGCGCAGAGACGATTCGTCCGCGTCCGAAGGTAGGCCTTCAAGGCGTAAAGTCACGGCACCAGCCTCGAGTTGGACCTCCGCTATTCGGCGTACTTGAGCGCCTTGCGGATAAACCGTCACGGCACTCACACGGCTGGGTAGGATCTGGGCTTGGCCCAAAACTGGGACCAAAAGGGCGATAAACAGGGGACCTAAGCGCATCGGGCTCTCTCTTGTCAGGGGGACGGGTGCCATCTAATATAGGGGCACGGCGGGTTTTGGGGAAGCCGTGTTTTGGAGCCTTAAAGTAATGACGCAACTAGCCATCTTACTGTTCCTTGTCGTCTCAACTGCTTGGGCAGCGCCTGCCTGGGTGCCAGCCTTTAAAGGCCGTGTTTTTCAACGGCCTGTCGCGCTTTTAAGCGCCCCGGATGCGACGAGCCACTTTTTTGTGGTTGAACAGGATGGGCGAATCATGGCGTTTGACCCGCTGGGCAAGGCAGCTGCCAAAGTCTTTCTAGACATACAAAAATTAGTGCGTACAGAGAATGGCGAAGAAGGGCTTTTAAGCGCCGCACTGCACCCAAACTTTAAGCGCAACGGCTATGTCTATGTGTGGTATTCAAAAGCGCACGCCAAACCGCGCGCGGGTGTCTTAGAACGCTTTCAGGCGCGTGGTGGCAAAGTCGATATTGCCACGCGGCAGACTCTGCTTAAGATCGAGAAGCGTTACGGCAATCACAATGGCGGCACTGTGGTGTTTGGACCCGACGGCATGCTTTATTTAAGCGTGGGGGACGGTGGCGCGGGCGGCGATCCGCACGGCAACGGTCAGAACTTGGGAACCCTGCTCGGCAAGATCCTGCGGCTGGACGTGGATCAAGGCTTGCCCTACACGGTGCCCAAAGGGAACCCCTTTGTCGCGACACCCAAGGCGCGGCCAGAGATCTGGTCTTATGGTTGGCGCAACCCTTGGCGCATGAGCTTTGATCCTGGCACGCGAGCCTTGTGGGTCGGGGATGTGGGTCAGAACGCCTGGGAAGAGATCGACATCGATCAAGCTGGCGGAAACTTTGGATGGAACTTGCGCGAGGGGCGGCATGATTTCGACAACAAACGCACGGCTCGCTTGGTTGAGCCTGTCTTTGACTATGCGCGTGACAAAGGAGCTTGCGTGACGGGGGGCATTGTTTATCGCGGACAAAAGCTAAAGTCCCTGCGTGACAAGTATGTCTTTGCGGATTTTTCGTCGAGCCGCGTATGGACCTTAGACGCGAACGCGCCTACCGATGCCAGTTTGCGAGAATTGCCATCCAGTCCCGAGAATCCCGCTTCGTTCGCGGTCGATGCGGCGGGCGAGGTCTATGTGATCGGATACGGTGGATCGATCTTTAAGTATGTCGAATAGAGAGCATTTATTTTTTTCTCGAGGCAGGGCATGCTAAAGAACACGCAACGAGATTTGTCGCTTGATGCTTTTCGTGGGCTGGTCGTGGCATTGATGATTTTTGTCAATAACACTTCGGGCGTCAGTGCCATCGCAGATTGGCACAAACATGCGCCGGGTGATATCGATGGTATGACTTATCCTGACTTGGTTTTTCCGTGGTTTCTTTTTGCGATGGGGGTCGCCATACCCATGGCGTTGGGTAAAAAGATCTCGCAGGGCACGGGCGGCTTGGCTCTGGCGGGCTCGGCGGTCTTGCGCGGCCTCTCGCTGCTCACGTTGGGCATCTTTTTCGTGAACATGGAGAACGGCTACGCGGGCACCGTGTTGCCACAGTCGTTATGGATGTTGCTCTTTGTATTAGCGGTTTATGTGGCTTGGGGTCGACAAAGCACGCGCGGAGCCAAGATCGCAGCCTGGGTCGTGCTCTTGGGCCTCGCGGCGGTCTTTCGCCACAAGAGCGAATCAGGGGAAGTGCTTTGGTTGCGCACCTATTGGTGGGGTATCCTAGGGTTGATTGGCTGGGTCTATTTGGCCGCAGCGCTGGTCTGGGCTTGGGCCCGCGACTCTCGGCCAAAGCTTGGCGTGGCGTTAGCCATCTTGGTCCTGCTTTACGAGGCCGAACGGGTGGGTGCCCTGGCTTGGCCCGCGATTCCGTTCTTTCCGGGGGCGTGGATCGGCTCACATGGGGCCATCGCCGTGGCCGGGATGATCTGTGGTTCTTGGATGAAAGAAGACGCGCGGCAGGCCACTCGCAAGATCTTTGGTTTGGGGCTCATCTTGATGGCGGTGGCCTACACCCTGCGCCCCTGGGAGGGCTTTAGTAAGATCCAGGGGACAGCAGCCTGGGGCTTGGTCTGTGCAGGACTGGGAGCCTTTGTGTTGGTTGCCTGCCAGCTTGCCTGGCGGCGAGGCATCGCCAAGCCAGTCTTAGAGTGGATCGTGCCCGTGGGCCAGAATGCCCTCTTTGCCTACTTGCTGCCTGATTTGGTCGGGAGTCTCTTGAACCTCTCGGCCGAGACGCCTGTCAATCTATGGAAAGTCTTCATCTGGACCGAGCAGGGATACCTTGGCATGCTCAACATGGCCATCTACACTTTACTCATCTTAGCCGCGGCCCGCTGGGTCACCCGCAAGGGTTGGCTCGTCACCCTTTGATTTCTCAAACCGCTGGGCTGGGCTCAAGCGTATACTCTGAGACATGGCCAAACCTTATTTTGCTCTAAATCTTGATGTGCAAGGCAAGCCTTGCCTGGTGATCGGTGGCGACGCGGAGGCGCTTGAAAAATCCGAGCGCCTGCTCGAGGCCGAGGCTGATTTATTGGTGGTGGCCAAGCGCGCCTCACCAGAGTTGGTTGCGTATCTCACCAAGCACGGTGGTCGCCTTGAGCTGCGTGAAGCCACGCCTGCAGATATCGTGGGTAAATTTTTTGTGCTCAATTGTGTCAAGACCGACCCGCCCTTGTCCCAGTGGATCTACGAAGAGAGCCTTAAGCATCACGCAACCATCTCGGCCTATGACCAGCCCAAGCTCAGCAATGCCGTCATGATGGGCCTGGTCCGCGCCGGCTTGTTGCGCATCACCATCGCCAGCAACGGGGCCAGCCCGGGCCTGGTGGGCGCGGTGAAGAAGGCCATTGAGAACCTTTTC
>JANLXT010000171.1:0-5232 GCA_031365225.1 candidate division FCPU426 bacterium
CGCATGAAAGGCTGGAAGCTTGACGTTGCTGAGACGCGTGGCCATGGCATTCACAAAAAAAAGACGCCGCCCGAAAGGGCAGCGTCCAGCGATGAGAGCGGGGACGCCGGCCTTCCTCTGGTACGGAGGAGGTCGGACAGCCCCACGGCAGGTCTCCTGGCTCGCAAAAGATCGACTCTTTCGCTTACAGTGGCGTGCACCGCGCCCGCATTGAACGGGCTTCCCTATTCTCGAGGCCGGAGTCCGGCCCCGCACCGGGGGGCGTTAAGTACTGACTAGAATCTAGCATGGCAAAACAGACACGTATACCAAGCACTGTGGAAAACTTATCTAGAAATATCGCGATACGAAATTGTCTTAAAACTCAAGAAGGCGTCCAGCTTCCTGAGTTTTGTGGATCTTTGTTCGCCGCTGAAAGATCTAAAAATACCTTAGCTTGAGCGACCGACGTCACCAAGACCGCTGGCACCAAACCCACCACCAGCGCCATAAAACCCAGCCCCAACGCGACACAACACAGGATATAAAATAGCAAGAGATCCCACAGCTGCCCCCGCGTCAGCGCCTTGCTCCGTCGCATGGCTTCGATAGCATCGCAGTTCTCTTGCACAATATAAAAAGGCGCCATACTAAATTGCAGAGCCCAGATCACCCCGGGAACGATCAAAAGGATCAATCCCGCGCCCACCACCAGACCGTAGAGCAGCGCAAATAGGAGCATCCCCACGACTTTGGTCCCTGTCACATCTTGAGACGCGAAATCTTTAGGCGCCAACCCGTCTTTGCGCGCCAGCGCTAAACAGAGCATCATCGCGAAAGTCCAAAAGACGGTCTGGCCAATCAAGCGCAGGACCGACGCCAGCAAACGAAACACCCACGCGTGCGGAGCCATATGCTCTATCGCGTAAGGCACCGCCTCGAGCGCCAAATAGGCCAGCGCCAGCCCGACCAACCAGAGCCAGTTGTTGAGCAAAGCTCGCCAACCCGTCTCAAAAGCCCCCTGCAGATGAATACTACGCTGACTTGCGATCATAACCTGTCTCCAACAAGCGTTTGCTGTTTAAGCTCTAGATGAACGTACGTGGTCGCCAACAACGTGATGGGAAACGCGAAAAAGATCCCAACCACCGCCAACGCCAAACCTAAGATATTGAGCACACCACAAACCAAACAAAATAAAAGCACGCCAAGTTCCGCGCCACGCACCGCCGCGTAGCTAGAACGCATGGACTGCCAAGGCCCTTGGCCCTCGTCGGCGACGTAGTATCCATGAAACCAGCCGTAGAGGGCCCAGAGACCACAGGGGACCAAGGTCAGCCCGACGCCAAGCAGTGTCCCCCCAGACAAGCCCGCGGGAAACTGGCCGTCGAGCACCAGGTCAAACTGCTGTCGCAAACACGCCCAATCGATACCACAGACCCAGGGCAAGGCTAGACTCGCCAAGGCCAAAAGCACGACCCAATAAAGACCCATGCTCCCAAAAAAATTGCCACTCTGCTTCAATGCATTGCGTCGGGTTCGAGCACGCTCGACCTTGGTCTCGGCGTCCGCAAGATCCAACGCGTGCCAGAGCAAGATCAGCGCCACCACGGCTTTGGCGAGGCGCCAGGCCAAGGCCGGGCCGGGCAAAGGCAGCTGCAGGGCGTTGAAGAGGTCGGGCAAAAAATACAGGGCACTGCCAGGGACCAGGGTCTTAAAGTGCGCCTGGGTCAAGCGCATGCCATAACGCAAGCTGGCAAGCACATGCACCTGCTTGCGCAAGGTCAAAGCTTGACCTCAAAAGACTTGGAACTTTGAACCACCTGCTTGGGGTTGGACTTTGACCGCAACGCGACCGTCAACAAATAGACCCCCGGCCGCCACGTCGCGACCAACTGCGCGGGCACATGCACCAACCATACCTGGCGCGCCCCTTTGTCAGGCGCGGGCTGAATAAGCGACCAACTGTCCTCGTCCGCCCGCATACGCCGTACACTGTACTCTTGAACAAGCGCCCCCGCGGGCCGTGGCCCCACATCGCGGTACGCGACAATAAAATCCCAGTCGCTTCCCCCACCGAGCTCGCGCCATGGATTTGGGTCCAGGACCCGTTGCGTCTTGCCTTGCTCATCCAAGCGCTCGCCCACGCCTAACAAAACTCGCAGATCGGACAAGCCCCACGCGTTCGAGCGTTCTTCTGGCACGATCAAATGCAAGGTTCGGTTGCCGCGGATCCCCAAGCTCTCGTCTTTAACACTGACCTCAACGTTGTAATCACCGGGGGCCAGATCCAAGCTCAGCTCGCCCTTGTAAAGCAATTTTGATCTTGCGCTGAAGAGCGCGGATTCAAACTTTAGCCCGGCGCTTTGGATCACCGCGTCTAAATCAATCAGTGCGCTCGCGCTTTTGGGTTGGTCTTGCAATTGACCAGGCGCCAAAAACTTGACTTCGACGCTCAAACGAGGCGCGCGCGCCGCGCCTTTAGGCAATTTTAGATTTGAAAAATGGCCGCCCAGCAGCATCTCAACACGCGTCATTTTCTTTAAACCCGGGCTAAAGACAAAATCAGCGACCAATTCGGGCTGATCAGAAAAAACCCACGGCAAGCGCAAGCCATCGCGCGCGCCAAGGTTGGCGCTTAAAACTAGGACAAGACCTAGCAACGATCCCAGACGCGCTCTCAAACGATCACGCCTTTTTTGGCGCCATATTTTTCTAGCCCCAACTCGTCAATCAGCTCATTGGCCAAGCGTACGCCATCGCGGTCCTTGTTTAAGCCCCACAGGCACACGGCGACCCTTTGACGCGTCGCGGTGTCATCCCCTTTGGCGATGATCTCTTGAATGCGTTCGCGCATGAGTGTTTGTGTCATCTTGATCATGGTGTTTCTCCTATTTTTCGGCGGCGGGCAGCGCCAACTGCTCATCCGCCTTGCTTTTGAGCACGAGCACCCGTTCTGTTTCTGGCATTCCTTCAACCTTCAATGGCTTGGCCACATTGACCAACGCTGTCTTGGTGGTCGCTCCCAACTCACGTACTTTTTTCATCTGCGGATAAACCCGGCTATCCAAGCTGCCCAAGGCCGCGTTGTAGGCATCGACGCTTCCCTTGAGGCCCTTGCCCAGCGTCGTCAAATGATCCAAGACACTGTAAAGCCTATCCAGCAGCTCGCCCGATTGTTTAGCGATCTCGTTGGCATTTTCAGCCAGCTTGCTATCAAGCCAAACTCTATCCACCACGCGCAACAACGGCAGGATGCTGGCGGGCGTCATCAGCGCCACATGCTGCTGCATCGAATAATCAAGCAGGCTGGGATCCGCTTCGAGCGCGGCGCTGAGCAGGCTGTCGTTGGGCAAGAATAAGATCACAAAGTCAGCAGCCTTGGGAAAAGCCTCGCGATACTCGCGCGCGGCGAGGCCTTTGACTGTCAATTTAAGACGCTGGGCATGGGCCTTGAAAAGTTCGGCCCGCAGCTTTGGATCGGCTTCGCGGCTGGCCGCCAAGTAGTCATCCATCACCATCTTGCTATCGATGATCAGTTCGCGCCCATCGGGCAGGCTGATCATCACATCTGGTTTTTTGCCGTCCACTTGAACTTGGGTGCGGTAGTGCACATCTTTCTTTAGCCCGGCCCACTGCAAGAGCTGTTCTAGGACCATTTCACCCAACTGGCCTTTGGATTGATTGTTGCTGAGGGCATTATTCAGGACCTGGGTCACTTGGCCCAGGCGCTCTTGGCCCTCGCCTAAGTTTCGCAACATTTGACCCAAGCGCTCTTCCCCGCCACGCTGGGCCTGACCCAGGTTTTCTGACACCTGGCGCAAGCCCTCGACCTTTTCGGCCAAAGCCTTGGTCATCTCTTCGACCGCGGCTTTGCGGGCGTCCGCTTGCCCTTCGAGCTGGCCACGATTTTGGCTCACCACTTGCTCGGTCTGTTTGCGCAGCTCATCGGTGGCTTGGCGCAAGGTGTCGCTGGCCAAACTTTGAAAAGCTTCTTTGAGACGCGTCTCGGTGTCAGCCAAAAGGCGCCGGGCGTCTTCGACCCGCTTCTCGTCTTGCGCGCTTTTTTCAGAACTGCGCGCGCCTTCGATGCGGGCGGCCTCGAGCAGGCCACGCGTCTGCCAGGCAAACCACAGCGCGGCGACGGTGACGCCGAGCGCGATTAAAATGAGGATCCCTGTAGATTCCATGCTCAGTCCTCAACCACCAGATAAGCGATCTTTGCTTTTTTGGCGATCGCCGCGCCCAGTGCCACGGCATCCGCCTTTTTGGGATAATGTCCCAACTGCACCAAGTACAGGGTGTACACATCTTTGCGCGCGCCTTTTTCAACCCGCGCTAAAAAACCTTGTTTCTTGAGGCTCTTGACCATGCCCAGGGCGGTCGCGCGCTTAGTGAACGCGCCCACCTGCACGCTGTAGCGCGTGGCCTGGCTTGGCGTCGGTAGCGGAGTCGCTTTCGCCTGCGCCGGAAGGCTGCTTAAGCGCGCGCGCGCGCCGCTGGCTTCAAAGCTATCAGGGTACTCGCGCAGCAAACGCTCAAAGAGCTCACGCGCTTGAGCGTTGCGCCCCTGCCTGGCCCGCAACGTGGCGCCCTGCCAAAGCGCCAAGGGGGCACCCTCGGCCCCAGGGCTGTTGGCGATGGCCAGGTAGGTCTTGAGCGCGCTTTCTTCTTGGCCCAACGCCGCGTCGCAATCTGCTACGCTTAAGCGCGCCGAAGACGCCAAGCGATGCTTGGGCCATTCTTTTTCGACGCGCGCTAGGTCCGCCCGCGCTCTAGCAAAACCTTTGAGCACCAAACGAGCCTGGCCGCGATAATACAAAAGCTCGGGGCGAAAGCTCTCGTCGAGCTTGCTCTCTTCAACTTGATCTAAGGCTAGCAACGCCGTCTCAAAGCGTTGCATGGCGAAATCTAAGCGTCCCAATTCTAGCCCCGCGCGAGCGCCCGCTGGACCGTCCCCATCTTGGCTTCGCGCTTGGACAAAGATTTTTCGCGCTTTCTCTAAGTCGTCTTGCGCGAGGGCATCTTTGACCAATTGACCGGCCCCAACTTTCGCCGCCTGCTCAGCCGCCTCCCCCGCCGACACGGGGATCTCGACTTCGGCCGCGGATGCCCCGCTGGCAAATAGCGCCAGACCGAGGGTAAGCGCCCTAATCCAAGGCATGCTTGATATCCCGCATATGCCGAAAGAATCGATAGTAACCCAACACGCGCCGAACATAAGCGTGGGTCTCAGACAACGGAATGCTTTCC
>JANLXT010000178.1:0-2667 GCA_031365225.1 candidate division FCPU426 bacterium
ACCCACCGAGGTCCCGCAATTGGGACCACATCCAGGGTTGCCATATCCATCTTCGACAAAAGACGAGATGGGAATGCTGATGGTTTGCCATGCGCTGGTGCCAATCACATCTTGATTGGGTGACAACCAGTTTTCATTTTCGTTAGAATCGCCCGCCAAACCCTTCTCCCGGAACCGTACCGAGAAATGCAGGTCCGTGGGGGTCCAAATCTGAAATTCTATGGTCTGCGCCGCAGTCGCGTCGATCATCCCATAGTTAGACTGGATATTCACGCCCGCACCCCAGCTACCGCCCGATGTATTTACGTCGAGAACCCAACTCTGGGTGCCGCTGAAAGCCTGCGCGGTCGAAACCAAATAGTTATTTACGATGCTAACCGTGTCGTTGTAATCGCCGGGCGTATTGAGAGTTCCGCTGGCCTCAAAATCCTCAAAAAGCACCACCGCGGGACCATTGGTTGGAGTAGCGCTTGGCGTGGGAGTAGCCGAAAACGTGGGGCTGACGGTCGCCGTCCAATTGGGGCTCTGCGTGAAAGTCGGTGTGATCGTGGGGGACACGCTAAAGGTCGGCGTGATGGTCGAGGTCGGCGCGACCAAAGGTGGCATCGCGGCCCAATTGCTGTTTGGATTTTGCCGATCCCAAGGATTAGGGCGGGTCGACGGGGGCGCTTCTAGCCAAAATGGAAAAGCCACGATGCTTGACGCGATCACGGTCCCCACAAGCAGGACCAGAGCGCTAATGATCTTCTTTGAACGCATCGCAGCCTCTATTACGTTGATTAAAAATAGCTATTTCTACGCTTCACAAGTATGGACACATTTTGACACAATAGGTTCCCAAGGAGCTTCCAAAAAAACGTTTCGGCAATTAAATAATCCAAGCGTTTGTGCTAAACTCCTTGTTAATAAAGACTATTTCTAACCAGCGTCTTTTGGCCTCTGGGAGCCTCTTCATGGACTATTTTATAGGTTTGGATATTGGTACCAGCGGCGTCAAAGCCATTGCGGTCGCCTTGGCGGGTAAAGTGCTCGCCACAAAAACTGTCGCCTATCCCTTGTCCGCGCCAAAACCTGGCTGGGCAGAGCAAGACCCTGATCTTTGGTGGCACGGCACCCAAAAAGTCCTGCGCTTACTTTTAGCGGACCCGCAACTACGCCACGGCCATGCGCTGTCGGTCGGCCTGTCGGGTCAAATGCATTCGTCGGTGTTCTTGGACGCCCAAGGCGATGTCATCCGCCCCGCTTTGCTTTGGTGCGATGGGCGCACCACCAAACAATGCCAGACCATTACCAAGCGTGTGGGTGAAGCGCGCTTGCGAAACTGGGTCAGCAACCCGGCCTTGGAAGGCTTCACCCTGCCAAAAATATTATGGCTAAAAGAAAATGAGCCTGCGGCATGGCGACGCCTCGCTAAAGTTGTGCTCGCCAAGGACTACATCCGCTATCGTTTGACGGGTGTTTTGGGCACAGATTATTCGGATGCGGCAGGCACGCTGCTGTTGGACGTCAAACACCGGCGCTGGAGCGGCGAGCTGCTGGGCGCGTTGGGACTTAAAAGAGATCTATTGGTGGACCTGGGCGAATCGAGCCAGGTCATAGGAAACGTCAGCGCGAACGCCGCGAAGCTGACGGGCTTGCCCTTGGGTGTGGCGGTGGTCGCGGGTGGCGCGGATAACGCCTGTGGCGCGATAGGCGTGGGCGCGGTCAAGCCAGGTTTGGCGGTGGCCAGCTGGGGAACGTCAGGCACGGTGCTGGCGCCAACCGCCAAGCCCTTGGTCGATCCCAAGATGCGCGCGCACACATTTTGCAGCGCTGTGCCAGGTCAATGGTATGTGATGGGCGTGATGCTAAGCGCGGGCGGGGCATTTAGCTGGTATCGTCAAAATTTGGCGAAGGGCGAGACTGATCTTTCGCTTAATTCCGAAGCCGCCAAGATCGCCCCTGGCTCGGGTGGCCTGAGCTTTTTGCCGTACTTTCAAGGCGAGCGCACGCCACATCGTGACGCGTCCGCGCGTGGCGCGTTGGTAGGTTTGTCTCTCAGTCATAGCCGAGCTCATGTTAGCCGGGCATTGCTTGAAGGCATTTGCTATGGCTTGCGTGATTCGGTTGAGATCTTGAAGGCGTTAAAATTACCTGTCAAAAGCGTGCTGCTGACGGGTGGCGGCGCCAAGAGCCCGCTGCTACGCCGTATGCAAGCCGATATCTATGGCCTACCTGTGCATACCGTCGATAAAGAAGAAGGCCCCGCCTTTGGCGCGGCCCTCTTAGGCGCCGTGGGCGTGGTCGCGTTCAAGAGCATTGAACAGGCTTGCGAGCGCACTTTGCGTCGGTCCAAAGCTGTGGCGCCAGATAAAAAAACGCATCGCGCCTACGCGCTTCCCTACCAACGATTTAAAGATCTTTATCCGATATTGAAGCCTACTTTCTAAACAAAAATAAACCCCGTAGGGCCAAAGGCCCTACGGGGTTTATTGTGAGGCCATGGCCTGCCATGGCCCCAACGGCCCTTTACGGTACCAACGCCACCTTCAATACCTTCGTCTCATACCCGCCCACGGCATCTTGCGCCTCAAGCCGGATAATATACGTTCCCCCCGCCAATTTCTTCCCTGCCCAGCTGACGCGCAAGCGTGGGCTGGCGCCTTGGGCCTGCACCACCAATTCACC
>JANLXT010000182.1:0-4301 GCA_031365225.1 candidate division FCPU426 bacterium
CTAAGGCTGTCCCAGAGCAGCACCCTGTTGTTGTTGTACTCGCCCACAGCCACATGGACACCATCACTGGCCACTTGCAGTGGCGTATTCATCCCGGTAGCGCTGGTCGCTGACCCGCTGCTACCAAAGTTGGCCTGTCCCAACACAAGATCCGCGGCTTGCTGATTCACCGTCGGCCAGCTGTTCCAAATCAGCACTCGATTGTTGCTGTAATCGGCAACAAAGAGGCGCCCGCCCGCCATGGCCACTCCCCAAGGCGAAGACAAGCTCGACGCGCTCAACCCGCCATTATTAGCGGTTCCGATAGTGAAGTTAGGCTGACCGAGGACCCTATCGGCAGCCTGCCCGTTAGAACTGGGCAAGCTATCCCAAAGCAGCACGCGGTTATTGCCGTAATCCACCACGGCCAAGCGCACCCCGTCCGACGCGACACCCATAGGCTGCGACATGCGATTGGATGCGATGGCCGCGCCATTGCTATTGAAGGCCGCCTGACCCAACACCAGCGTCGCCGCCTGTCCTGACACGGTGGGAATGCCACTGTAGATGAGAACCCGGTGGTTGGTAAAATCGCTGACATAGAGCCGGGTACCATCCCACGCCGTGTGGAAGGGATTGCTCAAGGTATCCGCGGCGACAGGGTTGGCAGCTCCGCTGTTCAGCCCCGCTTGACCGACAGCGGTATCGGCTTGCTCGTAGGTGCCCACGGTGCAGGCTAAAGTAGGAAAAGCCGTGGGGCTCTGGCTCGCTGTGGGGCTTGGTGTGCGGGTGGGGGTGACGGTGCGCGTGTCGCTGGCGCTGACTGTAGGCGTGGGGCTCACGACGGGGCTGGCGGTATAAGTCGGGGTCGGAGTCCCCGCCACGGTCGTCCCCAACCTAAAGTGCCAATCGTAATTTAGATAGCTGCTCCAATTTGCCCCCGCGTCCAACGAGGTCAACCCATGGCTGTTGACCCCGTCAAAACTGATGTCACGGTAGGGCGACACATTGAGGCAGGTCCCCGCGCTCACTTGATAGCTAGGCGATGACGAACCGGGCGAATCAAGGACCACGCGGTATGTCTCGGCCGAACTCAAATACACAGTCCCAAAACTGGTGTCGAACCAAGCATAGGTATTTGTGACAGCGCCGGGCGTGGTCAAGGTCCCACTGGCGATGATCGCCAGATCGGACACGCGTTGGATCTTGTAATAGAGCGAGTCCGCCGGCGCGGCGCCGCTATTGCGCACGCGAAAACCAACACTATCCACCCAAATACCTCCCGGGGGCGGCGCGACCAATTCGCCCCGTCGAGTGGCGCCCGCGACGCTTGCCCCCGTATCTTGCTGGTCGTACGGATTACCCAAAAAACTGCTATCGGTGTAGCGGGCGACAAACACAGGCGTGTTTCCACCAGCCCAGGAAGATCCGTCAGAAGTAAATTTAAGTTCAAGCGTTGGATCTGAGCTTTGATCAAAAGGGATGATGTTGGGTCTGCCAATCACCTGTTCAAACATAAAGTTGTTGGCCCCGTCATAGGTGCCCGAGACCCACCGTTGAGTGATGTGATAAACCGTGCCGGCGCTCAACGCCAGGGGTGGCAAAGCGACGGTAGTCCACCCAGTGCCTACAGTGGCATTGACAAAAGTCAACGCGGTCCCGCTTGGCAGTCCCGCGACATCCGCTTCAATGGCAAATTTAAACAGCGGGCTCACGCCAGTGAGCGTTCCATAAAACCGGATCTCGTCGATGGTCTTGTTGCCCTGCTGTGTGAAGCGGATGCTTTGCGCGCTGGCATTTTGAAATGTAAAACCAGCGGGTCCCGTGCTCTCGACCAAAAATTGATTACCCCAATATGCAGCGCTCGCGGTGGCCGAAAATAGGCCAAGCGAGGCGAGGGTCAAAAGTAGCGTTTTAGGAAAGCGGGACATTAGCTATAAATAAGCAATTGCCGTGCCAATTTTACAAAATAAGTTCAATTTAAAAAAAGTTGTCTAGAAAAAATATTGAAACCAAAGGCTAAAAACACCGAAAGCGCTCCCGAAAGCGAAAGCGCGCAGGGCGGGCCCGTTTTGAGGGTTTTTTGACCAATTTAGCACCAATCGTCAATCTTCTGACACCCCAAATAATAGGGGCTGCCCGCTCGAAGCGACAGCCTATCGACACTAAAAATTTAGCCTATCGGATATTAATGATCCAGTAATTTAACGTGACGCTGCCGATACCAGGGCAGGTCCCAGAATTGCCAATCGCGTGAACAACAAAGCTGAAGTTTCCATCGGCCTGCGCTGTCACCCTCGCTGTCACGGGATACGCGTTGGCCCCATTGAATACCGGCGTTAGATAGATCAGGCTATTGGCCTTGATGGCATTAGAAGCAATGGCGCCAATGCCATTTTGTGTCGGCGGATTTGCCGTAGGACCGCAACCGCCCAATGCCACCGGGGTGGATCCAGAACTAGCATCCGATCGACTTGTGACCACCGTGATGCCACCATCGATATCTAACGCCGTCACAGGATTGCCGAAGAAAGATGCTGACTTGTTAACCGCCTGCACAGCCGCCCGACCATCCGTGCCCTGTCCACTGTTCTCGCCACGCAGGCCCGCGCCACCGTTGGTGCCGACGCCGATCACTCCATAGCCAAGCGTGCTGGATTGGCCTTTGGCGATGATCCCGATCCCCATGCCGTTGACATCGTCCGCTTTGGCGGATATCGACAAGCCCACCGCGCTTTGGCTGATGGTGCAGCAGGTGCTTGTGTTGCGGGCGGTGATGGTGACGCCATACACGGTGATCGGGCTCATGACTGTCGCGTCAAAATAGGCGGCTTGACTGCCGCGCGCGATCAACCCCATCTCGGTACCCACGGCCACCACAGCGCTCGTTGACTGAAAGTAAGCGCCCATGCCAGTCGTGCCCATGACATACAAAGCCGGGCCCGCGCCGTCATTTTGAAATTGAGCTGTGGTTTGAGTGCTGTTTGCCCGCGCGATCATCGCTGAGCCGCTCAAGCTTCGGGCGGTGATGGATACCGCCAGATCTTGACCGTGCGCCGCCAACGCGGTTGTCCCAGCGCTGGTTCCAATAGCCAGGACACCGACCTCGCCCGTCGAGCTCGCTTCGGCCAACAACGCGACCCCACCCGAGCCATTGGAATAAGCGGCCACGCCCGTAACCCCTTTAGCATAAACACCTATCCCGTTGCTCGAAGAGGCTTCGAGACCACGCCCAAACCCATTGCTCTCGGCGCGCATACCCGCGCTCTGGGACGTGCCATTGGCAGATCCGTAGACGCCATAACCATTAGGGTGAAGTGTGTATCCAACGGTGCCGACAGTTCCCTGACCCCATACACCCACGCCAGGGATGTTGTTCGTCTCAGGCGCGGTCGTATCTGTATTTATTCCGCGGATGGAAGCCGTGCCTGAAGCATTGGAATAGGCAGTGATGGCGTTGGAGCCGTAGGCCACTGAAGTCTGGGTAACCACCAAGGCAGTGGCGTTGTCGGCTAGAAAGTCAGCTCGCCCCTCCACTTTAACCGCAAGATCCGAAATACTGTATCCCTTGGCCCAGAGCGCAAGATCCCCAAGAGAGTTTGCGGTAGCCGCGACCCCTGTCACGCCTCGTCCTTCCACGCCAGTGCCTGAGCTGGACTCAAAGGTGCCACCTTTGCTACCCATGCCAAACGAAACACCGTAAACACCAGAGCCGGTTTGCCCCAAACCGATAACCCCCGCGCTCGCTGGATTGATTGAAAAGGTCCGGCCAATCACACCCGCGCTCAAGCTCACCGAACCGTGGCCCTCGACACCCGCTGTGATATACGCGCTCATCGTCATCGGACCATTGTGATTGCCAGGTTGCGTCGCCACGCCCACCACACCATAGCCACTACCCGTGTTGGTGACGGTCACGCCGCCATCGGGGAACGCCACGCTGGTGTTGCCGATGATAGGTAAACTGCCACCCGATAAACCCGTGACCACCGCGCCGCTAAAGTCAACGTGGGTGCTAAAGGTGACACTACCAAAATTAAATTTAGCGGGACCGTTGACTGACAAGGCCAGCGCGCCAACTTGGCCGCCGTCGCTCGCGAACACGCCCACACCGCTGGGCTTGTTGCTTATACCCGCCGTGCCGGTGAAGCCTTGACCCATGACACCCGCTCCACCCGCGCCGTTGTCCATGCCCAAGACACCAAGACCGCCGTTACCACCGCTAGGACCGCTGCCGATCACACCAACGCTACCGTTCATCAGAGTACCGCGACCTTCGACGCCAACCGCACCAAGGCCATAGACGCCCTTGCTGGAACCAC
>JANLXT010000235.1:0-2911 GCA_031365225.1 candidate division FCPU426 bacterium
ACCCAGCGTTGAAGCCGAACCAACCGAACCACAAGAGACCCGTGCCTAACAAAACATAGGTCATGTTGTGTGGCAACATATTTTCTTCACCGTGACCCTTGCGGCGACCAAGGTAGATGGAAGCTGTCAACGCAGAGACACCCGAGATGATATGAACAACGGTTCCACCCGCGAAATCTAGAGCGCCTTTTTTGAAAAGGAAGCCCTCAGGGGACCACACCCAATGACAAACCGGGGAATAGATAAACGTTGACCATAAAATGGCGAATGCCACCCAGGCCGAGAACTTGATGCGATCTGCGATCGCGCCCGATATCAAAGCCACCGTGATGATGGCAAACATCATCTGAAAGAGCATGTACACGGTGTGGGGAATGGTGCTGGCGAGCGGGGCAGCGGCATCGCTACGCACGCCTTCAAGCCACATCCAATCTAGGTTGCCTATAAAACCACCTAGTTCGTTCACTGGGGTGAATGCGAGGGAGTAGCCGTAAATAACCCAAATAATTGAGATGAGACTCATCATGAACATACTTTGCATCATGGTGGAGAGCACGTTCTTTTTGCGTACCATTCCGGCGTAGAAGAGGGCTAAGCCTGGTGTCATGAGCAGGACCATGGCAGCGGAGACCATGACCCACGTTGTGTCGCCACTATCTGGTTTCCATGGTGCGACAGCTTTGATTGCTTCTTCCGCTCGCAAGCTGAGCGGCGCTAGCACCGTCAGCATTGACGGTAGCAAATGTTTAAATCGCATTTCTTTGCCTCCTTGGTTTGGGTTATTGCCCTTCGTCATCTTTGACTTGGGTTTGGTGAATTAAAACGCATTATTTTAAGATATCCTTGGCTAGATCCACTACTGGGCGGCGTCTGTTCATGCTTTCTTTTTGTAAGAATCGATGCGCAGCATCCTCATCCATGCCGCGTAAGCGAAATAATGTCCTTTTGGCTTGAGAGATAAGCTTTGCGTCCGCTAGTTTTTGGCGGAGGGCTTGATTTTGAAGTGTTAAGTCTTGTTGCTGAGCCAACAGCGATTGAATAAGCGGAGCTGTGGCCGACACCTGATTTTCGGCGATTATAAGCATACTAGCCTCCGAAGTTATCTCTATAGAGAGCAAGGTTCATGCCAATATTTTGGCTCAAAATAAAGGGTTTTTCACAGAATATAGTGCTTAATCCTTACAAAATTGTCAGTTAACGCAAAAACGGCTGTAATAGACCTAAAATTGTCCGACTCACGATAGTCTGGGCGCATGTGGTTAGCACCAAAGATTGGTTCAAATATTCGCAGTTTTTGTTAGCCAAGCATTTATCTAGGGAATAAAATGCTTTTAGAAACACCCCTTTTTTGATTTAGAAGGGATCCAATGGCTCGTGTGGCTTGTGCCAAGTGTCATGTTGAGATCAAACTTGGCGCCGATCAAGATGAAGGTTCCGAGATCACGTGTCCTCAGTGTAGTTCGCAACTGAAGGTCGTGACCGATGGAGAATATTTGCAGACGGTTGAAAAAGCCGCTGCCTGATTTTTTTTGCCAAAATAGAGAAGGCCGCCCAACGCGTTAGGGCGGTTTATTTTTTTTGAACCCCCCGATAGAACCTAGGAGCAAAGAAATGTCAAAAATAAAGAGCGTGCACGGAAGGCAAATACTGGACTCACGTGGAAACCCTACTGTTGAAGTGGATATCACCCTCGAGGATGGATCTTTTGGTCGGGCTGCCGTTCCTTCGGGAGCTAGTACGGGAGCGTACGAGGCCGTTGAGTTAAGAGATGGCGATAAAGGAAAGTACTTGGGTCGGGGTGTTCTTAAAGCGGTTGAGAACGTAAACAAAATTTTGGGTCCCGCGTTAATCGGACAGGATGCGACTGCGCAGCGTGCCGTCGATACCTTGATGATTAAATTAGATGGTACAGAAAATAAAGCAAAGTTGGGCGCAAACGCGATCCTGGGTGTATCCATGGCGGTGGCCAAGGCCGCAGCAGCTTCACGTGGTTTGTCTTTGTGGCGCTATTTGGGTGGCACGAACGCGAAACAATTGCCGGTGCCCATGGCCAATATCATCAATGGTGGCAAGCACGCTGACAATAAAATTGATTTTCAAGAATTTATGGTTTTGGCTGTAGGTGCTAAATCTTTTAGCGAGGCCATTCGCATGACGGCGGAAGTATTTCACACATTAAAGAGCGTGTTAAAAAAGGCCGGCCATAATACTGCCGTGGGTGACGAGGGTGGATTTGCTCCGAACCTGGATAACGAAGAAGCCCTCAAATTTATCATGGAAGCGATTGATAAGGCGGGATACAAAGCTGGTATTGATAAAGATTTTGCGATCGCGTTGGATTGCGCTAGCAGCGAGCTCTTTGACGAAGGTGGAAAAAAAGGATACAAGTTTTGGAAGTCTAATCCAGATAAACTTTTTAGCGCTGATGAGATGGTGGATCTATTTGCGGGGTGGTGTGACAAGTACCCTATCTTGAGCATTGAAGATCCATTGGATCAAGATGATTGGGCGGGTTACGCTAAGATGACCAAGCGTCTTGGTTCGAAGATTCAAGTGGTTGGCGATGATTTATTTGTTACCAACCCCATTCGCTTGTCCAAGGGGATCGCGGAAGCTTGCGCAAATAGCATTTTGATCAAAGTAAATCAGATTGGAACCTTGAGCGAGACTTTCGACGCGGTACAAATGGCACAAAAAGCTGGATACACCGCTGTCTTGTCGCACCGTAGTGGAGAGACCGAGGACGCAACCATCGCGGATATAGCGGTAGCGACCAATTGCGGACAGATCAAGACAGGATCCGCGAGCCGGACCGATCGTATCGCTAAATACATCTCGGTGAAGGTGTGCTGGAACTCAACGCCGTTCTGGAGGACGCCTGAATCGAAACTCCCGTCGTCGGCCGTGACGG
>JANLXT010000246.1:0-4479 GCA_031365225.1 candidate division FCPU426 bacterium
AGCTACGCATCACCATCGCCAGCAACGGATCCAGCCCCGGCCTGGTGGGCGCCGTCAAAAAAGCGCTCGAGCGCATCTTTGGCACACCCGAGTTCATCGCCTTCAGCGAGAGCGTCGCCGAACAGCGTGAGTGCCAGATAGAAAAAGGCCGCACGCCCAAAGAGCGCAAGTATCGCTTTAACCAACAGCTGCGCGAGCTAGAGATTCAGGGTAAGATCATCTACCCGACGCCCTATCTCAAGAACATCGAGCATGGCGTTGAGAAGCGAGCGGATGGGTTATGGTGGCGTAAGGATAAGCAGAGCGTTTGGGCAAAGGTGAGACGGACACTGGGGATGTAGTTAGATGTAGAATATTGGGAATACGTTGCAATCTTACCTGACGGCAGGATCTTCCTTGGACAAGTTGAAACTCAAAGGGGGCATCAGTAACGCCCACTTCATGGCGAACGCAGTGTTATGGGGCGGCGGTGCAGGACTGCTCATTGGCTTCTTCGCCGGCAGTTTTGAGGTGATGCTCCTTTTCTTTTTGGGCGTGCCAGGCCTCGCGGCGCTGTGTCTGTTATTGATTTCGAAGGGAGCAAACGCTGGAGCAGGACGATTGTTTTTTGGCGGCGGCGGACAGGCGCTGCCAGGCTACAGTGAGATGCGCGGTATGGCAAAAAGGGGCCTGCGAAAAGAAGCGGTCGCGGACCTGCTTGAAGCGGCAAAACTGGATTCCCGTGATCTGCCCTTACAGCTGGCATTGAGCGTGGCCATGGAAACACCCGTCATGGCTGCTCAGGCCGCTAAAGCCCTGCAGGGACTGCTACGCCGCAAGGATTTGTCAGCGCAGGAAAGAGACAGGTTGCAGGCCATGCTTACAGGATTGGAGATTTAATTCTTTTAGGTGTTGCAAGGTGCACTTGGTCGCTACTGCGTGGGGATTGCCTTTGGGCGACAGAGCGTCAAGCCGCAATCCATGCTTTGGGCAAGAGCAAGTTGATATCCTTTTTAAAAATTATTCTGACAGTGCCATCCCGTGTGTAACAAGTTTGTTCGCAATATCCATTTCTTTCTTTCTTCCTAAAAATCGCACCTTTCCATCGTCAGAGATTGATTCTAGAGGATGGTATTTCCCATCCGTCCACATCCGCGCACTTGTTAGGTCGAAAAAGAATGTGGGTCTTTTCATTTTGACCGGTTTGAGTACATCGCCACTGCGCAAGAAGCTGACGGCGATATAACGACCGTTGGGTGAGTGCGCCACGCCGTGATAGTCCGGTGTGTCCAGCCCAGCATGGATGAGGCGCGATAGGCTCAACTCTTGGGCGATGCTGCCACCCCGCCCCAGCCGGATAAGTTTTAAGGTGCCTTCGGGTTCCAGGTTGGGCGAGATGCCCAAGAGCCAGATGCTGCCGTTCGTCAGAACCCAGGGCTGGCAGGTCAGCTCGACCTGTAGCTCTACAGACCATAGAGGCTCGCGGTAGCTGGAGCTCCAAAATTCTAGGTTTGCAAACTGGATCTCGCTCTGTCCATTGGGTGGTTTGCGGGTGCAGACATCCTGGATGCGTTGCACAGACAATAAGTATTTTTTATCTGCACTCAGGATCTGTGTTGCATCGAGCGTATGCCTTTCGACGCGATACCGGCTACCCAGGACATTCCTGCTCGTGGTACCCGCAACCGCCCCGGGCGCATAGCGTTTGCTCTTGACGGTGGCACGGCTCTCCCAGCTGACACTCCCATCCGCCTGGCGTGCAAATCTCTCGTTGGTGCTGGACTTAGATCCAAAGTGCTGCTTGAGTGCGAAATAGGCGAGCGCAAGGAGAACAAGGCCGATTGCGAGGCGGGAGAGTTGGAATCGGGTCTTCGGCAGCGCTGCTAGAGGAGGCTTGGCTGAGAGAACGCGCTTCTTGGGAATTCGTTTCTTGGCTGGGCGCTTACGGAGGCTTGTCTTCTTTGTCCGTTGAGTTAGGGCGGCTTTTTTCTTTTTCGCGATTGCCATTTTTTATCCTCGATAGGGCATCCGTCATTTGACCAAAGTCACGTCATCAATGGACAAGTCAAAATCCTCGTCATTCATGCCTGCCGGGTCAAAAGCGAGCGCTTTGACAGCCTCAAAATCTTGGGGCACGGCCTTGCCCCAGCTCGGCTGGCGGAAGTCGTCCAAGTTCAGCCGGATCTTGGCCCATTCTTTGGGGGCTTTGAACTCGGCCCGATAATGCGCGAAGTCGGTGATCTGGTTCAGGTGCAGGGCGACCCCGTAGCTCTTACCATCACCCTTGGCCATGAACTCGACGGCCTTGAAACCGCTGATGTCTGCGGGGCGTGTTGCGTCAAAGCGGCTACTAAGCGAGGCGAAGGGCCATGGCGCGCGCATGTGACCAAAATGTCCCTTGAGCTGGGCGTAGTGCCCGGCAGTTTCGTTATGAATGAATGTTTCCGGTGCAGCGACTTTGGTGCCCAAGCCTTTCGCGTCAAAGGTGATGTTCCATAGTCCTCCAAGGCGATTCTTAAGGCTCTGCCCCTCAAAATCGTCGATCAAGAGCGATTCGCCAGAGCTTCCTAGTACGATGCCCCGGAGGGGAGGCACGGGAGGATAGCCAAAGGACATGCGGCCTTCGATGGTTTTGATTTCGCCGCAATTGATGTTCGAGATGAATTCTTTTTGGCTCAGATGCTCGAAGAGCCTTCGCGAATAATCATCACAGAGCTCGGCGCCCTTTTTTGCATTTTTGATGGCGAGCTTCTCAAAGCGAATGCCTTTCATGTTGTACGCCCAGGCGCGTAGCGCGTAGGCGGGCTTGGTGCCATCGTCAGCCTTTTGGATGTAGGCAAGAGCCTTGTCTGGGTCGATTGCTCCCATCGCGCCCCAAAGACACTCTTGGGCTAGGCGGTAGCCTGCGTCGGCGCTTCCTTTGGCAAGAGCGCTCTCACAAAGCTTGTGAGCGTGTGTTAGATCCCTTGAAACGCCATGCCCAGATAGGTAGTAATCTGCCGCCACCAGCATCGCCGAGACCGCCCCCTTTTGAGCAAGGTGATCCATAATCTGTGCTGCTTCAAAATGTTTGCCGGTTTGGCTCAACTCTTCACCGTAAGCAAAGAGATCTTCGTCATCGCCTAGGTTAAGCTTGCTGCAGCCTGTGCGCAGCCAGACTTTTTTGGAGCGCACCGACGCTAAATATTCCAAGGCCTCCAGCGTAGAGGAACAAGGACTCAAGCTCTTTGCCTCGGCGGCAAGCTCGAGCAGCCGGGAATCCTTGCCCGTCGCATAGAGTGCGCGTGCAAGATCCTCGGCTGATTTTTGATGCTCGTCTTCAAAGCTTTGGATTAAAGCGTCGCTCGCGCCCTTTTTCTTAAATGAGTTGAGCGATGCAGGAAAGATGAAGGCTGCAAAGTCTGGGCGATAGACCGTGAAGGCTTCACTTGCCCTATTGTTGACGCTAGCGGAGACATCTTCGGCATGGAGGGTCGCCCATGAGTCCCAACCATCGCTGAGGACGGCGAAGTTGTTTCGCTCACAATAAGGGCCCCATTTTTCTAAGAAAAAAGAGTAAGTATCCTCATAGGTGCTCAGCTCAGCTAGCCAATATTGGGTTGAGTGACTCTCAGAGCTGGTGCGGTCCCAGCGGACACGCAGGCCGATCTTTGTAAAGCGCAGGCGTTTTTTATTATTGATCGTCTCAAAAATGAAGGAAGACCAGTAGTGGTTCGACCTAGCTTCAGGGGCGGCCTCTAAGCTCCGACCGATGGCGAGCAAGAAGCCGCCGCTCTCCAAGAGGGAGTCCCTAGACACGGCGGATGCCCCTTTCAAGCTCAGCGTGGTCCCATCCCACCAGGTCCGAGCATAGTTATCCGCTCCGGCGAAAGCTGCGATGGCCCAATCCCTCATCTCTGGGTCTTCTTTGAGATAGAGCTTCATATCCGGCAGGTCTGCCAACATCTTCTCGAGCTGAGCTTGGCCGTGTTGCCGTTGGGCAGCTGTGAGAGCAGGACTTTGTTGCAGCTGTGGCCCAGCCTTGAACGCTTCGCGGAGATATTTTCCCGCCTGAGCCTTGTCACCCATGCGGAAATAGGTGGTTGAGATCTCTTTTGACACCGAAGCGTCTGGAAAGGCCTTATAGGCACTCTGGAAATATTCCAGTGCCTTTGCAGGATTTGGTGATGGGCTGTGATCACGATAGATGAGGCCGCAGATGAAATTGGCTTGCACATCATCCGGGTGGGACTTCAGATGGGATTGCAGTTTTTTTAGGCCTGCTTCAAAATCGCCTTCCGAATAGATGAAGGAGAGTCCTTCGCCTTTTTGATTCACATAGGGTTTCGGCGCGGCGTCAAGATTTACTGAATAAAGGAACAGCGTTAGTGCAAAGAGATTCAGCATCAGGGCATACCTCATTTGGGTATTTCTACACCAACACCGCCTCTGGCATCCCTTCAATAGCTTTCATGACTTCCTCAATCAGATAATCTGGCGTGCTGGCGCCGGCGGTGACGC
>JANLXT010000250.1:0-14067 GCA_031365225.1 candidate division FCPU426 bacterium
ACAACGAAGGCGCGACCTTTTCGATCTTGATGGACTCGCTGCTAAAAAAAGAGCTTGTAGGCCTTGATAAAGAGATCATTTTAGTCGAGAGCAATTCATCCGACGGGACCCGCGATATTGTTCTGGGTTATAGCGCGCAACCCAACGTACGGATCGTTCTAGAAGAAAAAGCTCGGGGCAAGGGTCACGCGGTGCGCGCTGGTCTGAAAGTGGCCACCGGTGATTTTGTGATGATCCAAGATGGTGATCTGGAATACGACATCAATGACTACGACCAATTATTAGAACCCTTGCAACGTTACCAGAGCGCGGTGGTGCTGGGTTCGCGGCACTCGGGCAGTTGGAAGATACGCGAGTTCACGGGGCAGCCCCTGCTAAGCATGATCCTCAATGGCGCCCATACTTTTTTTGCTTTTTTACTGAACACGGCCTGCGGATCAAATTTGAAGGATCCCTTCACCATGTACAAGCTCTTTCGGCGGGATTGTATCCATGACCTGACGTTCAAAGCCAATCGCTTCGATTTTGACTGGGAACTGATGATCAAGCTCTTGCGCAAGGGTTATGTGCCCTTAGAAGTCCCCGTCAATTACCGCTCGCGCTCGTTTAAAGAAGGCAAAAAAGTGAGCCTGATCCGCGATCCCATCAGCTGGATCTGGGCATTGATCCGTTTTAGGTTGGCGCCCTTGTACGAAAAAAAGACCTTGCCTAAGGCTTAGGCTTCCCCATCCTACGATAGGCCACCAACACGCCCACAAGGACCACCACGGGCCAGGCGTAGCTCTTGGGGTCGTCGACCATAAATGCGGGAAACCAGGGCGTCAAAGACAAGCCCAAACCCTTGCCCAAGATCAGCAAGAGCCTATTTTGTCCTGTCCCCAGGCTCCAACAAAACCAAGGCAAGATTACTAAAAATACCGCCCATCCAAATGACAACGCCGCCAACAACTTAAAGCTGATCCGAGCGCCCCAAGCCCGCCAGGCCTCCGTTGTCCAAAGCGCGAAAAATGGAGTCAAACAGATCAGATAACGATTGGGCGCCATCGCCGAACCCCACCAAGGAAAACTTGCCACCGGGATCAGGTAAACGATGGCTGGCAAAGCGGTCTGCCAAAAAAATGTCCGGTCCCGCTGCCACAGGCTCTTCAGCCCAAAAAAACCTAAGATAAAAACAGGGGTGGTGGGCAGCCACCCGTTCTCTTGGTCGAGCATCAGCCCGCTAACGTAGCGCGGGATCATCCATGGTTTGACCAAAGCAGACCAGCCCATATTTTGCTGTTCATACGCTTTCACAGGGCTCGCCCCACCAAAGAGCCACGCATTAAATAAAAATCCGAGGGCCAAACTTAGACCTGTCAGCAGCAGGGGTCCCGCCATCGCGCGCCAGCCTTCGCGCCGACGGGCGTTGGCCTCGAAGAGCGCCAAAAATGCCACCAAGGGGATATAACGTACGCTGAGCCACGGCAAGATCACGCAAGCGATGCTCACCCATACTCGCGGAAGCACTCCCCGCCAAGCCGCCAGTATCAATAATAGGCAAACACCCCCGGGCAGCTCGGCCATGACAATCTGACTGTGAGTCCACCACGGCGCACAAAAAGAAAAAAGAATAAAACCCCAAAGCGCCTGCGCTCGGTCAAAGCGGATACTTAGGCCAACTAAAAAGATCAGACCGCCAATCAAACCCGCCAAGCACGCCAATGCCGCTAGCGCCCCAGGCATCCTCAAAAAATAATAGGCGGGCGCAAGCAAGACAGAAATACCAGGCTTGTGCTCAGCCACCACACGCCCATCGCTCTGCGCGGGCACTTGCGGGCCAAAGTCTTGGCGATCATAAAAAGCGCGCCAATGCCCTTGGGCATAATTGTTGGCTAGATCCAAGTCGCGATCGTGAGCCAGGCTATGCGCCATCATCACGTAGTGCGGCGCGTCGCCTGTGTTGTTCCACTGACTGACCCAAAGGCCGCTCAATAAATAGACCAGCGCCGCCACGCCGCCTAAGCGTAAAGCCAAAGAACGTGGCGCCATGGCATGTAACGCCTGATCACGCCGCAAGCGCCAAAGCCCGCCTGCGACGCATACTGTCAGGCCCAAGATCGCCTGGGCCGCCAGCAAGATCACGACGGCGCGTAGCGGAAAGTCGTGGGGCGCCGGCAATATGACCCGTTGAACCCAGGGCGCCAAAAAACCTAACGTCGCAGGGATCAGGCTTAGGACCCCATTCTTGAGACCCCAGCCAAGATCCCAATTGAAAGCAAGGCGCCAGGCAAACGCCTGCGCCCATGTCCACAGCAGGCCGAAAGCCATGCCCGCGGTCAAAAACTGGGCTTGGGTCAAGTCAGGCCATAAAAAAACTGGTTCAAGCCGAAGCATCGCGTGTGCGGTGGCTCCAAAACCCATGCCCAAAAGGCCGCTCAGCAGTGACAGGCCGATATGTTGTTGATAGCGTCTCATGCTCGTAAAGAATAACTGAAATCCCGCGGGGACCCAACGGGAATAGTGCTTACAAAAAATAGGCCAAGCGGGATAATGGCACATGCCTAAACAGAGCACCCGTCCAACAAAAATCCATTGTCGCCTTTGTGACGCCTCCTGCACCCCATTGGGCAGCAAAGACAGCCTCTTGCGCGGCAAGACTTACCATTATCAGGCTTGCGACAACTGCGGGTTTTTCTTTATCAGCGACCCCTGGACGGATTACCCCAAGATCTATGACGCAGCCTATTACCGCGGTCAAGGTGGCGATCCAGGCATCGACTACGCCTTTGAGTTAGCCCATGCCCAGCATAGCGTGCGTCGCATCGAGTACCAGGGTTTGCTCGAGCTTGCGCGTCATTTGAAGGGCGGCGATCCGCTCAGATGGCTGGATTACGGCTGCGGCCACGGCGGCCTTGTGAACTATGTGCGCGAACGAACGGACATCACCATGCACGGCTTTGAAGAAGGCGTCATCGCCACGCAGGCCCGCGCTCAAGGCGTACCAATCTTGACCCGCCAAGCGTTGTCCAAACAGCCCCGCTATGACCTCGTGAGCGCCATCGAAGTTTTGGAGCACTGCCCGGACCCCCTGCGCCTGCTGCGCCAAGTGCGGCACCTGCTCAAGCCAAGCGGTGTCTTGCTGCTGACCACGGGCAATGCCGAGCCGCACAAAAAAAACCTGCTGAATTGGTCCTATGCCAGCGCGCCCGATGTCCATGTCAGCTTTTTTCATCCCAAAACGCTAGCGCTTGCCTATCGCAAAGCGGGGCTGACCCCTTTTGACGCGGGCTACGCGCCAGGCGTGACCAAGATCATTCAATACAAGGTCCTTAAAGCAATGCGCGTAAAAAAAGACAGCGCCTGGTTCAGGCTGCTGCCGTGGTGGTTGATAGCGTGGGTGGTGGACCGCGCTTACCGTGTATCGGCGATGCCAATGGCGATGCTAAGCGTTAACACCAGAAAAAAATATTTAATTGGATGACCACTATAATTTTAACCAGAGCGTCCTAAATATCTTAAAGCGTGGGTGGCGGGGGCAGGGTTCTGATCAACGCTCTGCCTCAAAGACAAAGACATTGTTCAGGCCCAATTGAAAGCGCCGCCGCTTAACAAATCGCAGTTCTGAAAAATAGCGCCGCAATTCTCGCGGCTCAAAGCCGTGGTGCTCATCCAAAGACATTCCGTCCGCCAATCGCAGTCGCACCAAGGCGTCCATGATCTTATCCACCCAAGGGTGGGGCACCGTGATGATCAAGCGACCGCCAGGGGCCAGCAAGTCGGGCATCACGGCGGCAGCTGCCTGAAGGCCAGCCTCGTCAAAATGCTCAAAGACCGCCGTGGCAAAGATCACGTCGTAGGGCCCACGCAAGCCTAAGGCCGTTAAGTCGCGCGGAAAGGCACCCTGGTATAAGGTCATCCCCGCGGGTGAACTGGCGAGCAATTTGGGGTCCAAACCCTCTAGTTTTAGACCGCGCCCAACCAGACGTCGCAGTAGATAGCCATCGTCACAGCCAATGTCCAGCACTCTGTCGAAACGCCCCGGCAGGTAGCGTAGCGCCTGATTCACCCGCTGGCGACGCAACTCGCTATCCAACAGCTTCATGGGACTATCTTCAGAAGAATATCGCCACGCCCGCAGACCGAGGGCGGCAAGCACGAAGGCAGCAAAAATCCAGATCACTGAAAGTCCTAAATTGGCGAAGTGCGGGTCGCCCCCCCAGTAGATGTACGCGCAAATACCGGCGATCAGTAACCCGCGCCCAAAAAAGGCAGGTGCCGTCAGTGCCCAAGCAAGCGAAAGAGCCGCCAACACTTCGACGTCGACAATGTGTCTCATCCCAAATAGGACGCAAACAAAGACAGCGACCAACACCACAAGACATTCCTGAAGCGCGCGCGGCTTGTTCTTGGCCATCAAACGCCAAGCGTCAAGACCAAGGACGGCGAACGTGAAAGTCGCGAATACCCAAGTCGAAAAAGCTCCCGACGCCATGTAGCGAACGTCCTGCCCCCAATACATATATGCGTGAATGCCGGAGAAGAGTAGCCAACGAGGCAAAAAAACTACTGCCGTCATCGCCCACATCAGCGATAGCGCCCCCGAGATCTCTGAGCCAGCAAAAGGGCGAGTGTCAGGAATGAGACAAAAGATGAGCGCGACCAGCAGGGCCAGCGGGATAAGCAATCGCATCGGAAAATAAAAACTATCCATGATTCGGTTTTGAACGGAATACCAGCGCGCGGAAGCTTCGCGCCGTCCGGCCAATCGCGCATAATCGGCTCGCAACACCAGATTCGATGGCCGCCAATAGATCTCCGCTGGAAGTATCCAGGCGCGTGCCAAAAGGGGATCCGCGATCGCTCTCAAAGCGGGCACATTCTCGGGGCCGATAAATCTGAACTCGGGCCCCAAAAATGAAGCCAACACAAAGCGCTTGCGTAGGCGGCCAGTCGCAAAAGCAAGGTCCAGTTCGTCGCCAACTCGTAGAAAAGCCTCATTCATTAGACGTAGATTTCCGCGCGTCAAGTAAGCAAACGATTCATAAAGAGCCCATTGGTAATGGCCCCCTGGTAAGCCACCCTGGCGCTCGACATTGTCGCCGTCCCAAGCTTTTGCCCAACCCTTGCCATACAGATTTTTTGAAAAGAATGGGCGAGCTTGGGCAAAGGTTGGGCTGACCTTAAATGCCATCTCAAACGCCGTCTCTTTTACAGGAACTCGTTTCAGTGGCGCTGACTGCGGGTCAATCGCCATCAAGCCACGCATGACCCTCAAAAAGGCTGGCGCTTTCATCGCTGTTGTCGCCCAATAACCAAAATAATGGGCATTCACCGCGCAAACGCTCTGCACCGTTAACAGCGGGATCGCGAGCACCAAGGCAATGATTTTGAGTGAAGGCCAGGACCGGCAAAGAGCCAGCGCCACGAGCGGGGGCAAAATAAAGATCAATCCCTCGGGTCGATTGATTATCTGTAAAGCGGCCACCGCCCCATTTATCGCCGCTATCGTGTGATTGGCTGACGATCGGTAGAGCGCGATGCCCGCGGCAAAGGTCAAAGGCAAAAGGGCCAGTTGAAGAGCGTCGTAAGTACAACGATTTAATACGACACGTTGGTAGACAAAAAACGCCAAAGGCAGAACGGTGACCCAAGCCGCCACGCGCGAGCGTAAGAGCGCCCCAACTTGCCACCAAAGCGCGAACAACGCGAGCCCATAGACCACAGCTTGAGTCGGCCGCAAAGACAAGCCGAAGGCGCGCGTGACGCGGATGAAAAAAGGGTAAAGCATCTCTTTGATGGGCGCCATGAAGTCGCCGCCCATCAAAAATGACTCGGAGCGCATTAAAAAATAATAGTCGTCAAGGTGAAGCGGCACCTCGGGCAGTTCTTGCCCCACTCCCAAAAGAAACGGGACCAACGAAAAAAACGCGAGAGCAAGAAGGCTAGGACGGTCGATTTTAGAAGGCATGGCACTTCCAACGGATAATAAAGAGGGCCCTTCATATCGAAGGGCCCTCTTTTCGATTTTTGTCCAGGACGGGGGTCGAACCCGTGACCCACGGATTAAAAGTCCGTTGCTCTACCAGCTGAGCTACCTGGACGTGCTGCCCGGTTTAAAACTTGTAGTCCCGGGCTTTCTTAGTCACAAAAATGGTCTCTTCGCGATCGGCCCCAACGCTGACGATGCCGATAGGGGTCTTGACCAATTTGCTGATCGTGCGCAAGTACGCTTTGGCCGCGGCGGGCAGGGCGGCAAAGGTGCGGGCGTTGCGCGTGCTGCTCTTCCAACCCTTGACCTTGATGGTGATGGGCTTGGCTTTGGCCAATTCGCTCACCGTCGCGGGGAATGTTGTAACACGCTTGTTGCCAATGCGATAGGCCACGCAGAGCTCGATCGTGTCAAAGCTATCCAGCACGTCGAGCTTGGTGATGGCCAGCTCACTCAGGCCATTGATCTGGCAGGCGTAACGCAATGCCACCAGGTCCAACCACCCGCAACGGCGCGCGCGGCCGGTGGTACGCCCAAATTCGCCACCTAGGTCACGCAGATGTTTGGAGCGGGCAGGATCAAATTCGGTAGGGAAAGGACCTTCGCCAACGCGGGTGGTGTAGGCTTTGCAAACGCCTAACACATGCCCGATGCGCGTGGGACCCAAGCCGCTACCCGTCGCGGCGCCGCCCGCGGTCGAGCTGCTGGCAGTGACATAAGGGTAGGTGCCAAAATCAATATCAAGCAAGGTGCCCTGGGCGCCTTCCATCAGGATGTTCGCTCCACGCTCCACCGCGTCATTGAGCACCGTCTCGGTGTCGGCGGTGTAGGGCGCCAACAGCTTGCGATAGCGCGCGATCTCACGCCACAGAACCGCGGCCTTGAGCACAGGGGTCTTGTAGAGGTGTTTGAAGAGCACATTTTTTTCGGCTAGGCTTTGGCTAAGCTGGCTCTGGCAATAGCGGGGATCGGCCAAGTCAGCCACCCGCAGACCTACGCGACCCGCCTTGTCCATGTAGGTGGGGCTGATGCCGCGCTTGGTCGACCCGATCATCTTGCCCTTGGCGGCGCCTTCGCGCGCGCCGTCCAAAAGTTTGTGCAACGGCAGGGTCAGGTGGGCGCGCTGGCTGATATAAAGGCTACCCTTGACTGTGACCCCGCGTTTCTCAAGGCCCCGTATCTCTTCTAAAAAATTATCAGGATCCAAGACCACGCCGTTGCCCACCAGGTTGAGCTTGCCCTTGTGCAAGATGCCCGAAGGGATCAAGTGCAGCACAAAGCTTGTGCCACCCACGACCACTTCGTGCCCAGCATTGGCGCCACCCTGATAACGCACGACCACCTTGGCCTTGCGCGCCAAGAGATCAACGATCTTGCCTTTGCCTTCGTCGCCCCACTGGGCGCCGACCACGGTTAATACCGGCATGGGTCCATCGGATAGAGAGAATCCAAACTTTCACAAGGCAAAGGCCACCCAGACCGGGTGGCCTTTGCCTTAGAGCTGAATACTATAAAAAAGCCTTAGAGCCCTGTCAACAAGGCGACTTAGCCCAGATTAACCAAGCGGGCATCACGCAAACCAGGGATGGCGCTCAGCTTCTCGAGCACGCTTTTGGGCACATTGCCATCGACATTAAAGACCGACAAGGCTTCCCCACCCTTTTCTTTGCGTCCGTTGGTCAGGCTGGCGATGTTGACGCCCGCTTCGCCTAGAATGGTGCCAACCTTGCCAACCATGCCAGGAGAGTCTTGATTGAAAAAGAGCAGCAACTGACCATCACAGCGGATATCCACACGGTAGCCATCAATACCCACGATGCGAGCCTCTCCACCACCCGCAAGGGCCGCCTCGATGATCTGACGGCCATTGGCGGTCTCGGCTTCGAGCACGATGCTGCTAGCAAAGAAGCCTTCGCCGCCGTTGATTTCGCGTATCACGATGCCGCGCTCTTTGGCCAGCATGGGGGCATTGATGATGTTGACGCCCTCGCCAAAGCTAGTCACCAGCAGCTCTTTGATCAGCACGGGCGTGAGGGCCTTGGGTTGTTGATTGACTGCTTCGCCACGGTAGTGGATGTCCACCGACTTGACCTGCCCCGCTAGGTATTGCGAAGAGAAGGTGCCAAGCTTGCCCGCCAGGTTATAGTAGGGCTGGATTTGACGCCACAACTCGGCGCTGATGCTCGGTATATTGACCGCGTTGGCGATGGTGCGCCCGCGCAGGGCATCGACAATCTGATGGGCCACCACTTCGGCCACGTTGACCTGGGCCTCTTCGGTGCTGGCGCCCAAGTGAGGTGTCAGGATGATATTGTCGGCCTCGAGCAACGCGTTGCCCACGGGCGGTTCTTCGCTGAAAACATCAATGGCAGCGCCAGCGATACGCTTGTCTTTAAGCGCCTGCGCCAGCTCGGTCTCGTTGATGATGCCCCCGCGCGCCACATTAACGATGCGCGCGGTTTTTTTCATCTTGGCAAATTGAGCCGCCCCGATCATGTTGGTCGTCTCTTTGGTCTTGGGCACGTGCACGGTGATAAAATCCGCCTCTTCGATGATGCGCTCAACGGTCGCCAGTTCGGCGCCGAGCTCAAGCGCGCGCTCGGGTGTGCAAAAAGGATCATAGGCCACGATCTTCATGCCAAAAGCGTGCATGCGGCGGGCGACTTCAAAGCCGATGCGTCCCAAGCCGATCACGCCAAGGGTTTTACCAAAAAGCTCAACGCCCAAAAACTTATTGCGCTCCCACTTTTTTTCTCGCAAGGACGCATGTGCAGCGGGAATGTTGCGCGCCATGGAAAGCATCAAAGCAATCGTGTGTTCAGCGGCTGAGATGGTGTTTCCGTCGGGCGTGTTCATGACGATCACGCCTTTTCGCGTCGCCGCCGCCACATCCACATTGTCCAAACCAACACCCGCCCGACCGACAATACGGAGTTTAGGGGCGGCTTCAAGCAGGTCCGCGGTAACGATGGTGGCGCTACGTATCACCAAGGCGTCATACTGGGGCAAGATCTTTTTGAGCTCTTCGGGCGATAGCGTGGGATGCACATCCACTTGAAAATCAGCCTCGGCCTTGAAGACGTTGGTGCCTTTGTCGCTCAACTTGTCCGTAACCATGACTTTAAACATCGTAGCCTCATAAACTTTGGGGTTGCCAAACTTTGTGAAATTTTTCACAATGTTCGGGATTATAGCCCATGTGCTTGCGGGCGAAAAGTTGTTTTTTATAGATAACTGAAAAAACATTGTATTTTAACACTATTAAAGGGGGTCACGATGAAGCGAATCTTCAATTTTAGTCCAGGACCAGCCATCTTGCCTGTATCCGTCCTCGAAGAAGCGTCCAAGGCCGTGCTCGAGATCGCGGATTCGGGCATGAGCGTGTTAGAGCTGAGCCATCGTGGCAAGATCTATGAAGCGATCCATCAAGAGGCGCGAGCCAAATGCTTGCAGTTGATGGGCCTGAGCCCCGAAGAATACACCGTGATCTTTATGGGTGGCGGTGCCAGCACCCAGTCTGCCATTGTGCCGATGAACTTCTTGCGTCCTGGCCAGACCGCCGATTACGTCGATGGCGGCGAGTGGGGCGGCAAAGCGATCAAAGAAGCTAAAGGCTTAGGAACGGTGAACGTGGCGGGGAGCAGCGCCGCTACCAAGCACAGCAGTTTGCCGCGCGAGTTTAAGTGGACCCCTGGCGCGGCCTACGCCCACCTGACCACCAACAACACCATCGAAGGCACCCAGATGCGGTTTGTGCCCGATTGCCCAGCACCCATCGTGATGGACGCGAGCTCTGACTTTTTGGGACACAGCATGGACTGGAACAAGGTGAGCTTGGTTTATGCTGGCGCGCAAAAAAACGCGGGACCCGCGGGCGTGACCATCATCGTGGCCAAGAAGAGCTTTTTAGCCACGGCCAAGACGGACATCCCCGCCATCTTTCAGTACAACGTGCATGACAAGGCGGATAGCCTTTACAACACCCCGCCCGCCTTTCCCATCTATGTCTTTGGTCTGGTGCTAAAGTGGATTGAAGCCCAAGGCGGTGTCGCGGCGATCGAGAAGAAGAACGAGGCCAAAGCCAAATTGGTCTATGACGTGATCGATGCTTTCCCTGATTTTTATGAGGCGGCGGTTAGCAACAAAGAAGATCGTAGCTGGATGAATATCACGTGGCGTTTAAAGGATGCGACCAAAGAAGAAGCTTTCTTTAAGGAAGCCAAAGCCAAGGGGCTTGATGGCCTCAAAGGCCATCGCAATGTGGGCGGCTTCCGCGCCAGCGTCTACAACGCCTTTCCTGTGGAAGGCTGCGCGGCGTTGGGGCAATTTTTAAGGGATTTCGCGAAACCGTAATCCCTTGTAGGGCCATGGCATGCCATGGCCCTACAAGGGATTACGTGGGATTACCCACATATCCTTTTGCGCAGGCGATCATATGTCCAAGCACGCGATCGTTGCCTTCGCCGTTGACAGCCGAAAAAACCATCGGCTTGTAACTGATCCCCAACTGCAAACGCAGCGCCTCTAAATTCTTTGCTCGCTCGGACTGATTCAGTTTGTCAATCTTTGTTGCAACGGGTTCCCAGAGCACATCGCAATCCCGCAAAAAATCGTGCATCTGCTCGTCCCCGCTGCTGGCGGGATGGCGCGCGTCGAGCAATGAGATCACCAGCTTGAGCTCAGGGCGATTTTTAAAATAAGCCTCGAGCAGCTTGCCCCACGCTGTCTTGTCTTCTTTGCTGGCATGCGCGAAGCCATAACCCGGCAGATCGACCAAGGTGAATCCCGACAAGGTCGTGAAAAAATGCAGCTCGCGCGTTCGTCCGGGTGTTTTGGACACGCGCGCCAAGTCCTTTTGTCCGCAAATCTCATTGATAAACGATGATTTACCAACATTGCTACGACCCACCACAGCAATTTCAGGGCCGAGTGCTTTTGGGATGCGCTCAGGCGCACTGGCGACAGCGCTATGGGTGGCCTTCAGCTTTTTCAATGCCTCGCACCCTGTTCACGCCAAAGCTCGACATCGGGCACCGCCCTGTCTGCCGCGCGCCGCGCGCGGGTGGTGGCGCGCTTGGGCTCAAGCGCCAGACGCAAAACCTGGTCCACGCTGGCGACCAAGTGAATGCTCATGGCCTTGCGCGCCTCGAGGGGGACTTCTTCTAGATCTTTGCGGTTGGCCCTTGGGATCAAAAGCGTCTTGATGCCTGAACGTAGCGCCGCCAGGCTCTTTTCTTTTAGCCCCCCAATGGGCAGGACCCTGCCCCGCAAAGTGATCTCGCCGGTCATGGCCACATCACCGCGCACCGGCCGACCTGTTAACGCTGACGCCAAGGCCGTTGCCATGGCAATGCCCGCGCTAGGGCCATCTTTGGGTGTGCCACCCTCAGGCACATGCACGTGAATGTCGCGCTTTTTAAATTCAGTGTCCGAGATACCCAGCTCGGCGGCATGCGCACGCAACCAGCTAAGCGCCGCATGGGCGCTCTCTTTCATCACGTCACCCAAGGTGCCTGTCAAAATAATGCTTCCCTTGCCTGGCATCAGCAAGGCTTCGATGGACAGTGTCTCGCCACCCACGCCTGTCCATGCCAGCCCTGTGGCCACGCCCACCACACCTCGGCGCTCATCCGCTTCGCGCTGATAACGAGGTATACCAAGCTGTGTCGCCAACCCCGTGGGCTTAAGATCCAAGACGCTCTTTTTGCCTTTTTCGATGACCAAGAGAGCGGCCTTACGGCAGAGCGCGGCCAATTGCCTCTCTAGCTCGCGCACACCCGCTTCGCGCGTGTAATCACGGATGATCTTGCTGATCGCCTCGTCATTCACGCGCAAATTTTGCTCGGTCAATCCATGGTCTTTTAACGTGCGGGGCAGTAAGAACCGTTTTGCGATTCGAAGTTTTTCGGTCTCGAGATAACCCGGGATCTCGATGACCTCCAGGCGATCGCGCAAGGGACCCGGGATCTCGTAGAGCACATTGGCGGTGCAAACAAAAAGCACCTCACTCAGATCCACGGGCAGGTCTAAGTAATGATCTTGAAACGCGTGGTTCTGCTCTGAGTCCAAGACTTCGAGCAAAGCCGACGCCGGATCACCCCTAAAATCTGAGGACATCTTGTCAATCTCATCCAGCAAGATGACCGGATTCTTGACGCCCGCGCGTTTTAGCCCCTGCACCAAGCGGCCTGGCAGAGCGCCCACATAGGTGCGCCGATGGCCGCGGATCTCTGATTCGTCCCGCACACCGCCCAAGCTGACGCGCTCAAACTTGCGCCCCAGGGCTCGCGCGATGCCGCGGGCCAGGCTGGTCTTGCCAACACCGGGCGGCCCCACAAAACAAAGGATGGGGCCTTTTTGTTTTTCTACCAGCTGGCGCACCGCCAAATATTCTAGAACCCGGGTCTTTGGTTTCTCAAGACCCTCGTGGTCCTCTTCGAGCACGGCCTTGGCCTTGGCCAGATCCGGAGTCTCTTTCGAGCGTTTTTCCCAAGGCAAGGCCAAGACCCAATCAAGATAAGTGCGGATCACGGTGCCTTCAGCGGAAAGTGGGCCCGTGCGCTCGAGGCGTCCCAGTTCTTTGAGCGCCTTCTCTTTGACTTCGGCCGAAGCTTTCAAAGCTTTGACTTTGCCTCGCAGTTCGGCGATCTCGCCGCCTTCTTCATTCTTATTCCCTAACTCTTGCTGAATAGCGCGTAGCTGCTCTTGCAAATAGGCGTCTCGCTGCCCCCGCTCGATGCGTTTGCGCACTCGCCCAGAGATCTGGCGCTCAAGCGCCAGCACCTGGTTCTCGTGGGTCAAGACCTCGCTGACTTGCTTTAAGCGCTCAAGGGGCTCAAGGGTCTCAAGCAAACGCTGCTTCGCTGGCACCCGCAGGGTCAACTGGGCCGCGATGGCATCCGCCAAGCGGCCAGGATGCTCGATGCCTACCATCGCCAAAAAAGTCTCGGCAGGAAGCTTGGGGTGCAGCTTGACGTGCTCCTCAAAAAGATTCAAAAGGCTACGCAAGGCGGCTTCGTCCGCGGCGCCCTGGGCTTTGGCGTCGCGATCATCGATCAAACGTTGTTCAGCTCGTAGCGTCTCGGCGCCCTCAAAGACCCGTTCTAGGCGCACACGTGCCTTGGCTTCGACCAGCACGCGCATGCCATCGGGCAAACGCAGCACTTGCAGGACTTCGGCCACCACGCCCACAGGATAGACATCCGCCGGACCAGGCTCATCCTGCGCCGCGTTCTTTTGCGCAACGATCACCAGGTCATAGCGCGAGCGGCTAGCCTCTTCGACGGCGGCCATGCTGCGCGGGCGGCTAACAAAAATTGGCATGACCTGATTGGGGAACAACACTAGGTCTTTGAGAGGCAGCACAGGTGACTGCTCAACCCCCCGCGAGGCTGATTTTTTTGATTTTTTAGCAGGCATGGCCACTCCTTGACGCGAAAGTAGAGTCGTCATAAACAAATACGGCCCCTTCACGGGGCCGGATTGTGGTGCTCCAAAACGAAAATGGGGCCACCCCAAACGCCGTTAGGCGCTCTCGGCTTGGGCCCCACCTGTAACCAAGATGGGGCGCTCTTTTTGTTGCACCGCCTCGGCGGTCACCACCACCTCGCGCACATCCTCCCGCGAAGGGACCTCAAACATGATATCGCTCAGTGTCTCTTCTAAGATGCTACGCAAGCCCCGAGCGCCCGTACCCCGTTTTTTGGCTTCGTGGGCGACGGCGCGCATGGCTTCTGGGGTGATGTTCAATTTGACCTTGTCCATCGCCAAGAGGGCTTCAAATTGCTTGCTGATGGCATTGCGCGGCTCGACCAAGATCCGCACCAAGGCGTCCTCGTCCAAGTCATGCAAGGCGGTCACGACGGGCAAACGACCGATAAACTCTGGGATCAGGCCAAATTTAACAAGATCCTCGGGCTGGGTCTTGGACAAGAGTTTCGCTTTATCCTCGTCACCCCGCACCACATGTTCCGCGCCAAAACCAACGGTCTTGCGTCCCAGGCGAGTGGCGACAATCTGGTCTAAACCGACAAAGGCGCCGCCGCAGATAAAGAGCATGTTGCTGGTGTCGACCTTGATATATTCCTGATGCGGATGCT
>JANLXT010000242.1:0-3030 GCA_031365225.1 candidate division FCPU426 bacterium
ATCCAACCACGGCAAGACACCCAAGAAGGGGATCCCCTTTTGTTTTAGCCAGCGCCTGCCCGAGTCTAAGAGGCTGGCGTCGCCCCTGAACTTATTAAAGACCACCCCCAGCAAGCGTCGCCGTAGCCAAGCTGGAACCAGAGCCAGGGTGCCCACGGTCGCGGCAAACGCGCCCCCCCGCTCGATATCCACGACCAAGATCCACGGCGCCCCGCTAAAACGAGCCGTCTCAAGGTTAGCTAGGTCCCGATGGGCCAAATTGACCTCGGCGGGCGATCCTGCGCCTTCGATGACTAAGGCATCATGCTCCAAAGCTAGCCCGGTCCAAGCTTCTTTGGCCACGGCAGCCACCTTGGGCCAAAGCTTAAAATATTGACGGGTGCTAAAATGACCCTGCGGCACGCCCAGCAAGACCAATTGGCTGCCGTGCCCACGGACAGGCTTAAGCAGCACTGGATTCATCGTCCGGCGTGGCAGGACCCTAGCCGCCAGCGCTTGCAGGGCCTGGGCACGACCGATCTCGCCACCGTCCGCGGTCACGGCCGAGTTCAAGGCCATGTTTTGAGCTTTGAAGGGCGCCACGCGCAAGCCACGGTCCGCCAAAATGCGGCAGAGCCCGGTCGCCACAAGGGACTTGCCCACATGCGAGCCCGACCCCAAGACCATCACTTGAAACAAATTTGGCTTTTGGGTCATGCCAGCACCTTGAGGGCCACGCGCAAGGCTTTCACAAAACGCGCGTTCTCTTTCGGCGCTCGCGGATTTAGCCGCAAATAACTTTGTCCCCACGCACCATAGTTGCTGCAATCCCGCACAAGCAATCCAGCGTCATCCAAGGTCTGCGCCAGCAAACTAGCGCTGGGAGCTTGGGGGCTGAGCTTCGCCAAAAAATAACCCGTGTCAGATCTCAAGGGACAGATCCAAAGCTTGAGCGGCGCCAAACGTTTGAGCAGATCACGTTTCCAAAGTATCAATTGCGCACGCCGCCGTGGGCCATCGCTCAGCTCTCTCTCAAAGGCCCACAGGCCCATGGCTTGGGCGAGGCTATTCACGGACCAAGGATCTTGAAAACGTGCCAGCGCCGCGATCTCACTGGGATGTCCAAGCGCGTATCCCAACCGCAAGCCAGGCAAACCCAAGCCTTTGCTCAAACTGCGCAGGATCACAAAGCCCGGAGCGCTCGCCGCAAGTTTCTCTAAACCGCGATCCAGCTTGCCCAAGACTTGCGCATCCAGCGCTTGGTCCAAGAGCAAGCGCGCGCCCACACGCCGGCATGCCTTGGCCCGACGTCGCAGTTCGGCCAATCCCAGACGCAAACCACTGGGATTGGCCGGATCAGCTAGCCACACGGTCTGGCCACGCCGCGGTTTCGTCCAAGGCGCGCGGGCGGGTGGTGTTCCCATCCACAGCTTAAAGTGAGCCTTTTGTCTGGCGAAAAAATGGGGGTATTCTCCAAAATGGGGTAGCTCGATCAAAGCGTTGGGCCAGGCGCGCGCGGCCCAATCCATGGCCTCACTCGAGCCATTGGCGACCAAGACGGTGCCAGGCGCCGTGCCAAGGCGATCCGCGATCCCCAACGCTAAGCTCTTGGCCTTGGGCTGCGGATACCCTTCCAAGCGCCCCAAAAGCCGGCGCGCCATGCCGCGCCACTGGGGAGCGCGCCCCGCCTCTGCCACGGTGTTAGAAAAATCTAAGATCCGACGCGGCTTGCCCGCGGCGTCATAGATGTCCGCGCCATGCGGGCGCATTATTTGAGCCTTTGCGTCAGGCCGGCTTGCACGCTCAAGACCTGCTTGGCGGCCTGCGCCACCGCCTGATTGACCAAACCATTGATATCCGCAAATTCACGCGCGACCGGATGCCCCGCCACCCCGCCTTGCCCTACTTCGTCCAAGACGATCAGACAAAGCCTGGTTTGCGCGGCCAACGCCAAAAATCTTTTTAGCTCGGCTAGCACGGCGCCCTCGCCGCTGCGCATGCGCAAAGCCACCCATAGCCCCAGGCCATCCACCAGCCATACGTCGTGACCCGAGCGCTGGGCGAGCGTCGCGGCTTTTTCGAGCTGAGTGCCGACCTCAAGCGTGGTCCATGAGGTCGGACGCGCCAAGCGGTGCTTTTTTAGACGCAGCGCAAGCGACTTGTCTTTGCCTGCGCCTTGGCTTAGCAAGGTGGCAAAGTACGCGGTTTTAGCGCCCTTCAGGCGGGGCAATGCTAACAGCAGCGCGTCTAAAGCCGCCTGGCTTTTGCCGCTACGCACACCCCCGATGTAGGCTCGCAGAGGATTCATACCCGCTTCTTTCGCGCCACACGTTTGGCTTCGAGGTGCGCGGTGTCGTTATACGATTCTACCCAGCGGGTGCCGCCTTGGCTTTGGATCATGCTGATCGCGGTGTTGCCAGGGCGCCCCAGCAAAAAATACTTATTTAAGGGAATGCCGCAGGCCAAGCAAGCCGCGATGCGCATGGGGCCACCGTGGGAGACCACGATCACGGTTTTTCCCATGCATTCTTTTTCAATACGACGCAGAACCTTTTCGGTGCGGCGACCAAAGGCCGCCATGCTCTCTCCACCCTTTGGATCAAACGCCAAAAAAGGGTCCTTGCGCGATTTGGGTCCCAGCTTAAAGTCAGCAAGCACGTCTTCGATGCGCTTGCCTTCCCACTCGCCAAATTTTCGCTCGCGCAAAAGGGGCCAGACGCTCAGCTTAAGTCCCAAACTTTTGGCGATGACGCGCGCTGTCTGCTTGGCCCGCAGCAGGTCCGATGTCAGGACAAGATCGGCCTTCAGGCCTAGCGTCTTGATGCGCCGCGCTAGTTCGCGCGCCTGAGCAAAACCTAGCTTATTCAAGCCCGTCCCTTGCCAACCTTGGATCACACGCTGGACATTCCACTCGGTCTCCCCATGGCGCACCCAGAGCATGGACGTGGGCGGATGGGGGTCCCAATGGGTGTGCGCATGAAAGGCTGGAAGCTTGACGTTGCTGAGACGCGTGGCCATGGCATTCACAAAAAAAAGACGCCGCCCGAAAGG
>JANLXT010000303.1:0-20099 GCA_031365225.1 candidate division FCPU426 bacterium
GTTGACGCCAAGGGTGCTGTGCTCGCGCAAACCGAGCAGCCTTTTGCCTTCAACCTCTTTAACAAGTTGACTGACTTCCAAGTGGAATTGCCCTGGAAAGTCGAGTTCAAAGACAAAGGCTGGTACACCTTGTACCTAGCCTTGAACGGCGTGGATGTGTTGCAACATCGCTTCTACGTTGGACACAACACCGATCAACCCTAAATTGTTGGGCTGAAACAGATCGAGTTCGGCCGAGGCTTCCCTAAGAGGGAAGCCTCGGCTTTTTGGCGTTCTAAGGATGCGTGGCATGCTCTTTAAGCTTTGGCTTGATCGATTGTATCAGCGTGGTCCGGGTGAGGCATTGTTGCGCGCCTTGCAGGATCACGCGCCCGCCTGGGTGACAGGGGTGGGTGGCGCGGCGCGAGCTTATGTGGGCGCCGCGTTGATCGCTCGGGCACGACGGCCGACTTTGGTCTTGGCCGCGGACGAAGCGGGAGCGCTCGAGCTGGCCGATGGATTAAGGTTTTTTTTGCAGGGTTTTGCCAGCTTGTCACGCTCTGATCAGGTCTCGACGTTCGCGGTCAAGTACCCCACCCTGCTTGATCCCGGTCAGGACCCCTTGGTCTACTTTCCCGCGGCCGAAGTGCAAACGATGGATTCGGTCAACCGAGAGCATGGCCGTGATATCGAGCGTCTCTTGATCTTGCGGCGCTTGGCTCAAGGCGAGCCCTTGATCGTGGTGGCCTCGCTCGAGGCGCTCTGCCAAAAGTTAAGCTCACCCGAAGCGATGCTCGGTAGCCAGGTCCTCTTTCGATTAGCCCAAGACTACCCCTTGGACGAGATCTCGCGTCAGCTCGTGCGCTTGGGCTACACCCGCGAACACGCTGTTGAAGAGCCTGGCCATTTTGCGGTGCGTGGCGGCATCGTGGATATTGCTGTGCCCGATCGCGACGCGCCGGTGCGATTAGAATTTGAGGGCGACACACTCGTCAGTCTGCGTGAATTTGACCCAAGCACTCAAAAAAGTCGCCTCGAGCTAGAACAGCTTGAAGTCATGCCCTTTCAGCTCTTGCTCTTAGATCCACAGACCAAAGAGGCAGGCCTAGAACGTATCCTAAAGGCGCCCGGCCTACGCAAACCTCAGCGCCAGCAGTGGCATGACAAACTCTCCGAGCAGAGCAATTATTCGGGACAAGATTTTCTCTTACCCTTCTTTTATCCGGCCACCAGCCTTTTCAATTACCTGAGCCAGTGGTCCGAGCGGCCACTGGTCTTGGTGGACCAACCTCAACTCTTGCGCGACCGCCTGCAGGGACTAAGAGACGAGGCGACACGGGTGCGTGATAAACGCGCGGAGAGCGGTTTGCTCTTTGCTGATCCTCAAGATTTTCTCTTGAGCGAGGTTGAGCTGTTCGCGGGATTGGGCGCTTGCGACCGCGTGGGCCTTAGCCTTTTGACCCATAGCTTGCCAGAGTTTGGCGCGGCGCGTCCTTTTGCGTTGGGGCTGAAAGGGGTAGATCTAAGCCCGGGCGACTTAGGGCATCTTGAGCGCGAGCTGGCTATTTGGATGGGAAAGAAGATGGATGTGGCGCTAGTCTGTCGCACCCATGGTGACTTGACCTTGTTGAGCCAAGAGCTGAGTGCCCGACATTACATCCCTGTCGAGATCTCTGAGCAGCGCCAACCCGGCGATCTGGGCGATGGCGAGTTGGGCTTGGCGCTGGGTCATTTTGAACGCGGCTTTGTCGCCCCTGAGCTTGGCTTGGTCTTGCTCAGCGACCAAGAGATCTTGCGACGCCCCAAGCAAAGCGCGCCGCGCGCCTATCGCCATCGCTACAAGGGCTTAAAGAACGCCCGCAAGATTGAGAGCTTTGCCGAGCTAAAGACTGGCGATCACGCGGTGCATGTGCAGCACGGGATCGGGCTTTTTAGGGGGGTGGTGCGGCTGGATATCGAGGGGCACGCCAAAGACTTTGTGTGCCTCGAGTACGCTGATCAAGAAAAGCTTTATGTGCCCGTGGATCAAGTGGACATGGTGCAAAAGTACCTGGGCGGGGAAGTCGACCCACGCCTGCACAAGCTGGGCGGGGCCGCGTGGGCCGCAGCGCGGGAGCGCGTCAAAAAAAACGTGGCGGCGTTGGCCGAACAATTGCTCAAGATCTACGCTGCCAGACAAGTGGCCCAGGGTCCCGGCAGCGGGCCCGATTCGACCTGGCAGGTCGCCTTCGAAGAGAGCTTTCCTTTTGAAGAGACCGAGGATCAACGCCGTGCCATCGAAGATGTGAAGCGCGATCTGGAAGGCCAACGCCCCATGGATCGTCTGCTCTGTGGCGACGTCGGTTTTGGCAAGACCGAAGTGGCGTTGCGCGCGGCTTTTAAGATCGCGGTGGCTGGGCAGCAAGTAGCGGTGCTGGTCCCCACGACGCTCTTGGCCCAGCAGCACTATGATAATTTTTTAGCGCGCTTGCAGGGCTTTCCCCTGCGCCTTGATCTTTTGTCCAGCTTTCGCAGCGCCTCCGAGCAAAAAAAGACCGTGCAGGCGCTGCTCGATGGAAGCGTCGATATCGTGGTGGGTACGCACCGCTTGCTCAGCAAGGATGTTCAGTTTAAGCGGCTGGGCCTGATCATCATTGACGAAGAACAGCGCTTTGGCGTCAGCCACAAAGAGCGGCTTAAAGAGATGCGGGCCCATGTCGCGGTGCTGGCGATGTCCGCCACACCTGTGCCACGCACTTTGCATTTTAGCTTGGCGGGCATGCGGGACATGAGCTTGATCGAGACCCCGCCGCTGGATCGTCTGCCCGTCAGGACCTATGTCCTCGAAGACGACCCCAAGCTCACCCGCGAGGCCATGACCCAAGAATTGGCGCGGGGTGGCCAGGTCTTCTTTGTGCACAACCGCGTGCGCGACATCGAAAAAGTCGCGGCTCGATTGCGCGAGCTGTTACCCGAGGCGACTGTGGCGGTGGCGCATGGACAGATGCCCAAGGACCAGCTAGAGCAGATCATGATGCAATTTGTCGCCAAGCAGCACGATGTGCTCGTGGCCACCGCCATCATTGAGAGTGGTTTAGATATCCCCAATGTGAATACGATCTTGATCGATCACGCCGAAGATTTTGGGTTGTCGCAGTTGTATCAACTACGTGGGCGTGTGGGCCGCAGCGAGCGCCAGGCTTATTGTTATCTCTTTTATCCACGCGGACGTTCTCTGCCCGAAGTCGCCGAGCGCCGCTTGGCCGCGATTGAAGAGTTCACCGAGTTGGGTAGCGGCTTTAAAGTCGCTATGCGCGACCTAGAGATCCGGGGCGTGGGCAATATCTTGGGGCCGCAACAGCACGGGCATGTGGCCGCGGTAGGTTTTGATATGTATTGTCATATGCTCAACGAGGCAGTGTCTCAAATGAAAGGCGAAGAGATCGAACAGGTGCGGACTCCCACCCTCAATTTGGATCAAGATGCTTTTATCCCTGAGACCTACATCGCCGATGGCCGACAAAAATTAGATTGGTACAAACGTTTAGCCGCGGCCAGCGACACGCAAGAATTGACCCAGCTAGAAGAAGAGCTGCGCGATCGGTATGGTTCTTTGCCCTTGCCCGTGGTCAGCCTCTTAGAAGTCGTCCAAGTTCGTGTCTGGGCGCGTCTATTGGGCTTGAGTGAAGTTACTCAAAAATCTGACCAGATCGTCTTGCGATTTTACCCAGATTCGGTCCCGGGGCCTCAGCTGGCCAAAGATTTATTGGCGACCTACCGTGGTCAAATACGCTTTTTGCAAGGCCCTCCTCCCGGCCTAGCGCTTGCCACAGAGCCCGGCCAAGCGCGTAGCACGCTCAAAAGCCTGTTGCCCAGGCTGAAACAGTATGTTAAAATCCCGAACGGGAGTTGAACCCCCTTCGGGGTGGCTCCCTTTTTCGCTTTATGAAACAAAGAATGCTAAAACGCTCAAATCCTTATTTAGCGCTGTTTCTCTTGTCCTTGGGAGCATGCAGCGACCCAAGTGTTGCCGAAATCGGTGGACGAAGCATCAGCGTCAGCGATTTTAAACGGCAATTACGTATTTATCAGTCGATTCGGCCCGAGCAAGTGGTCAATGACGAACTTCGCCGACAAGTTTTAGAACAGGTCATACGGCAAGAGCTTTTGGCGGATGAAGCGCGATCGCTGGGATTGGACAAGGATCCCCGCTTTAAAGAGACCGTCGCCAAACGCGTGGCTCAATTGAGGCTCGAGCTTAAGACTGCCATAGAAAACGCCCAGACACAGACCGAGGGCTTAGAACGCGCTGTCGAGACCAAGGCTTTGATCGATGCGCTGGTGCAAGCTCGCCAAGGCGCTATCACGATCACCGCCAAAGAATTGCGTGAGACCTTTGCCAAGCAAAAGCTCGCCAACGGCGCTCAAGAGACACGTAGTTTTGAGCAGGTTCGCGACAGCTTGATGCAGCAGATGATCTTAGAAAAACTTGTCGCAGAAGCGGGTAAACGAGTTCCGGTCGCGGTGCATGTCGAAGCGGCGCTGGCTCGCTAGCGCGATTGGCCTTGCCTTTGGGCTGGCTTGCCACCGGCACCCCGTGGATGTCGTTGCTTGGGTGGACGACGCCCCGATCACGCGAGCGCAAGTCGAACTAGAACTGCGCTTTCAAGGCGCTCCTGCGGCTCTGAGCGTGGCCGCCGAAGAGGCTTTGCAAGAAATCATTGATCGACGCTTGATGGTCGCCGAAGCGCACCGCCTTGGTGCACGCATCAATGAATCCGATCACGAAAGTGCGATTCGTCTTGCGCTGGGCGGTAGTGCGACGCCAGTCTTCATGGCCGCGCTCGAAGAAAATAAATTGCGCTGGCAAGACTGGGTTGATCGAATTCACGAAGAGACCCTCATCAGTGACGGGGTCCATCGCGCCTTGCGCGACAAGATCCAGATCAGCGGCCAAGACATTAAAGACTATTACTGGGAACACGTGACCGAGTTCCGGCGTCCTGCACGTATGCGGTTGAGGCAGATTTTTACCCATCGCCGACGCTTGATTGAACAAGCACAGCGCGAGCTGCAATTGGGCGACCCCTTCGACGAAGTGGCGCGCAAACACTCGGCTTCGGCCGAGGCGGACGCTGGGGGCGATTTGGGCTTGATCAGCGCTCGAAATTTACCCAAAGAGATCGCCCAGGCCGTGGCAACGCTTAAGCCAGGCAAGGTCAGCAACATCATCACGACACGGTGGGGCTGGCATCTTTTTTTAATCGAAGATAACCGACCTGCGTTTGGATATAGCTTAGACCAAGCGGCGCCGCAAGTGCGGGCCGAGCTACAACGTACCTTAGAACAACCTCTTTATCAGGAATGGTTGGCCAACCTGCGCCAGCGCGCCAAGATCACGCGCGTGACACAGGGTCCGCCAAGACCAGTATCATGAGACCAAAAAATATCGCCCTCATTTTGACCCTTGCTTTTTTGGTGGCCGCTCAAGCGAGCGCCGAAGGTGCGCGCGTCTTGCAACGCGTCGCCGCCAAAGTGGGTCCCGAGATTGTCAGTAGCTGGGATGTCGAGCAGGCAGGCCGCATGTTAGAGGCCAGCATGAGCCCTGCCGAGCGCGCCACAAGTGAAGGCCAAAAGCGACTTGCCGAGGCCAAAGTGAAGATTTTAGACAAAATGATCGAAGAGAAGCTCGTGATTCTCTCGGCCAAAGAGGGGCCACCAGGATTTAAAGACGCGCTTGATTCAGGCAAGGCTGGCAACAACCCCTATTTGCCCAGTTCGGTCGAGATCGAAGAATCCATGGAAAAAGCTTTTGATGAGGCTCGGCGCCGCTTCACCAACCAAGATGATTTTGAGGCCCAGTTGGCGGGCGAGCGCCTGACGCTCCCTGAGTTTCGCAATCGCTTGCGCGAACACGTGCGGGACACGATGACTTTTCAGCGCATGCTTAAAGTCAAAGAATCTGAGTTTAGACCCAGCGTTCGTGTCGCGGACGAAGATGCTCAAAAGTTCTTTGATGGGCACGTGGCTAATTTTTCTGTGGGCGAACAAGTCTTGCTGCGGCATATCGTCTTTGGGGCTGACCAAGAGAGCGAGGCGCGTCGTTTGTTAGAGCGGGTGCGCAAGGCCAAGTCACCCAAAGCCGAGTTTATCGCGCTTGCCAAACGCCAGAGCAAAGATGAGCTGACCAAAGAACAAGGTGGGCTCTTAGGTTGGATCGAGCGTGGCGCCAGCGAAGACACCGTTGACAAGGCTGCTTTTAGCGTCGAGCCCGGTCAAGTGGCGGGACCTGTCTACACCAGCGTGGGATGGCAGTTGCTCTTTGTTGACGAGCGCAAGGCAGGCGAACAAAAAACCTTTGATGAAGTGAAGGGCCAGATACGCAACATCCTTTATCAGCAAAAAGTTCAAAAGCGGCTTGAAGAGTGGGTGGACGAGCTCAAGCGCGGATACTTTGTAGAGAAAGTGAGCGGATGACCAAAGTTCGGATCGCCATCCTTGGCGCGAGCGGATACAGCGGGGCCGAATTGTTGCGGGTCCTGCTCAAGCATCCGCGTGTCCAAGTGGTGGCCTTAGGCGCGGATAGTTCGGCGGGCGAGAGCGTTGCCAGCCTCTACCCCGCGCTGCGGTCGCAGACCGAGCTCAAGTTCGAAAAATTAGATGCCGCGTCGCTCAAGGATCGGGCAGACTTTGTGTTTTTAGCTTTGCCCCACACGCAGTCGATGGCTTTCGCCGCTCCTCTCGTCGAGGCGGGGCTCAAGGTCGTGGATCTTTCGGGCGACTTGCGTTTGCGGGATGGTGAGGCTTACAAGATTTTTTATCGCCACGAGCCCGCGCCGGATGGCTTGCGGGACAAGGCGGTCTATGGCTTGCCAGAACTGCATAAAGAAGCCATTGCCAAGAGCAGTTTGGTCGCCAGCCCGGGTTGCTACACCACCACCAGCATCCTCGCCTTGGCGCCTTTGGTCGCGGCCAAGCTCATCAAGATAGATAGCGTGATTATTGACGCAAAAAGCGGTGTCAGTGGCGCAGGTAAAAAGTTAGTCGCCAGTTCACAGTTCGCCAACGTTTACGACGATTTTAGCGCCTACAAGGTGGGCGGGGTTCATCAACACATCCCCGAGATCGAGCAAGAGTTAGGCGCTTTGGCGGGGCAGCCCGTCACGGTTACCTTCACCCCGCACCTGCTTCCGCTTTCGCGGGGGATCTTGGCGACCTGTTACGCTAGCTTGAATGCGCCGCAAACCGCGGAAAACTTGCTCAAGGTTTATGCTGAATTTTATGCGCATGCGCCCTTTGTACGGCTCTACCCCGCGGGTGAATTGCCCAGCTTGCGTGCCTCACGGGGTACCAACTTCTGCGACATTGGTTTGAGCGTGGACGACAGAACGGGGCGTGTGATCGTGATTAGTTGCACGGATAATTTAGGCAAGGGCGCGGCGTTTCAAGCTGTGCAGAATATGAATTTGATGATGGGTTGGGGAGAGACCGAGGGTTTGACCACCCTGGCTGCCCCGACCGTTTAAGAGGAGCGTCATGAAGACCACCCAACACAGTGGGTCCATTACTTTTGCCAAAGGCTTTCTTGCCACGGGCGTGAAGTGCGGACTAAAAAAGAACAACGCCTCTGATTTGGCGATCATCCATAGTGAGACCCCGGCCACGGTGGCGGGAGTTTTCACCGTGAATCAGATCAAAGCCGCGCCGGTACTGCTGACCGCCAAACGCGTGGCCAGCGGAAGCGCGCGCGCCGTGGTGATCAACGCTGGCAACGCCAACAGTTGCACGGGCGCGCAGGGCTTGGCCGACGCAGAAAAAATGGGATCTCTCGTGGGCCATCATCTGGGCTTGCCTGACAAAGAAGTTTTGGTCGCGAGCACGGGCGTGATCGGTCGATTCTTGCCCATGGACAAGGTTGCCAAGGGAATTGAAGAAGCTGCCCGCAGTCTCAGCGTCGAAGGTGGCGAAGAAGCCGCTCGTGCGATCCTGACAACGGATACTTTTGTCAAAGAATACAGCATGACGGTCAGTCTTGGGGGCAAGCCTGTGCGCTTGGGCGGGATGGCGAAGGGTTCTGGCATGATCCATCCCAACATGGCGACCTTGCTTGCGTTTATCACCACGGACGCGTCCATCGCGCCGGATGTCTTGCGCCAAGCTTTGGTCACGGCGGTGGACGCTAGCTTTCACTGCGTGACGGTGGACGGGGACTGCAGCACCAATGATATGGTTTTGATCATGGCCAATGGCCGCGCGGGCAATAAGCCCATCAAAACCATGGCGGGCGATGGCGTTAAATTTGCCGAAGCGCTCACCCAGGTCGCGCAAGAGTTGGCGCGGCGCGTGGTCTTGGACGGTGAAGGCGCCACCAAATTTATCTCGATCAAGGTGCTTGGTGCGCCAACCTTTAAAGAAGCGCGTGAAGCTGCCATGGCCATCGCCAAGAGTAGCCTTTTCAAAACTGCCATGTTTGGTATGGATGCCAACTGGGGTCGTATTCTCGCGGCGTTGGGCAATGCACCCATCAAGATCAATCCCGCCAAGGTTGACGTTAGCTTTGGTGGATTGAAGGTTGCCAAGGGTGGTTGTGCGGTCGAGTTTAGCGAGGCCAAGGCGTTAGGGCTCTTAAAGCGTAAAGAAGTTGAGGTCGAAATAAATCTCAACCTCGGCAAATCCGAAGCGACAGTTTTTACCAGTGATTTGAGCTATGACTACGTCAAGATCAACGCTAGCTACAGGACCTAAATCGCTTTAATAGAAGGCTTTTTCGGCCCGCGCGAAATTAATCTTAGCGCCTTGCCAAGCCGAGCTCGTTTGCTCTAATATAGTGCCTCTTCGAGGACGGTCCCTGAAGCGTCCTCAGAATCTTAGTCAATCGACTAAGAAATCCCATGCGTTTGCCGACCGGGCCGGTGGTCCCTCGAGAGAAATCGAGGGTCTGGCGCCAAGACGGCACTCGCAACACAAAACCGCAAGGAGTCCTGCGATGGCAATTGAACTTACCATCAAGAAGATGCTAGAAGCTGGGGTGCATTTTGGCCACCAGAAGCGCCGTTGGAACCCAAAGATGGCTCGTTTTATCTTTGGCGAGCGTAACGGCATCTATATCATCGATCTGCAAAAGACCGCCACCCGCCTCAAAACCGCAATTGAGTTCGTACGCGGGATCGCCGCCAAGGGCGGCACTGTCCTGTTCGTCGGTACAAAAAAACAAGCGCAATCCTCGGTGCGAGACGAAGCCTCGCGCTGTGGCATGCCGTATGTCAGCCAACGTTGGTTGGGTGGCACGCTGACCAATTTCACCACTGTGCGCCGTTCGCTTTTGCGTTTTCGCGCTCTAAAAAAGAGCAAAGAAGACGGGTCCTTGGCGCGTCTGCCCAAGCAAGAAGTGATGGTCAAAGAAAAACTCTTAGAGCGCATGCAAAAAAACATGGGCGGCATTGAAGGCATGAGCCGCTTGCCCGACGCGATTTTTATCATCGACCCCCACAAAGAACGCACCGCGGTCATGGAAGCCCAACGCCTCGGCATTCCGATCGTCGCGTTGGTCGATACCAATTGCAATCCTGACGAGATCAACTTTCCAATTCCTAGCAACGATGACGCGATCCGCTCTATCAAACTGATGGCGTCGGTCTTGGCAGAATCGATCAAAGAAGGCCGCGAGATCGCTGGTTTGGCTGCGCCCGAAGCTGCCGAGCTAGAAGATGTCGTTGAAGACAAGACCAACTCACTTAAGTACGAAGAAGGTGGCGAAGCGGCGGCGATCGCGGCTGCTCCCATCGCGCACGCTCCGACCACACACTAAACCACCGTGACTCCAACCTCGCCCCGCCCCCTTTTGTGGGAGCGGGGCGGGCTTTGATTAGAGGAAAACATTAGCATGGCAACGATTACTGCAGATCAAGTACGCCGCCTTCGCGAAAGCACGGGTGCCGGAATGATGGAATGTAAAAAAGCTTTAGAAGAGAATGACGCCGACATCGAAAAGGCTGTCAAGTGGTTGCGCGAAAAAGGCATCGCTTCGGCGGGTAAAAAAGCGGGACGGGCCGCGGCCGAAGGCTTGGTGTCACTCGTGATCAGCGGCTCGAAGGGTGTGATCGTCGAAGTTAATTGCGAGACCGACTTTGTGGCGCGCACCGACAAGTTTAAAGCCGCCGTGCAAGGCATCGCGCGGACCGCGCTCGGCGCCTGGCCCGCGGGCAACGCGACAGAAGCCGCGCAGGCGCTGCTCTCAGTCAAAGGCGCTGACGGAACCTCGATCGACGACACCGTCAAGGGCTTGATCGCCGGACTAGGCGAGAACATGGCTTTGGCGCGTGTGGCCACTCTGCAAGTCAAGCAGGGCGTCTTGGGATCGTACGTGCACAGCGATGGCAAATTGGCGGCTTTGGTGGCCGTGGAGTGCGGCAAGGCCGATAGCGTCAGCAAGGCTGAGTTGCTAGAGCTTGCGCGGGACCTCGCGATGCAAGTGGCAGGTAACTTGCCACCCGCCGAAGTCGTGACGCGTGAACAGATCAACCCAGAGATCATCGCCCGCGAGCGCGAGATCGCCAACACCCAGGCTCAACAGCAGGGCGCTGGCAAGCCAGCCAACATCATCGAGAAAATCGCCGAGGGTAAATTAGGCAAGGTCTTGCAAGAGATCACCCTGATGGACCAATTATTTGTCAAAGACAGCGGCATCAAGATCCATGAGCTGGTCAAGCAAGTGGGTGCCAAGATTGGCGACACACTTACGATCAGCACTTTTGTGCGAGTCAAAGTAGGGGTTTAAGCCATCGGGAGCTGACGTGCCAAAGCAAAAAGCCAAGTACCGCAGAGTCCTGCTAAAGATATCGGGCGAAGCCCTTGCGGGTGGCAAGCCGTTTGGTATTGATCCAGTCACGGTCATCAGCATCTGTAAGCAGGTGCGCGAGATCGTAAAATTGGGCGTGCAGGTGGGCCTTGTCATTGGCGGTGGAAATATTTTTCGGGGGCAAGTCGGCGAACGTGGTGGCATTGACCGCGTGACCGGCGATCAGATGGGGATGTTGGCGACGATCATCAATTCGCTGGCGCTTCAAGACGCTCTCGAAAAACTGGACGTCAACACGCGCGTCTTGAGCGCCATCGAGATCCAAAAGGTCGCCGAGCCCTTTATCCGTCGTCGAGCTGTGCGACACTTAGAAAAAGGCCGGGTTGTGATCTTTGCGGCAGGAACGGGCAATCCGTATTTTTCGACGGACACGGCCGCCGCCTTGCGCGCCATCGAGATCGGCGCCGATATCATCATGAAAGCGACTCAGGTAGACGGTATCTATAGCGCCGATCCAAAAAAGCACGCGGGCGCGAAACGGTTCAAGAGCTTGACGTTTCAAGAGGTTTTTCAGCGGCGTATCAAAGTCATGGATGCGACCGCGTTCACGTTATGCGAAGAGAACAAGTTACCAGTCTTGGTCTTTGACCTGCACAAGAACGGCAATATCCGCCGGGCGGTGCAGGGCGAAGAAATCGGCACTCTGGTGAAATGATGATCGAACAAAATGCAAAAGACGCTCGCGACAAGATGGAAAAATCGATCGAGCACATGGTGAAAGATTTTGGCACCATTCGCACGGGCCGCGCCACCAGCGCGGTGCTCGAAGGGGTCAAAGTCAACTACTACGGCACCGAGACGCCACTGACGCAATTGTGCAACGTGCACGTGGTCGAAGGGCGCACGCTCGAGATCAAGCCCTACGACGCCAGTGCTTTGGCCGAGATGGAAAAAGCGTTGCACGCCGCCAACCTGGGTTTGTCACCGCAAAACGATGGCAAATTGATCCGTGTGTCATTTCCGCCTTTGACCGAAGAGCGCCGTAAAGAGCTGGCCAAGCATATTAAGAAGTTGGCCGAGGACGCGCGCGTGTCTTTGCGCAACTTGCGCCGGGAAGCGAACGAAAAGGTCAAGGCCGCCGCCAAAGCTAAAGAGATCAGCGAGGACGAGGCCAAGAACGGAGAGACTCAGGTCCAAAAGGCGACGGACGCTGCCATCAAAAAGGTGGATGAGCTTGCCACCAAAAAAGAACAAGAGATCCTGACCCTTTAAGAGTTTCGGCTCCGCGCGGACGGGGCCGTTTTTTTGAATGGACCATTCCAAAACGCACAGTCCCTGACCCTGAACGCCAGCCGCAACATGTGGCCATCATCATGGATGGCAAAGGTCGCTGGGCCCGCAAGCGCGCGCTGCCGCGGGTCGCGGGACATAAGGTTGGGCTCGATTCGGTTCGCGCGATGGTCAAAGCCTGCAGTGACTGGGGCATCCCCTATTTGACGCTTTACGCTTTTAGCAGTGAAAATTGGAGGCGACCCAAAGCCGAAGTCACTTTTTTGATGGCGTTGCTGGCTACTTATTTGCGCCAAGAGCTGGCCGAACTGCACACCAACAATGTGCGTCTGAGGGCCATTGGGCGCCTGGACGCTTTGCCTGCCTTGGCTCGCAAGGAGCTCGAAGCCAGTATCAAGCGCACCGCGGCCAACACGGGTCTGGTGCTGACCTTGGCGCTCAATTACGGTGGTCGTCAGGACTTGGTGGATGCGACCCGGCGGGTGCTGCACGAAGTGCGTGCGGGACGGCTCAAAGCGGATGCCGTGGACGAAGAGGCCTTGGCGCGGCACTTGTCGACCGCGGGCATGCCGGACCCCGACCTTGTCATTCGAACCAGCGGAGAGCTGCGACTCTCTAATTTCTTGATCTGGCAGACCGCGTACGCTGAGATTTATTTCACTCCAACACTTTGGCCAGATTTTCGTAAGCCCCAGCTTTTGGCGGCCCTCAAGGATTTTGCTAAACGCGAACGTCGCTTCGGCGATGTCGCTCCCCGCCGCTAACTTTCCGCGAGGCCACGTGCTTTTTCGCATTGTCTCTTCCGCAATCATCTTGCCGCTACTTTTTGGTCTGCTTTTCATGCAGCCCGGCCAAGCTTTTCGTCTTTTTATTGTCTTGGGTGTGGGTGTGGCTTATGACGAGTATCGGCGCATGTTCATCGGTCGCGATGTTGTGATCCGACCATGGTTGGGCTGCTTGGTCTTAAGCGCGGGTCTGCTGCCTGTGGCCTTGGGGGATTGGTTGCCTGAGTCGTTGCTGGGCCTGTCCACATTGGCAAATTCATCCTTAGGGCTGGCACTCTTTTTTGTCTTGGCCGCGCTGTGGCGCGTGACGCGCGTTGACATCGAGAAAGGTGTGCCAATTTTTTGGGCCGAGTTGAGCGGCGTGCTCTATTTGGGCGTCTTAGGGACGCAGGTGCTCAAACTGCACGCCTTGTCTTTGGGCGCTTGGTGGGTGCTTTTAGTGATGTGGTATGCGTGGATGTACGACGCGGGCGCCTATTTTGTGGGTCGCCCCTTTGGCAAGCGCAAGTTTAGCCCCTACTCGCCCAACAAGACGTGGGAGGGATTTTGGGGAGGCATTGCGATCAACGCGCTGCTCTCGGGCCTTTTACTGCCATGGCTCTTTCCAGCGGGTTTTCCTTTGAGTGCGATGGGCTTTGCGATGTGGAGCGTGCCCGCGAGTCTTTTGGCTCAGGGCGGCGACCTTTTTGAGTCGATGCTTAAGCGCTATGCGGGTGTCAAAGACAGTTCCCAAATGATAAGCCAACACGGTGGCTTTTTAGACAAGATGGACAGTGGCCTCTTTGTCGCGCCTTTGATCTATTGGGTCGCCCTGCGCCTAGGCGCGCTCTAGTGGCTCAGCGACGTATCGCCATTCTTGGATCGACTGGCTCGGTGGGTGTGAGTGCGTTGTCGGTCGCGAAGCATCTAAAAAATCAGGTGCGCGTCACCGCCTTGGCCGCGGGGCGCTCGGCCAAGGCGCTTTATCGCCAGGCCGTTGAATTTAAACCTGAGCATGTCGCTATCAGCGACGTTCAAGCAGGCGCGTGGCTCAAGACAAAGATCGGCGGCATTCGGGGTAAAAAGCCACGCGTGTGGATTGGACCCGACGCCATGGAGCGGGTCGCCGCCCTGCCTGCGTGCGATATGGTTTTGACGAGCGTCGTGGGCGCCGCGGGATTGGTGCCGACCCTCGCCGCGATACGCGCGGGCAAAGACATCGCGCTGGCTAACAAAGAGACCCTGGTTGCCGCGGGTGAGTTGGTCAGTCGCGAAGCGACGCGGCACAAGGTGCGCTTGCTGCCGGTGGACAGCGAGCACAACGCGATTTTTCAGTGTCTCGAAGCGCTGCCACGTCTTAGCGACATCAAACGCCTTATTTTAACGGCATCGGGTGGGCCCTTTAGGCAAGCGAGCATGGCTAGTTTAAAGAAAGTCACGGTCGCGCAGGCGCTTAAGCATCCGACGTGGGCCATGGGCCCTAAGATCTCGGTCGACTCGGCCACCATGATGAATAAAGGGCTGGAAGTCATTGAGGCCCGCTGGCTTTTTGGCGTGGATTACGATCGCATCGCGGTGGTGGTCCATCCGCAATCAGTCATTCACAGCATGGTTGAAACCGTGGACGCTTCGATTTTGGCTCAGCTGGGCCCCACCGATATGCGCTTGCCCATTCAACACGCCTTTTTGTGGCCACAGCGTTTGGCGGGGCCAGTCAAGCGTTTGGATTTTTCACGACTCAAGGCCCTCACTTTCGAGGCGCCAGACACGCACCGGTTTCCGTGCTTGGCGCTGGCGTTGAAGGCGGGCAACTTAGGTGGTTGCGCGCCCGCGGCGCTCAATGCCGCCAACGAGATAGCGGTGGCGGCATTTATCGCTGGCAAGCTCAGTTTCTTGGGCATCCCGCAGGTGATTGCGACGACCTTAAGGGCTTGGCGCAGACGGGACAGTGCTTCGGCATTAGATTTGAAAGCTATTTTAGATACCGACGCGTGGGCGCGTGCACACGCGAGTCATTTTATCGAGGCTCTTTGATGCAATTATTTTATATGTTCGCCGCGATCGCTTCGCTGGGTGTGGTCATCTTTGTTCACGAGCTTGGACATTTTCTTATGTGTCGCTGGCGCGGTATCCGGGTTGAGAAGTTCTCAATCGGATTTGGACCGCCTCTCATCAAGTGGACTGCCGGGGGCACGATTTATCAATTGGCGCTTTTGCCGTTGGGAGGCTATGTCAAACCTGCTGGCGAATGGGAAGAAGCCGCGGACGGTGACAAGCAACATCCCAAGGACGAATTTTTGGGGCAGGCTTGGTGGAGCCGTGGCCTGGTGTTGGTGGCAGGTCCGCTGGTCAATTTGATCTTTCCCGTCTTGGTCCTCTTTGCGCTCTACATGACAACCGGTCGCTCGTATCCCTATGGCCCGCCCGTGGTGCAAAACGTGATGGCCGCCAGTGGTGCGGCGGCAGGTGGCATTCAAGTCGGTGATCAGATCCTGCGTATTGACGAGCAAGAGGTCCCTGGGGTCGCACGTTTGGCCAAGATGGTGGACAAGCTCAGCCGTGTGCATCCAGATCAGCCGCTCAAGGTCAAAGTCCTGCGCGACGCAAAATTGGTGGATTTGAAGGTGTCGGCTCGCTTGAACTCTGAGCGTGGACAGTACCTCATGGGAGTGCAGATCACTGAAGGGAAGCCGCCCTATTCACAGGTGGTTGAGCGCGCCATGGTGCTGACGCCAGCCGAGAAGGCGGGCTTTATGCCAGGGGACGAAGTGCTCGAAGTCGGGGGCAAGCCTTTAAAGAACGGCTTTGCTTTCTCGGAGCAGTTTGCCAAAGCGGACCAGGATCCCGTTGTGATCGTGGTGCTGCGCAAGGGCGCGCGGCTCAGTTTAAGCGCTCCCAAAAAACAGCCCGTGCCCGAAGGCTTGGCTTCGCCAGAGTTGTTGGGCTTGGTGGGCCTAGAATTTAAGGTCCGTGCAGACGCGGCCGAGCGCGGTGGTGGCGCGGCGAGAGAAAAGCTTGGCGCGCGTGACGCGATCCTGTATTCACTCTTGGACAACGCTGGCATGGCGGTGGGCATGGCCGCGTCGTTGGCGCAAGTCTTTACGGGGCGCATTTCGGCGCGCGAGAGCTTGGGCGGGCCAGTTGCGATCGTGCGCATGGCGCACCAACAGGCCGAAAAAGGCTGGCAAGATTGGGTGCAGCTCGTCTGCAGCTTGAGCCTGATCTTAGGCATCATGAATCTTTTGCCCATCCCGCTCTTGGACGGTGGCACCTTGGTTTTTTGTGTGATTGAAGGGATCATGCGCCGCCCACTCAGCCCCAAGATCCAGCGTGGCGCCCAGTCGGTGGGCATCGCCCTGCTGGGCGCGCTCTTTATCTTCACCACTTTCAACGACATCTTGCGCCTCTTCGGCAAATAACCTTTCTTACACTCAGCCAGCCCCATGCAGAACACGCGTCAAAAAAATTATACAGACTGGTACCAAGAGGTCATCACGGGCGCCGACATGGCCGAGAACTCGACGGTGCGCGGTTGCATGGTCATCAAGCCTTGGGGCATGGGCATTTGGGACCGAATCCAGCGCTTGCTCGATGACGAGATAAAACGCACGGGGCACGAAAATTGTTATTTTCCGCTTTTTGTGCCGGTGAGCCTTTTTCTCAAAGAAGCCGCGCATGTCGAGGGATTTGCCAAAGAAATGGCTCTGGTCACGCACACCCGCTTGAAGATCGTCGATGGCAAGGTCAAGCTTGAGGGTGAGCTCGAAGAGCCTTTGGTCATTCGGCCCACCAGCGAGACCATCATCGCGGAGAGCTTTGCTCAGTGGATTCAGAGCTACCGTGACCTGCCTGTGTTGATCAATCAATGGGCCAATGTCGTGCGTTGGGAGCTGCGTCCGCGCCTGTTCTTGCGCACCACCGAGTTTCTTTGGCAAGAAGGGCACACCGCTCATGCCAGCCAAGCAGAAGCCCACTCGGAGACTATCAACATGCTGGAGGTCTATCGTACCCTGATGACCGAGCAGCTGGGGCTAGCGCTCATCGTTGGCGAGAAGGCCCCGCACGAGCGCTTTCCAGGCGCGGAGGCGACCTATTCGCTAGAAGCCATGATGCAGGACGGCAAGGCCTTGCAAGCGGGGACTAGCCATTACCTGGGCCAGGGTTTTGCCAAGGCGGCCAACATTCAGTATCAAGACAAAGACAGCCAGATGCAGTTTGTGCACACGACCAGCTGGGGCGTGTCCACCCGCCTGATTGGCGCATTGATCATGACCCACGCCGATGACGAAGGCCTGCGACTGCCGCCAGCGATCGCCCCAAGCCAGATCGTCTTTGTGCCTATCATCCGCGAAGAAGCAGACCAAGCCAGCGTGCTGGACTTTTGCCAGTCGGTGGCCAAGCGCTTGCGCCAAGGCACTTTTCAGGGTGAGCCCATCCGCGTGAAAGTCGACACACGCGACAAAAAATCTCAAGACAAGCGCTGGGAATGGATCAAGAAAGGCGCCCCGGTGATCGTCGAAGTGGGCCCCCGTGACGTAGCCAAAGGCGAGCTTTGCTGGATTGATCGTCTTGATATTCAAAAGAAGAACTTTGAGCCCGCGGATACTTTCGTTGAAAAAGCGCAGGAACGCCTGCTGGCCATTCAAAGCGGTCTCAAATTTCAGGCCGACAAAATGCTGGCCGAGAATCTGCGCACCGACATCAAGGATTACGCCGCCTTCCGCGAATATTTCAAAAAGAAGGCCGACTGGCTGGGCAAGGGTTCGGCGGGATTTGTGCGCGCTTACTGGTGTGGCGAGGAAGCCAGCTTGGCGCCCTTGTCTGACTTGGGTGTGACGGTCCGCAACATACCCTTTGACCAGCCCAACAAGCCAGGCATTTGCGTGTTGACGGGCAAAGCCGCCGAGAAAGAAGTCATCTTCGCGCGCGCCTACTGATGCCCAAGCTCAAGATCGCTTTTTTTACGGATACGTATCACCCGCAGGTCAATGGCTTGGTGACCAGTGTGGCCACCAGCCGCGATGAGCTAGTAAAACAGGGGCACCAAGCCTTGGTCGTCGCCCCACATCTAGCGGGAGAGTTGCCCGAAAAAGACGTCTATCGTTTGCTTGGTTTTCCCTATTATCCTCAACCCGAATACACATTTGTGCTGCCCTGGGGGCTCGGTTTCAACCTACGGCATTTTGGTCGTTTTGATTGTGACATCATCCATTCGCATGCCATGTTCGGCGCGGGTCTGATCGCTCTGCCGTTAGCCGCGCTCAACAAGCTACCGCTGGTCCTGACCTACCACACGCTGTTCGAAGATTATCTGCATTACGTGCCCCTGCCCCTCGCCTTCACCCGCTGGTTCAATCGGGCCTACACCCGCTGGATGTGTCATCGCTGCGCGTTGATCATCGCGCCGACTCCCGCCATCCAAACCGTGCTGCAAGGCTATGGCGTCAAGACCCGCATCGAAGTCCTGCCCACCGGTCTTAACGCCGAAGTCTTTATCAAGACCGGCGTCAAAAAATCAGATTATGAAGTGGCCGACGACACCTTGCTGCTAAGTTGCGCCGGCCGTACAGGGCGTGAAAAAAAGATGGACTTGCTCATCAACGCTTTGGCCAAAGCTGACAAAGACCTGCCCAAGTGGAAACTGCTTATCGCTGGCGATGGTCCCGAACGCGCCAACCTACAAGCTCAGATCGATAAGCTGGGTTTGGGCGCTAAAGTTCAAATACTTGGCTACCTGCCGCGCGCCAAAGTCTTGGATCTGATGCAAGCCAGTGACCTTTTCGCGTTTCCAAGCGTCACCGAGACCCAAGGCATGGTCGTCATCGAAGCCATGGGTCGCGGAACCCCCGTCTTAGGCGCCGACGCGATGGGCGTAGGGTACATGATGGCCTTCGACTCGGCCAAGAACGGCTTCGCTCAGGCCGGGCCCGGCGAAGCGCGAGGTGGCTGGCTGGCCAAACCCAATGACGAAGCCGACACCACCCGCCTGCTCATCCAGATCCTCAACGACCCCGCCGCCCGCGCCAAGAAGGCAGAAGAGGCGTCCGAGATGGCGAAGAGCTATGCGGCTGAGGCGATTAACGCGAAGCTGGCGGGTTTTTATGAGGAGGCGGTTAAAAAATAAGCTTGGCAAGCCCAGCGAATATCTCTAAAATAGTCAGACTAGTCAGATTTGGAGGAAAAACCATGGCCGCGTGGCAGTTGCAAGAAGCGAAGGCGAGATTCAGCGAGGTGGTCCGGCAAGCCCGACGGGCGCCGCAGACCATCACTTGGCATGGCAAGGCCGTGGCAGTGATCCTGTCAAAAGAGGCTTTTGACGCGACGACGGAGCCCAGCGAAGACCTCTTCACGTTCATGCGCAAGTCGCCCTTTGTCGGGGCTGATCTGAAGCTGGTACGCGACAAGCGCGGGGCGCGGACGGTGAAGCTTTGAGATACCTGATCGACACCAACGTGCTCTCTGAGACCGTACGCCCCAAGCCGAACCGTGGTGTGGAGGAGTTTCTGCGCGGCGAGAAGCCGCTACACCTGTGCATCAGCGCCCTGACATTGGGAGAGCTACGCCATGGCGTGGAGCGCCTTGCGACCGGCAAGAAGCAGCAGGCCTTGCAGCATTGGCTGGATAGCGACCTGGCCGCCTGGTTTGAGGGCCGCATCTTGCCGGTGGACGAGAAGGTGGCAGACACATGGGGACGCTTGCTCGCCCGCAGCCGCCGCACCTTGCCGGCAGTGGACAGCTTGCTCGCTGCGACCGCCTTGACGCATGGTTTGACCTTGGTCACGCACAATACCAAAGATTTTTATCTACCCGGCCTTGAGACGATCGATCCTTGGCGATGATTAAGGCACTGCGAGCTTGGCTCTGCTCGTTCCTTGCCCTTGCAGTCTTTGTGAGCGGTTGCACGCCATTGGTGCCCTATAAAACGCCGCCGCCTGGCACGAGCTTGATTGAACGGCAGAAGATTTATGACGACAAAAAAGTAACAGGCGGCTTTCGGATAGGCAACCGGCGGACTCTTATCCGACCGAGGCACCTAATTTCGTGGAATCCCATTGTTGCGACGATGGCCGACTATTATTCGGCGAGTGGAGATGTTGCTGCGGCTGAGCGAGCCCGGAAGGCAAATGCTTACTCAGTAGCAGGGCTCACATTGTTGATCGGCGGAGTTGTTGCCTATACTTTGTTTGATCCTGTTGTTCGCAAGGACTTTATGGATGGTGGAAGAAGAGTGGAGCTTTTTGTCGGTGCCGTTGGCATTTCAACAATCATTACTTGGGGCATGACTCGCC
>JANLXT010000312.1:0-7986 GCA_031365225.1 candidate division FCPU426 bacterium
ATGATTTTTTACACTCACACTCCCTATTCTGGGCTTGTTCAAGCAACTCTTGAAGTCTGGCAAACAAATCTTGTGGCATTTCGTCCGCAGGCGCAAATATCCATTTGCAACTACAGCACTTGTATACGGGCGTTGTCTCAGCCGCGAACTCTTCAATAGTCTCTAATCTGATATACTGTAGGATGTCGTGCTGTCGCTTACAACGTGGACAGGTCATCAATCTTCCTACAATTAAACTTTTCTGTTGCATATAGTGTATAATAGAGCATGGAGGTATACATGCAAGCTGTTAACAATCACAAGATAATATGATAAAAAAGAGATATTGTATTAGAAATCATGACACTTTCGTTTCTGGGCGCTGTTTAAACAGAAGATGTAGAGCTTGCAAACGCGAAGACGACTTGATTTATCAAAGAAACAAAATGACTAATATAATCGAAAGACTAAAAAAACAAACAAGAGATAGAATTAGAAAATCAAAAAGGAGAATGGAATGCCAATAGGATATCGTGAAATCAATGAAGCTGAACTTACTTGGAGAGAAAACCGTGAGAATATCAGTCTACAAGGACGACAGATTCTTAGAAGACTTTTGAATACAGCTTTAGTTGAATTGGACAAGCAGTTTATGGAAGCACTTGAGCGTGGAGAAATCCTTGAGATTAATCCCGGTCAACAAGAACTTAAGGATCTTTTATTCGAAAGTGCCCAAAAGGAATTGGTAGCTGATGTTTCAAAGTAAAGTAAAAGAAACATTCAGAATTCTTGATTTTGATATTGAGTCGCGTCCTCTTTCTTATATGGGACACGATTATACAACTAGTGAAATTACTGTAATCGCTTGTAAATTTCTAGATGAAGACGGTGAGCCTGATTGTTGGGCTTTAGGAGAAGTTACACCTGAAGAAATGCTGACTAACTTCTTGGAAAAATATAACGTCTGCGGTATGGTCACAGGACATTACATCAGAGGGTATGATCTTCCTAGAGTGAACCAAGCGTTAGCTGAGTATGGGTTTGCGCCTCTTAGTAATAAAATGACGCACGACACTTGCTCTGATTTAATCAAGCAGCAGGGATTTTCCAAATCTCAGGAGAACCTTGGCGAACTTTACGGGATTGTCAATCCCAAAGTTGGTATGTCTCAGTCAAAATGGAGAAGCGCCAACAGATTGCGTTCAGAAGGTATTGAAATGGCTAAAGAAAGAGCCATTGGTGATGTTATTCAGCATATTGAATTACGTCAGAAGCTTATTGATATGAAACAACTTGGAAAGCCCAAAATGTGGAGTTCCACAACTATTGGAAAGTAAGGAGTGAAGTGAGTTAAATGAGTCAAATGAAAGAACTCTTCTCAGAAGTAGAAGAAGAATATGATGAATTAGAGGATGATTGGGATATTCCTGATCCAGAAGAAAGCGAAGATGTTGATGACGATTCCTGGGCCGAAACTTGGCTAGATGGAATTGACGCAGAAGACGTAGACGGATACGACTCAGAAAGTGGTTTTTGGGAAGTCTGATACTAGTTTATTAATTGAATAATAATTGCGTGTTATAATTGAATCATGCTTATAACTAACTTAACATCAAATGAATATTACCTTGGCGATTCAGATTATTATCTTGAGGCGCAAGGTGCGCTAACGCTTTCTAACGACACTTATAACAATGATGATTCCGTAGCGAACTCTGTTAACAATCTTTATGATAGTGGATCTATTTCTGTTGCTTCTACGCCTGCGGCTTTTCCAAGAGAAGACACAAGCAGAGTTACAAGAATTGATTCTATTGGTGAGTCAGTTCTTCACGGACCATTTACATTTAATTATGACGACGCCGGACTAAATGATGGAATAGCTTTTTATACTCCAGTTATAGGAGAAGTCCTGTTAGATTACGGTGTTTTGATTGACGAAGCATTTGATGGAACAACGCCGCGTGTAGATATGGGAACAGCTGTTGGAACAACTTATGGATTGTTTGCAAACAGTTCTGGATATCAAAATCTTTCTGGTTCTGTTGACAATGAGAATGCTGGAGAAGGAATGCTAGTAAACTCTCAGGGCGGACCATTTGATATGACAGGTCTTGTCGGCAGTAATGGAGGGGGAAGAACAAGCCTTATCCCAATAATAGCCGCTAATCCAATAAAATTATGGGTTTCACAGGACGGACAAGCTGGTGGCGCTGCGTCAGGAGGCACTCAAGGAATACTTAGAGTATTTATAGTTACGGCGATACCAACTGGTTCTGCCGCAGCAGAAGGTGTCTCTTCTGAACAAATATCAGCAGATTCTGTTGAAGCTTCTGTTGCTGCTATTGAAGATATGGGTGTTCTTGTTACTAGGCGCATCACCTTCACGGAGACGGCTGGCGCTGGCGTCTACACCGGGGAAGTGGTGATCCCGGCTGGTGGGGTTGTTCACTCGATTGAAGCGAAAACGACGGCTGATTGGGATGCGACCACGACCCTGTTGGACTTGGGGTACACGGGAGCGTTGGAGTTCTGGGAAGCCAATTCTGGCATCGGTGGAAACGGTACTACAAGGCCTGAAGGTTGGTCGAATGGCTCCAATATGCCTTCGCCTAGTTACTTCCCCGCAGGAACCTCCGTCGTTGCAGAGATCACCACCACTGGCGCTGGCGGACCCACGGGCCGCACGTCCGTCACCGTCGTCTACAGCGTTCCGCCTGCTGCTACCGCAGCCGTGAAAGTTTAATAGTCTTTATCTTTCTAAAGGAGATTAATTTATGACTTTTCCACCGAATTTAAAACAAATTAATGATTGGGATGCAGAAGTTGCTGAAATAGAAAGCGGCGGAAGTGGAATTCCACGTACAACAAGGTACACGGTTCCGTTCGACGCCGCAGGTTTGTCTGACGGTACGGGATACGTGTTGTTCACGCCTACGGTGGGCGACGAGATCCTGGATATTGCGATCAGGTTCCCGACGGTGTTCGACGGTACAACGCCCCTGTGTGATGTTGGGACGGGCGTTACGTCCACGCAAGGGCTGTTCTCTGCCTTCAATAGCTCGCTCAATGCCGCCGAGGTCTTAGTCCAGGAAGGAGGGGACGGACTCTCCTTCGTAGGTAACGGTGGCCCGAACAATTTCACGTCGGCCATCGCCGCTGGCGGCGGCAGAAGCACTCCGAAGGTAACGGCAGCGAACCCCATCCGAGTGTGGGTCACACAGGACGGCGACATCAACGGAGCAGACCCCGGATCAACACAAGGCGTGATCGAGATTGTCGTGACTATCGTGACGCCTATAGATCTTTAGATCTTTAGACATTTAAAATCAAACTAGAATATAGAACAAACTTGGAGATCTGGACCAGTTGGGAAACTGAGATAACCTACTCCTTGTGCGCGTATTACAGCATGAGCTAAAGAACGAGCTTCTAGCCTTCTTTTAGCTTCTGCAATCGTCTGTGTGGCGGAAGAATAGGATACATACCTTTCTTTCGCCATTTCTTTTACTTGTTTTCCGTTAGCATGGCCCATAAGCAAAGTAACCATAAGGTTGCTTAGCTTGGGCCTAATTGTATTTGAAGAAACTGAAGTTTTTGACATAACTGTCGGCATTAATTTTTTACCTCCTGCTCGAAGAAAGAAACCCATTGTTTTGCGATTGTTGCCCAATCTCTTTTTTCAGCGAATTCTCTTGCTAGATTTCTATGGTACTCAATAAATGGCGTGTCATTGAGATAATTAATAGTTTCTTCTGCAAAAAACTCTGGCTGGAAGGGAAGAGGAATAATTCTAGAAAACTTCCCGAATTCTGATTCCATACAATCAGCATCTGTTGTAACCATCGCATTTCCTGCTGCGGCATTTTCTATAGCTGTAATACAACCTGATTCTGTTGGAGACATAGGATCAAAAGGATAAAGCCAAGCATCTGCTTCTATTTGGATCTTAGAAAGCTGATCTTGGCCGATTTTACCTAAATTGTTAACTCCTGGCTGATTTATAAGATTCTCTATTTCAACAGCCATTTCACCTATTTTTGCGTGTGCCCATTTTACTTGATTAATCCAGTTTTCAATGCCATAACAAACGTCTAACGTCGCTTCCGGGTATTCTTCCCTTAAAAAGGGCCAAATTTGCAATAAATACCATAAACCGCGATCTGGAGAGCTAGAATAGACAAATTTTGCATTTTTTGGCACTTTTTTGTTCATTTTCTGCATAATTTTGTCTTTTTCGTATCTTTTTATGTTAATTCCGTTAGGAAACACCACAACTTTTTCTTCTAGCATCTGTAAACCGCTATGAAGGAGGAAATCTTTATGCCATCCTGACAAAGTACACATATAATCAAGATTTTTACCGGCAGAAATCATCTCTTTGTCTTGAAGATGGCAAACCTGCATTTCACAAAGTTTCAAACCAGTGTTTTTTGCAATTTTCGGATCATCGAAAATAGAAGGAATTTCCCAACCTGTTACTACGTCATGTTTGAAATTTCCCAAAACAGGTTTAGCTAAACCGAGTGGGATGTATTCGTGATAACCATAACTGTTTCCGCTTTCTTCTTCAAACCTTACAGATTCTTCTATGTTAACGAAGTTCGTTACTTGGTGTCCTTCAGCGGCCCATTCTTTACTAAGATGAAGCAACGCTCCTTCTCGGCCACCAATTCCTCTTTCAATAGCCTCGGGTCCGACTTCTCCCCAAGCTTCACTTACTAGAACATTAGCTATTTTTAAGCTCATGCGTTTTTAAACTCCTGTCTCGTGTTTACGTCTTTGATTTGTTAAAGCTGCTATGTTCGCTCTTACCGAACGCGCTCTGTTTGTTTTCGGGTCCAAGTCAACTAAAGAGCCTTTTAGCTTCTCAATCCTTGAAGTTAGTTTGATAGCTTTTTTAGTTGTGCTGAATCTGTACTGAGTCAGTCTGCACATCGGACACACGAAATAGACCAAATAACGTCCTTCTATTGGCTTAACGAAATCTAGACGTAATTCGGCCTGAGAAAATGAACATCTTGGGCATTTAGTTTTTTCGTATATCTTGCGCTCATAAGCCATCGGAGGTATTGTAGCACAAAATTAACAAACAAGATCATTTTTAACAATTATGTATTATCTAATCCGTTGTCCCTGTCGTATTCGGCTTTAACTCCTTCAAGATACTCTATGTATTTTATCAACTCTAAAACAACTTGTGCTGAAATGTCTCTAGCGAATGATTCTTTACACCATTCTTTAATTGAATCTATATTATTCGGACGAGCTATTGCTGTCACTGTCATCGCTACAGGCATTAGTTTTATCTGATTTCAGCTTTGTATTCAGCGATCCATTGTTTTGCCGCGTCAAGTGTTTCGGGCTTAGAAGTCCCGTAAACGAAATACTGGAAGGTAGGATGGGTGTTCCCTTCAATCCAATACTCTATTTTCGCCTCAAAGCGATAACCAGGAACTCCTGTATCTCCGATACTTACTTTCAGGTTTCCGCCTTCGTCTTCTAGATCAAAAGCCATAATGGTTAACTATACTCCTTTATTGTTGACTCCGCTTTTTGTTTTGCTTCTTCCTGCGTTTCCCCGTAAACGTATTTGACAAATAGTTTGTTCAAATAAGTGCGGGTTAGTTTAGCAACGTACTTTCCATCAGGAGTAATCGGTGAATCAGATACACTAACCACCCAATCTCCTGCTTTCTGCGCTTTTGTTATCGGCTTTTTCTTAGCCATTATTATTTTTATCCTTTCTTTTTCTGATATTAATATGCGCCACACCAATCGTAAACCTGTTCATAATCCCAACGCTCTTGCGACCACTTATCTGGCGCAGGAATAGGAGTGAACATCCTTATTCTAACGTGTTCCCCTCGCCCACAAATAGGACACTCGGTAACATAGTGTTTGTACCAGTGTGGCGGAAGAGGTTGTCTTTTTCTCTTTTTCTTAGTTTTCACGCTTCACCTTATCTAAATTAATAACTCCATAGGAATCGGGTCCATTTTCATAATCATAATCAAATCATGAAGCAGGATCATCTCCACGTATTTCTCTGTGGCCGCAACGATAACAGATCGAGGCTCCGTCATAGGTGTCAATCCACTGACCACCAAGTTCGCTGTTCCACTTGTGTCCGTAGAATTTGCAAATTAAGTTTGTCATGCTCTCGTCCTAATCATTTGGTCCCAAACAGAATGTCTGAGTTTAGTAATTTCTGACTCTAAAGAGACGAGAAAATCAAATAATTGTTTTTCATCATCGGCACCGGAAATTCTAATTGTAGTCGAAAGATTAGAGTAGTCTTTAATTAATTCTAGATTAATGTTCCAAGGAAGGGTTTCTTCCCGAACTGTTTGTTTGATCTGTAAAGTAGCCATCCCCACATTATACCTGAAAACACTTTAAACACTGTAAGGACAAAGTAAGCACCAAACACCAAACACCAAGCGCCGACTGAGAATCGGCCCCAAAAATAAATAAAAAAAATATTTTATTTTTTAAGTAATACATATAAAGAACGACACTTAATTTAATACACAGAGGGAGAAGAGATGATCCGTGGGGAGGGCAATGCACACAAACCCAAAAAATAAAAATAAAAATAAAAATAATTATTGTCTGAGAGTACCACTATCTGGTAAGCCGGCCCCAAAATTAATTCCTGTCGCAATTACCGGGGGTAATTCCCGCCACAATTACCACGGGAATTACCCTAAAGGCCGGCCCGTTATATCTGGAATCCTCCGACGGTATAACGATCGGCAAATAGCAGCGCCGATACTACTTCCGCCTTAGTCGTTCCTGTTACCTCGGCGACATCGGCGACCGCTTCAATTGTTGTCCACTGATAGTTGACCTCTAGCGTATCTACTGCCATAGCTAGCAGTTTCGCCCGGTCGTTGTCGTTGACTGTTACCTCATGCATGGCGTGCCTGCCATTCTGTAGAGGGTTGTTAGAGGAAGTAGGGAGGGAGGGTACCTAACAGGCTACCCTCCCTCGCGTCCGTCCTACGCTACGGGATGACCAGTAGCGCCGACCGCGTTACCGATCATCTGCCTTCGAACCTTGCAGGTGATCCACTTTCGCCCGACGACGGGACTGGCGAACGGCGTTAGCCATTCGATTCCGTCTGTGCCGACGTAGTTACCGTCCAGTGTCCGATACATACTACTCGTCCTCGTCGTTGTCGTTGTCCTCGTCGTTGTCCTCGTCGGTCGTGCTGGTGCTGGTGCTGGTGTCCGTGTCCGTCGGGATATGCAGGCCGACGAATTCGGTACCGTCGTCGTCCGTGAATAGGGCGACGATCACGCCACGAGTGGAATACCCACCGCTATCGGTTGTCGGTTGGTTGTTGACTTCTGCGGCGCGTGTTCGTGCTTCGACGAGGCAAGCCTTCCACCTTTTCCGCTGATCCTCGGTCAGACTCGCGCCCGAGTCCTTCGCCGCGAGAATCACGGCGTCCGTGTTGGCGAGCTTGCACGCGGCGAGAATGTCGCCCGTGATGTCCAGCGCAGAACCTTCCTCGATCACGTAGGCGAAACGATCCCATACCTTCGCCTTCGGGCCACGCTTGCCCGACGAGAGAGAAACAACACTACTGATAGTGCGTATTGCAGGCATGTATCTACCCTTCTTCCTAGTAGGTTCCCTGCCGGACGTTCTGTCGCCCGGAAGGGAAGGTGACGACATCACCCTAGTAGTGATGTCGAAGTATCCCGGTTCCGTCAGTCTCGCACGATTCCGGTTCGCTGCTAATCGTTCCGCTTCTACCGCTATACCCTTCGTGGTCAGTCTGCTACCTATTCGGACGGTATCGCGAGTACTACGGATTAGTGGCATAGGTTCTCCGGTATTCGGAGGGAGTAACTCTACCTTGCTATATGGCTCGGTCAGACTTTGGTTATCTGCGCGGCTCTGTTAGCTCGGTTCCGGTCAACTACTGCCGATCCGTTAGCAGTCAATCGCCCGTTACCTATGTCGTGATCGGACTGTAGCACAATCTCCCGATG
>JANLXT010000328.1:0-5032 GCA_031365225.1 candidate division FCPU426 bacterium
AGAGCGTCACTCAAAGCTTTAGCCCGACTCAAAGCATGACGCGCACGATCACGCCCACGGCGACGCCGTCAGGCACGGTATCGGTCTCGCCGACGCAAAGCGGCACGCAGACCAGCACGCCTACCGCGACACAGAGCGTTACGCAGAGCTTTAGCCCGACGCAAAGCGTGACGCGCACGATCACGCCTACCGTGACACAGAGCGTTACGCAGAGCTACAGCCCCACGGGCACGGACACTTACACCCCTAGCCCGACCCGTACCGAAACAGTGACGGCGAGCGTGACGCCCACCCAAAGTGAAACTTACACCGTCACACCCACTAGCACCGAGAGCGTGACAGCAACCCAATCGGCGACCCAGACGGTGACGGGCACAGTCACAGAGACGGTGACACTCAGCGCGACCCCGAGCGCGTCGCCCACCATGTCGCCCACACGCAGCGCGAGCCCCAGTCCTACGGCCAGCCAGACCCGCACGCCTAGCCCCACACCGACTGGGACACGCAGCCAGACCGCCACTGTCAGCCCCTCGGCCACGGCGTCAGTGACCTTGAGCGCCTCACCCAGCCGCACTGCATCGCGGACGACCACACCTTCTGTCACCCTGACCGCCACCGCCAGCGTCACCGGGACCGTTAGCCCCAGCGCGACAAGGACCCATACGCCAGGGCCTGTGGCCACCGCTACCCCCAGCACCACGGTCTCGCTCACGGCCACGGTGACGACGGTCTTTGTGCAGGGCGTCGTGCCAGAGATCGTTGAAGCGCATCCGGTACCCAATCCGCAGAGCGGGGATATCTTGAATCTAAGCGTCAAATTAGCGGGGGGAAGCGCTCAGCGGATTCAACTCACTTTGTACACCGTGGCCATGACCGTCGTGTCCGAGTCGGATGTTCAACCCGCGGGTCCCTACGCCCTTGGTTGGGTGCCCGTGCGCGTGCCGTGGCCAAGCGACCTGGCGACAGGCCTGTATTATGTAAAACTCGAGGCCGTCAATAGTTTGGGAACGGCTAAGTCCCGCAGTATCAAGGTCTATTATTTGGGTCGCTAGACTGCGAAACCAAAGGCGTGCTATGCCTGTTTCACGGGACAGAGTTTCGTTACACACCACAAGAATAATCGATTAAGATTAGCGCCACCTCTTTTCTAGGCTAACTCGTGTTTTTACAAAAATACGCATTCCCACCCGACTTTCTTTGGGGCGCAGCGACGTCTTGTTACCAAATCGAAGGCGCCGTGAACGAAGATGGACGCGGCAAGTCGGTGTGGGACACGCTTTGTGAGCGGCCAGGGGCGATCCGGGACGGGTCGAGCGGGCAACGGGCTTGTGATCATTACCACCTGTTAGAACAAGACTTAGACATGCTCAAAGACTTAGGGCTAAACGCGTATCGTTTTTCAATCGCGTGGCCGCGTATTATTCCGCAGGGAAGAGGCGCTGTCGAAAACAGAGGCTTGGATTTTTACGAGCGCATGGTGGATGGCTTGCTCAAGCGCGGTATTCAACCCAACGCGACTTTATATCACTGGGATCTGCCACAGACTTTAGAAGATCAAGATGGATGGCTTAACCGCGATACTGCATTGGCCTTTGTGGACTACAGCTTGGCCGTGGCCAAACGTTTAGGTGATCGCATTGGTATGTGGACGACCTTCAACGAACCCGAGATGTTCACGTGGTTGGGCTATGAGCTGGGAGTGCACGCCCCTGGGCGCAAAGAGACCCGCGCTAAGACTTTGCAGGCGATCCATCATGTGTTGCTGGCGCACGGGCTAGCAGTCAAAGCGTTGCGTGACGTCTTGCCCAAGACCGCCCAAATTGGCATCACTTTGACCCCCCGTCCCATTCTGCCCAATACAGATAGCCCGCAAGATCTGGCAGCCGCCGAGTTGTATTGGCAAGATAGCAATGACTGGTGGGCGTTGCCAATGCTGGTGGGCGGCTATCCCGAGGCGGCCCTCAAGCGTTTGGGCGCGAGCGCTCCCCAAGTTCAGGCGGGGGATGATCAGATCATCAAACAACCGATTGATTTTTTGGGGCTCAATTACTACGCGCCCAGCCGCATTGCCGCTACCACCGATGCGCCAGGCTACCGGGACATGCCTCCACCGAAGGACGCCCCCCAGCAGAGCATGGCTTCGTGGGAGATCATGCCCGCTGGCCTCGAAGACCTGCTGATCCAATATCACAAGCGCTATCCCAAGATCGCTTTGTATGTCACCGAGAATGGCATCACCATCCCCGAAGACGCGGTCGCGGCGGACGGAAAGGTGCACGACCCTCGGCGCCTGGCTTTTGTCCGGGATCACCTGATCCATTGTCAGCGTGCCATCGCCGCGGGCGTCGATCTGCGCGGCTATTTTGCTTGGACCGTGATGGATAACTTTGAATGGGCCGAAGGTTACCAGCAACGTTTTGGTTTGGTGCACGTTGATTTTGAGACCTTAAAGCGGACACCCAAAGATAGTTATTATTGGTATCAAGCCGCCTGCAACGCAAAGGGCTTTGAAGGGCCAGACCTACCCGCATTAAAGACCAGATTTGTATAGTTTGGGCGAAGCGTTTAGGCATTACGTTTAAATTTAACAAAAAACTAACAATTGATTCAAAAAAGTCATAAAGCTGAATGAAGAAAAGAGTTTTAAATGGCTCATTATTCTTATCTCGGTTTCTTATTAAGTATAATTTAGAGAGTCGATATCCAAATCGGCCCAACTTTCAAATCTTAAACACCGTGAGATGCATGTATCTAGTTTCTTACATGGCGCAATGCTAGTTCGCAGAGCGATAAAAAAGACCCTTGGCCCCGTTGCCATGTATGGATTGGTGGCGGTGGCAAATGCCACGCTTATTTTTACGCCCCAGATTTTGATGGCCGGCATCACGCTCACCAATTCGCAATGTCCCGCTCCAGCGGCCTGTGACAATAGCGCAGGCGCTTCGACCCTGTGGCCTGGCGTAGGCAATTTTAGTATTTGCAACACTTCGATCGCGCCCTGGACCTTGAAAGGCATTCGGTGGAAGACCGCGAACTACAACGGGTGGACGACTTTTGGCGGTCCGGCGGTGACCGTGTCCGGTTCTGGGCCCTATCAATATTTGCAGAATATCTCGTCGACTGAGCAGGTGTTGCGGGCCGCCTATTGTCTGACTAGTTATTCGTTGGGTGGCAATGTACCCGCGTTTACGAACGGGCAGCCCTACGACTATGACGTGCTGATAAAGAATGGGTCGTGTAGCCCCGTCGCTCCTTTTCCGACGCCTACTCCCATGACCTGCGCCGAAGTCGTGACCGCTAGTAACGTGGCGGCTTTTTATGATTCGACTTTGTGCATCACCAATTACTTGGGCAAGAATGGTGGTGTCGATTCAGGTGGCCTCATCAACACATTTTATGGCCAGACCCAAATACAGTTAGCGATCCCTGCGTCTGGTTGGGCCGTGAATACAGACCCGATCATCTGGGATCCAGTGGGGGGTATGGGCAACAGCCCCCTTTATTTGATGGCCAACGCGGCGGGTCAAGAATACCTGAATGTAGACATGATGTTTTTGGCAGGCATTGGCTCAAAAGAATCCAAGGCCGCCAATGTGATGGCAGGGACGCCGCTCTTTATCCCTAGCAACGCGGCGGGTGTGGCGGGCACTTACCATGTTGAGGACACCACCTTTGTCGCCATCGTCGGCGCCTACCCTGGATTTTTTCCAGATTATGCCTGCGTGGCGACCTATCCCAATGTCACCACGGCCCTAGGGACTGCCTGCGCTCCCAGCGCCAGCACGGTGCTTTACTACTACATGAGTCAAACAGGTTTTCCGGCACCCTATTTGAGCAACAATTCGGCCCAGTTGGTCAATTCGGTCTTTGCGGTCGGATTCAATATGTATCGTCTCTATGACTCGTTGTTGGCCTCGACGGACCTATGCTTTCAAAAGCTCTTAGAGACAGGCGTGGACAAGTGGGCCGCCATTAAGATCTTGCCCGCGGGCTACAACCAAGGTATCAATTCGGGCTACCAAAATTTGTTGCCCGCCAGTGCTGGCGTGCTGGCGGCGGCAGATATCACGTCTTTCACTAATGCTGGCAATTCAAATTATCGCGATGACGTGCTGCGCACTGCCACCAACCTATCCAACGCTTCGGCCAGTTGCCCTCATAGCAGCGGGGTGTTTGACGCCCCTATCAGCCAGACTGACCTAGAGACCTTTTTCTTTGGTAATGGCGGTACCGTCGGCGCCCAAGCGGACGGGGGGCTACTGCGTCAGTTTTCGATCACCCCGGCTCAACGAACAGCTTTGTGGACCGACGTCTTATGCGCGTTTAACGCCCTCAAAGGCAGGGCGCCCAGCGCGGGAGTCTTTGGGACCAACAATATCAGCTATCGCTATGACTTTTTAAGCATTTTGCGGGTGGCGCGGCAGTACTTTAAGCTTCAACGGCCCTATCCGACCCAGTCAGATTTCTCGGACTGGGTGAGCACGCATTCTACGACCGATGGTTCAGCCTGTGGCATTGTCAGTGATACAGCATTTCCATTTATCAACAATTTGACACCTGCCCAAAATAGCGTCGTTTGCCCGGACTTTTTTGTGAGCTTGAACAGCACCGACAACGTGGGCGTGGCCTCGGTCGAATACTCTTTGGATCCTGATTGGCTGGCCTGGAGCCCGGCCACGTCGGGCGGAAGTGGCAATTACAGCTTTAACGCCCCTGGGAGCGACAGTCATTTTCCGGCAAGTGGGCCGGGGCAGCTTTGGATCCGTTCGACCGATGCCTGTGGCAACCAGACAGTGCGTCAGTTGGACTTTAGCGTTAGTTGCGGCACGCCTACACCGACGGCCACGCGGACGCGCACCCCTAGCCCCAGTCCCACACGAACAGTGTCGCCAAGTCCAAGCGCTACGCGTAGCAATACCCCCAGCCCCAGCCCGACCTGGAGCCCGTCACCTAGCCCGAGTCCAACTCGAAGTGTGACGCCTAGCCCTAGTCTCACAGCGTCTGGGAGCGCCTCGCCCACCCGTAGCGTTAC
>JANLXT010000337.1:0-29979 GCA_031365225.1 candidate division FCPU426 bacterium
GATCGATCCCAGGGTTGCCTCGTCGGGCTCTTCCATCTTGTATTCTTGAATTCGTCCAAAGGGATCGCGTTGGCGCATGATGGCCCCACCCTTGCGCCCGATGCCAATGGTGTAGACCCGTATGCCCGAGGCGGCAGCCAAGCGGGCGGCTTCGAGCGCGTCTTGTCCCGTATTGCTTCGCCCATCTGTCGCCAGAACCACGACTTGGCCATTCTTAGGCTCTTGCGCCAAGCGCGCGACCGCCAACAAGAGGCCGTCACCCACAGCCGTGCCATCCACATTGACCGTGCCTAGTTGAACTTGGTCGATAAAATAACGCACCACCGCGCGGTCCATGGACAAGGGGCACTGGGTAAAAGCTTTCCCGGCAAAGACAACCAATCCCACGCGATCGCCTTCCATCTTTTCGACAAAATCCTTCAAGACTTTTTTGGCAGCCTCGAGACGCGTGGGCATGAGGTCGTTGGCTTGCATGGACCCTGAGACATCCAACGCCAGCATGATATCGCGGCTCTGCAACGATCGGCTGGCGCTGTTGCGCGCGCTCTGGGGTCGTGCCAAGGCGATCAACAAAAGTGCCAGCCCCAGCACCCTTAGCATCAACGGCAACCACGCCAAAGTGCCTAGCCATCCATGCACACGCGTTTCGCCAGCGCCTAAGGGCAAACGCCAATGCCCACCCCAAAGCCAGCGCCCGACCCCAAGGCCCAAGAGCCCCAGCAAGACCCAGCCCCAGATCAAATATTCTGCGTCACCCCATTGGGTGCCTGGCAAGGCGCCCCAGGCCTCGGCAAGACTTGGCAAATTCATCGCGCCCGCCGGCGCTCACGCGCCCGAAAGAGAGCCATCAGTGCGGGGGTGAAGTCTTGCCCACATACTGTGGCAACTTGATCGACCGCGGACCGCTTAAAGGCCAGTTCCATGCTGGCGCGTGACGTGGCACGACGCTTGGCAAACGCGCGCCGGGCCCAGGGCGAATCTGTATCGACAAAATAGCGCCGACCGCTCTCGGGGTCGCGCGCCGCGAGCAAGCCGACCCACGCAGGCAGCTGCGCCTCGGCGGCGTCTTCTAGCCGCAACGCCACCACATCATGCCGAGCGGATGCTAGCCGCAGTGTGCTTTGGGTGAGTGGCGCCAAAAAATCAGACATCAAAAAGACCGTGGCTTTGCGCCGTGTCATGCCGTGCAAGGCGCGCAGGCCCACACCCAGATCGGTTCCCTGACCCTGAGGTTCCATCGCCAAGAGCTCGCGCAAACCGCGCAAGAGAGCGCGCCGACCACGCCGAGGTGGCAGGGTCAGCTCGACCTTGTCGCTAAAGAAGACCCAGCCCACGCGATCCCCTCCGCGCGAAGCGGCGAGTCCCAGGCTTGCCGCAAGCTTAGCCGCCAATTCGCGCTTGGACGAGCCTTGGGTACCAAAAGCCGTCGAACCACTCACGTCCACGGCAAAGATCACGCTTAACTCGCGCTCTTCGCGAAAGACCTTTAAAAAAGGCCTACCCATGCGCGCGGTCACGTTCCAGTCAATGCGCCGCACGTCATCACCGGGAAAGTACTCGCGCACCTCGTCAAACTCCAGGCCTTGGCCATGAAAGCTCGACAGATAATCTCCTGCCAGCGCGCTGCTGACCAAGCGCCGGGAGACGATCTCTAGACGGCGAATCTCTTTGAATAAGCTTTGGGCGTCCACGCCTAGGGTGCCTTCACTTTTTTGAGGATCCGCTCGATGATAGCGTCCGCGTCCACATCCTCGGCTTCGGCTTCATAGCTGAGCGCAAGGCGGTGTCGCAGCACACGCGCGGCGATCGTCTGCACATCATCTGGCAGGACAAACGCGCGGCCGTCCAAAAAGGCTTGGGCGCGACTCGCGGCCGCAAGCGCCAAAGTGGCGCGCGGGCTCGCTCCGTATTGGATCAGCGGCTTGAGGTCGGCCATGCCTGCGGCGGCAGGTTCGCGGGTCGCCAAGACCAGGTCCACGATATACCCGCGGATCTTATCATCCAGTATCACGGCATTCGCCGCTTCGCGCGCCTCAAGGACCTGCTTGGGCCGCAAGAGAGGCTTGGGGTCGTCAGGCACATCCAAGCCCTCAGCCCGATTCAAGATCTCTAGCTCTTCTGTGCGATCAGGATAGGTCACTTTAGCTTTAAATAGAAACCGATCCACCTGCGCTTCGGGCAAAGGATAGGTCCCTTCGGTCTCAATAGGGTTCTGCGTGGCGAGCACCAAAAAGGGTTCTGCCAACGTAAAGGTCTCGGTCCCGAGGGTGATCTGCTTCTCTTGCATCGCCTGCAGCAACGCCGACTGCACTTTGGCGGGGGCGCGATTGATCTCGTCGGCAAGAACCAGATTGGCGAAGAGGGGGCCTTTGGTCACGCTAAACTCACCCGTGCGTGGGTTGTAAATGCGCGTGCCCACCAGGTCGGCGGGAAGCAGGTCAGGCGTGAACTGCATGCGTGAAAATGAAGCGCCCACGCGGGCGGCAAAGGCCTTGACCGCCATCGTCTTGGCCAAGCCTGGCAAGCCTTCGAGCAGTACATGCCCACCCGTCAAGAGGCCTAACGCCAAGCTATCGAGCATCTCGGCCTGACCCACCACGACTTTACTGACATCCGCGCGCGCCGCGGCAAAAGCGTCCCGCAGTTCTTTAGCTTTGCCGCTTAACTTTTTTTCTTCTTTGGCCATGACTTGCCCTTTCGGTCTTGGGTGATTTTTGGTGCTGGGGTTTGAGTGAGTTTTTCTAAAAGCAAAATAGACTGCCGGGCTTGAACAAGCGCTTGTTGCGCGGTCTCGACATCTGGCGCATGCCCACCAAAAACACTAACCGCGATGACGCTTGCCCCATGGTGTGCGGTCTCAGCCCCTACGCTTTCATGGTCTGCCGTCATGCGCTTAGCCGCCAAGCGCGCGGCGGCTAACAAGGTCAGGCCATCCTGCCCAATGGCCAAACGATCGCGGGCGTGCTCTTTCCATGCGCTCCCTGCCAGACTTAACGCAGGCAAAGCCTTGCCTTCTTTTAGCAACGTCTCGGCCACCGCCAACGACCCGAGCGCCCGCTCAAGCGTGCCCTTGGGCGCGGCCACAGGCTCGGTTTTGCGTGAACGCGCCAAGAGTATCAAGGCGGCGAAGACAGCGCTAAACCCAAGCGCGATGCCGCTCAAGCGCGCCCACGGCAAACCTAGGTCCCCTTTGATGTCGCGTAACTCGTCCGCGCCTGGCGCAGGTGGAGCGATGTCACTTTGAGCTTTTGGCGTGGCCCCGAAAATATTTTTAGGCCGGATAATCTGTACTTTAAGTTCTTGGCTTTGCGCTTTTAGTTCTCCGCGCGCCGGATCTTTAGAGCTCATGTGCGCAGCGGCGATGACTAGGTTTCCGGATTTTATGGGCACCAATTCCCAAGCCAACTCGATCACCTGAGCGACTTGCCCATTGGTCCACTGAAAGCTGCTGCTCTGCTGCGGCCCGCGCGCCTCAAAGCCCTCAAAGGTAGGCGCGCTGACCTGGGGCTGAAACGCCAGGCGCCCATCCCAACTCAATTGCAGGCGATAGATCAAGGTTTCGCCCAGCTCGGCCCGCGTGCGATCAATCTGCGCTTTCATGCTGAAAGCCAGCGCGGACGATGCCAGGCAAAAGACTGGGACCAAAGCCAAAAAAGTCTTGCGAGATAACATGCTTCCTAGACGGCTGAGGGACTGAGAAGGTTTCTGGCTATTATATATTGAAGCGACCTAAGTCCGCAAAAAGCCACGCCCCTTGCCCGGCTGGCGGGAAAGGGGCGCAAACATAGTATTGGAGCGTATTTTTAGGCTGGGCTCGGGGTGCTTCCCGCCAATTTTTGACGCGCCGCATCCAAGGCTTGAGCCATGGCCTCGACCGCAATGATGGGATAGCTGCGTCTCTTTTCTGGAAACGCGAAATCAGCCTCAATCTGTTCAGGTCCAACTCCCACGGCTTCATCCAAAGTCTTGCCCTTGACCAAGCGCGTGAGCACGGACAGGGACGCCAGACCAAAACCACAGCCCGTCGTCGTGTAGCTGGCATCCTCAATCAGCCCCGTGGGCGAGACTTTCAGATAGATGACATAACCGTCCCCGCACGCGCCATTGTGATAGGTCGTCGAGACGGTCGCGTCTTCCATCACCCGCGAACCTTCTTTTTCGTCATTCATTTTTTTATAGCGATCAAAATCCATAGCTGTTTTCCACCTTGGTTTATTTTACGAGCTCAACGCGATCGATAAAATACTCAAAATCTTGCCCCTTGAGACCCGGCATGAACGCGATCAAGTTCACGTCTTCCCAAGTCTTAGGCACTTTATCGCCCCAGGTCGCCGGCTGTTCAAAGCTATCCAAGGGAAAAGTATACTGGGTCCATGTGGGTGTCGCGACAAAGCCAACTGAAAAGTGCGCAAAATCCTTGATCGACGCTTTGTTCAATTGAGCGCGGTGCTCTTGTCCATCGCCCTTGGCCCAAAAACGCAGGGCCTTGTATTTGCTCAGGTCGCCATCTTTGATGGTTAATTGAAACGCGGTCCAAGGCCAGGGTGCTTGCAAGGGCCCCAACTTGCCTTTGACACGCGCCGCGCGCCCTGCGCTACCTGGCGCGCCCCCCACTTCGGTCACAAAGGGGATGGGTTGAGCGATGGTACCGACATTGTTGTCATCGTGCCCTAGGTTCCAAGCTTCGCCGTTGTAAGCAAGGTTCTTCTCAAAATCATCAATCAAAAGTGAGCTCGAAGACGTCGCGGCGCCCACTGCCCGGGAGCTTTCGTTCTTTGTCACGGGCGCTGTCGTGCAACCAAAGGCTACCGTCAGCGCCAAACAAGCAAGATAGGCATTGAGCTTATTCACGTCGTCTCCAAAGATAGAATCAAGGTGTCTTAACGTTAGCAGACCCACGGGCTAGTGGCAAGACAGCTTGCCCGCAGCACCCGTAGGGCCTAAAATAACACATTCACAACACTCTTGCAGGAGCTCTATGCCCATCGCTTGGCCCCTTTTTGCCGCCGCCATCCACGGCTTTTTATCCGTCGCCTTCGGCGCTTTCGGCGCCCACGGCTTAAAAGCTCGCCTGGCCGATCTGCCCCCCGGCGAAGCACAAAAAATACTTGGCTGGGTCGACACCGCCAGCCGCTACCAAATGGCCCACGCCCTGGCGCTCTTAGCTTTAGTCGCCCTGGCCGACCGCCTCGATCCCCGCTGGGCCAGCCTCTCCGCTCACGGTTTTGCCTGGGGCGCGCTCATCTTTAGCGGCACGCTTTACGCCATGGCCCTAGGTGCTCCTCGCATCTTAGGCGCCGTGACTCCGTTGGGTGGCTTGGGGTTGTTATTGGGTTGGGTGTGTTTGGGGATGGCAGCAGCAAAATAAAAAAAGCGCCCCGCTTGGGGCGCTTTTTTTATTAGAAAACCTTTTTTTGGTCCTACTCAGTCTTTAAGAGAGCCTTGCGCACCTTCACGCCGTGGCCAAAGCGCTTGCGGATGGCGGGCAAAGCGCGATCATACTCATCGAGCACGACCAGGCCCTTGGGACTATTAAACTCATCGCGCTTAAACACCAGCTTGCCGATATAAACCACCTGGTCTCCGTCACGCAGGTCGAGCTTGCGGTTGGCTGGCATGAAAGCCCGGCGCCAGTCGCTGCTAACATTATGCCGGCCGCTAGCCTGCACGGAATAAGAGGTGGTGTAGATCAGCATGCGCAGTGTGATCGGCTCGGGATCGAACTTCGAGAAGAAAAAGGCGCCGAAGGGGACGGAGATCGCGCCCTCATAGACGCCCATCCCTGGTTCATCCTCGCCTTGATAGGGTCCCGGTCCAAAGGCGAGGGCGGCGTACTTCATCTGATCCATGTTGATGCCCCGGGCGATCACCTGCTCGTCCGGGCCCATGGCAGGGTCCAGAACCACACTGCCCACCACCACGACCTCACCTTGACCGATGTCCCCCGCGTTCTTTGCTTCGGGCCGTATGTTGGGGATGCTGCAGGCGCTCAGGCCCAGCAGGGCCAGGCCTAGGGTATAGGTCGTCAGTCGATTCATTGCAGGCTCCTCAGATGCTTCTCTGCCAGGGGGACGAGCGGGCTGTCCATCTTCTTCAGCAGCCCGATCACTTCGATCAGCAGCTCTTTCTCGGTGGGGCTCTTCACCCGCTCCAGGTCCCACTTATCCGCGGTGAAGAAGCCCTTTCCTTTGATCGCCTTGTATTTGAAGGCTCCCATGAAGTACACGCCCTGGTCCTGGATGCGGAAGCCGTTCCCCTGACCCGGGAAGTTGTAGCTGTAGTCCTGGTTGTTGAAGATCCAGAGGAAGGAGCTGTGCCCGCCGAAGGAGTCCATCTGGTACGAGCCCTTGGGCAGGCCGTCGAAGAGGAAGATACGGTTCTTATGGACGCCGAAGTTCCAGTACGGCAGCTCTTTGGGGGTGGGAATGACCCGGGTGGACAGCCATTGGAAATTGGAGGGTGCCTCGTCCATATCAATCTGGCCGAAGACCAACGAGCCCTGGGCCCTCTCTTCTTTGGTCAAGGTGCGGCCGCCCCCGCAGCCCGTCAGATAAACGAAGAGCAGGCCGATGGCCCCGATCAAACTCAATCGCCTTTTCATATCCCCCCCACAGACTTGATGCCGATATCCTAGTTTGCAGTTACTAGGACCTTGCGGACCTTCACTGTCGCCCCCAATTTATCACGGATGGCCTTAAGATCCACGCCAGATTCATCGATGACTTGCAACCCCTTGAAATTATTGAATTCGTCACGCTTGAAGCGGAGCCTGCCCACGTAGATCACCTGATCGCCCGCCTGGATGGCGATCTTGCTATTGAGCCGCATGGCGGCCTTAGCGATCCGCTGCTGCATGCCCTGAGCACTGCCATCGGTTTTATGGGTGATATTGGAGCCATATCTGACGACATAGGACATCGACTGCAGGTAAGCGGATCCCGGATCGAGCCGGGCAAAGAATAGATCCCCAAAATGTGCTTTGATCACTGCGGTGTAATCGCCCTTTTCGGGCTCACCCTTCTGAGGCCCGACCGCGCGCCCAAGATAAAGATTCGCTTCCTTAAGCATGTCTTTGACACTCTCGGGCATCCACGAGCCATTGGTCTCGATGACCGGCTCGCTCTTGCCCCGGGCAGGGTCCAATTCTATCCTGCCCACCAAGATCGCCTGGCCGTCCTTCAGGTCTCCAAGGCCTCTCACATTGGCGGAATCAGAATCATGCATGACCTGCGCCAACGAACAGCCGACCATCAACGCACATGCCAGCAATGGAATTAACATCCGTCTCATAGCCCCACCTCAAAGAAAGAAACGACCCAAACTTAGCGTTGATCTCTACTTCGTCTTGGTCACCTTCTTCAAGCCCTTGGGCATGGCCGGGTTGAGGCCCTTGGCCAGGGCGTTGTAATAGGCGAACCATTGGCCTGGCAGGATCGTGAGCAGGGGCGAGAAGACCTCAGGGGCCTTGACGCTGGATGTCATGCTCAGGTCCAAGCGAGGATGGGTTTTAAGCTTAGCAAAGCTGGGGTCTTTAAGGCCGACGCGATACACCGCCGCGCCGCGGCGTAGCAGATCTAAGGTGGCATCAAAGGCGTCTTTTTCGACCGCGCCTTGCGCGCTCACCAAAAAGACAGGAAAGCCTTTGGTCGCGAGGCTGATGGGGCCATGCGCGAAATCAGCGGTGCTGTAAGACAACGCGGGCACGCCAGCGCACTCTTTCATCTTAAGACCCATCTCGTGCGCGGCGGCCATCTGGTAACCGCGGCCCAAGACCACACAGCTCTCTAAGTCTTTGAGCTTGCGGGCGGCCTTTTCGACGGGCATGCGGGTCTCTTCGATGACGGTCTTCATCTGATTGGGGATGTCCCACAGGCGCCGCAACAACCAGCGATCTTCGGCCCACAGCGCGCCCAAGAGAGCCAGACCGGCCAGTTCGGCGGTGAAGGTCTTGGTCGCGGCGACCGCTTTTTCTTTTTCAGCGCCCAGGTCCAAAACATAACTGCTGACCTTGGCCAGCGGTGACTTGGGGTCGTTGGTCACGCCAATGGTGATGGCGCCCTGCTTGCTGGCTTCGGCCACGACCGCGTTGATATCAGGACCTTGACCGCTTTGCGATACGCCAATGACCACAAAATCACGAAAATCCGGCTTGGATTTATAGACCGTGATGAGGGACGGCGCCGCCAGCGCCACTGGCAGATGCGTTAAATGTTCTAAGAGATAACGCGCGTAGATCGCCGCATGATCGGACGAGCCACGCGCCGCCAACACGATTCCTTTAGGCCGACGCTTTTTAAGGATGCGCGTCAACTTGATCAGGCCAGGTTCTTCGCGGGTCAAAAGCCGCGCGCAGACTTCGGGCTGCTGTTGGATCTCGTCGTGCATGATCTGTGCGGACATGCGTTGTTTCCTTGTGAAAGAGATAGGTTTACTTGCCCTTGATGCGGGCGTACTCGCCCTTGATATGCTCGACCACACCTGGATCCGCAAGCGTCGTGATGTCTCCCAGGGGCCTACCTTCGGCCACGTCCCGCAACAAACGCCGCATGATCTTGCCAGAGCGTGTCTTGGGCAAGCCAGGCGTCAAGACGACATCATCCGGTTTGGCGATGGGGCCGATAATCTTGCCCACATGCTCGCGCAATTCTTTGCGTAGCGCGTCACTGGGCGTGTGCGTCGATTTGATGATGACAAAGGCGGCCAAGGCCTGACCCTTCAGCTTGTCGTCGCGACCGATCACCGCCGCTTCGGCCACGGCAGGATGATCGACCAAAGCGCTCTCGACTTCCATCGTGCCGATGCGATGGCCTGACACGTTCACGACATCGTCCACGCGGCCCATCAACCAAAGATAGCCATCTTTGTCGATACGCGCCGCGTCACCCGCGAAATAGGCCCCGGGGAAACGTGAGAAATAGGTGTCTTTGAAACGCGCGTGGTCGCCCCAAATGGTGCGCAGCATGGATGGCCAGGGTTCCCGATAGACCAGATAGCCAGCGCCCACTTTTATTTTTTTGCCGTTGTCGTCCACGACTTCGGGAAACGTTCCCGGGAAAGGCATGCAAGCCGAACCCGGCTTGGTGCTGGTGATGCCCGGCAAGGGCGTGATCATGTGCGCGCCCGTCTCGGTCTGCCACCAGGTATCCGCGATAGGGCAGCGTTTTTTGCCCACGTGCTCGTAGTACCACATCCAGGCCTCGGGATTGATGGGCTCACCCACGCTACCCAGCAAACGCAAGCTCGGCAATTTATATTTATCAATGAGATCATCTCCCCATTGCATAAAGGCACGGATGGCAGTGGGCGCGGTGTAGAAGATGGTCACACCCCATTTTTCAATCAACTGCCAAAAGATCTCGCGGCTAGGATTGTCAGGCGTGCTCTCGTAAACAAAACAAGTCGCGCCGTTGAGCAAGGGCCCGTAGGCCAAGTACGTGTGCCCGGTGATCCAGCCTAGATCGGCGGTGCACCAGAATAAGTCAGATTCTTTGATATCAAAGACCCACTTGGTGGTGGCGTAGGCGCCCGTCAAATAGCCCGCCGTGGTATGCAAGATCCCCTTGGGCTTGCCCGTGCTGCCCGAGGTATAGAGCAAAAAGAGCGTGTCTTCACTGTCCATGGGCTCGCAAGGACAGGCTGTGTCAACTTCTTTCGCTAGATCCTGCCATTTGACATCACGCCCCGTGACATAAGTGACGGGATTTTTGGTGTGCTCGTAGACCAAGACTTTTTTAAGGCTGGGACAGGCATTGTCGGCAAAGGCCTCGTCGACATTTTTCTTAAGATCCACCACGCCACCCTTGCGACGGCTACCGTCCGCACAGATCAAGGCCACGGCTTGCATGTCATTGACACGATCGCGGATTGAAGTCGGCGAGAAGCCGCCAAAGATGACAGAGTGAATGGCGCCAATGCGGGCGCAAGCGAGGGTCGCAACGGGTAGCTCGGGAATCATACCCATGTAAATAGCGACGCGATCACCCTTTTTAACACCTAGTTTCTTGAGCATGTTGGCGCAACGGGCCACTTCTTCACGCAATTCATAATAGGTGATGGCGCGATGCGATTGGTCCTCGCCCACCCACAGGATGGCGGTCTTATAGCGGCGCGGGCCATCCACATGCCGATCCAGCGCGTTGTAAGCGGCGTTGAGCTTGCCACCCAAGAACCACGTGGCGTCGCCCATCTTGCCCTTGCGCACTTTTTTATACGGCTTGAACCAGCTGAGCTCGTCGGCCCATTTGCCCCAATACTTATCACTGTTCTTGGCGGCCTTTTTCCAGACGCCAGGATCATTGATATTGGCTTGCTTGACAAAATCTTTGCTGGGCTTAAAAAGGCGCTTCTCGATGAGCATCGTCTGCAGCTGTTTTTCGTCGCGCTTGCCCGCTGTTTTTTTAGCCTTCGCCATCTTTTCCTCCGTTAGCGTCCGGTTAGTTTTTTAAGGCGTTCCTGAACTTCGCCCTGAAAGCCTTGTAGATAACGTTGGTATAACGCAATGGGCTCAAGGGTGTCGTCTACGATCAAAGGTGTCAGGTCCATGCCAAAGCTGAGGTTCTCGGCGCTGTCGGTGGCGTGACTCTCGAAATAAGTGGCGTGGGCCTTGCGCCGACCACGCGTGGCCAGATCGTAGCGCTTGCCACCAGCAATCTGGCTATCAAAAACGCCCATCAAAGCATCGGCCAAATTCTCGTGGCCATCCAAATTCATGACCACCTTATCTTTATCATTCATCCAGTCCAAGTCACGCCAAACCTCGCAGCCCACTAACTTTTTGGGGCGCTCAGCGACGGGCAGGCGGCGGATGGCAGCTACGAGCTTGAGCAGAACACCCACATGCGTGTCGTGCTTGTCTGCCAAATTATGCGTGTAGACCTCTTGGGGTTTGGTGGCTCGCAGGATATTTTCGAGGTCATCGATGGCGACGCTGTCGGCGGCGGACTTGAGATGGGCGGTGGGTATCGCCAACTGGATCATAGCACTGTACTCGCCCACGCTGGCGGCCTTGCGCTGTTCGATCTTACGAATGGCGATCATCTGCTCGTCGGTGTAGTTTGCGTACAAGCCACTGCGCGCAGAACCCGCGCCGTCGCTAACCGTGACCGCGGTGAACCAAGCGTCTTGGCGGCCAAAGCAACGCACAATCGGGTAGTAGGCCATAAATTCTAGGTCATCTTGGTGCGCGCCTACACCTAACATCGTGGTGCGTGCCAACGCTTTTTCTTGCGCCCCGCCATCTGGGATGAAACATTCGGCGTCTTTTTGGGTAAATTTCAAAACAGGCTCCGGGTTATTTTTTCTTGGGGGCGCTCTTTTTTGGTTTTAAGTTGAGCTTTTTGACTAAAGGTAAACTGGCGGCTGCGATGGCCTGTCCCACACGCCGACTGGCTTCGTCAGGTAGCGTAAGGCGTATATGACGCGCCAAAGCGGGATCTTCGGCTTTGAGCACCTGAAGCGCCTTTGCGATCACGATATCCCCACCCTTGCCACTGGTCACGCGGCCCAGCAAGAGCACGTGCTTGATGTCGTAGAAGCGGGCGTACTGCAAAACAGCATAGCCGAGATAAACACCGATACTCTCGAATATTTGCGCGACCTTTTTGTCGCCAGCTTTCAAAGCGTGCTGCACAACTTTAAGCCGTGTGCCAGGCGCTGTTTTTGCGTCTAGCTTAAGGCCAATACGCGGGGCCAGCCGAATCACGGCATCCTGGCTAAAGTAATTGACGCCTGTGCCAAAGTCACCGCTCCACTCGTGATCGTGCGCCGCTTTTTCACTGTAATCAATCGGGGCGAAGGCCAGCTCGTTCAACCAACCCGTGATGTAACCGCGCTTATCCACGTAACCGACAGCTTGACTGGTGCCCATGGCAATGCCCAGCACCTGATTCTCGCGCAAGCTCATGGCGCCCGCCAAGGCGGTGACATCACCATCGTTAGCAACTTCGATGGGAACATGGCCCCATTTTTTAGCCACGTCCAAATAGATGTTCTTAATCTTTTTGTCGAATTGCGCCTTGGGCACTTTTCTAAAAAGGCTGGCGACCATGCAGCGATTGGCCACATAGACCCCTGCGCTGCTGACACCGATCGCGTCGATATGCGGCAAATGCGCGGCGGCCTGGGCGATGCTGTCGTTGATGCCGTCAATATGATACTGCGGGTCGCTGGTGATCTTTGGTTCCCAAACGGTCTCGACCGAAAAGACTTCTTTGCCATTGATCACCGCGGCCACTTTGCGGTCAGATCCCCCCGCGTCAAAGCCGATGCGATAGCCACCCAGATGTCGCCCAACCGAAGTGGCGGTGTCTTTGGCTTTGGGCAAGGTCTTGAGGGTTTTGGTCTCAACCACGATCCCTTTTTTCTCGTAGATCTGACCCATAAACTTGGCATCGAACGCCCTGGCCCCACGGGCGCTGTAAACTTTTTTCAGATGCTTGGCGATCTCTTTGGGACCCGCGACGCTCACTTTCCAACCACCCCGCGCCCAAAGCAAAAACTTAACCATGCGCTCGGCATAAGGCAGGTTGTCATACGCCTGTGGATGCCCCGACGCAAAAGCCACCGTCTTAAAATGGGTGACACTGCCCCCGCTGGCCTGGATCGCAAAGACCAACGGCACCGCCTGCCCGCTCTTTCGGACCTCGGCCTCAAAATGCTTATTGCCCAGATAAGCCGGCCTAAAATCCGGATCCAAGGGCGGAACGATCTTTGGAATGACGCGCAAGAGACTGGAGGCCATATTTACTAAGAAAAGAGGGCAAAAATCAGAAAGTTAAGAAATCAAAGTTTAGCACTTTTGCCTTATGGGGCAAGGGAAAAACGGAACTGCGTGAAGCGAAGCGCTATGGAGGATGTTGCGGGTGGCGGGAAATTAAAGAGGCTGAAATTTAAGGGCATTGTAGAACAAATCACCGACCCTGAATGCAACGCCAACACAAATCCTCTGAAATTATGCGAATGCTTCACCAGGCATTTCTAACTGGCAAACTAGTGCCCCTGGCACAGCGCCAGAATGTCGCATATTTTTAATCTATTATGACATCATTTTTATATATAATGATGTCACTTCTTGAGGGATTTATGCGCACAACTTTGAGCTTGGACGACGACCTTTCGAAACAAGTGCTCCGCTACACGCACGCTCCAAACTTGGCGGCCGCGGTCAGTCAGGCGGTCAAAGACTATGTTCGCCGGCAGGAATTGATGGGCGTTGTGGCGCTGCGGGGAAAAATTAAGTTTGTGGAAGGCTATGACTACAAGGCGAATCGCCGTGCGGACAGGAGCTGAGCGCGTGCAGCAGGTGCTCATCGATACTTCAGCCTGGATTGAGTATTTTCGTGGAAACGAATTTACCCTTTGTGACCAAGTTTCGACGCTCTTGTTGGAAGACAAGGTCGTGAATTTTGGGCCCGTCGAGTACGAGCTATTAAGAGGGGCGCGCCCTGACGAGCTTGCGATCTTAGATAGCCAGATGAAAAAAATAAGATATGCAGAGATGACACGAAGCGATTTTAGGAGGGCTGCGGAGCTCTTTAAGGTCATGAAAGCTAAAGGGAAAACTCTTCAATTTATCGATCTAGCCATCGCGGCCTTTTGCATTGAACGCAATCTTATCTTGCTAACGCTGGACAGCGATTTTAAAGACATCCCAGGCCTCAAACGCCTCTCGCCTAACCGAATCTAATACCCAATTTTTAAAACTCTCGATCAATTCAACGTCTGCCTAAACCTTCTCAATGATATCCCAATGCAGGCCGCGGCGATCAGGGCCATGGGCCAGAGGTTGGTCCAGAAGACCACGGGGTCGCCGCCTTTGAGCATGATATTACGGACCATGGTGGCAAAGTATTTCATCGGGTTGAGGTAGGCGACCCAGCGGATGACCCAGGGCATGTTGTCCAAAGGATAGATGATGCCCGAGAGCATTTGCGCGGGGAATGTCACAAAAAAGCTAGTCATCATGGCTTGCTGCTGATTGCGGGCAATGGTGCTGATCAGCGTGCCTAGACCCACGGTCGAGCACACAAAGACCAAACCACCCAGGCCCATTTGCCAAGCAGCCCCACGCAGAGGCACGCCAAAGACCAAGGTCGCGAAGGCGACGACGATAGGAATGTCTGCCATCCCTAAGAGGATGTAGGGCAGTGTCTTGCCAAGGATGATCTCGCCACGCGTGACGGGGGCCGAAAGCAGGGTCTCGAAGGTTCCCATTTCTTTTTCGCGCGTGATGCTGCTGCTGGTCAAGGTCATCGTGACCAAGAGGATGAGCATGACCAAAATACCGGGGACCATAAAAAAGTTAGTTTCCATGCTGGGGTTGTAAAGCATGCGCACATCCATCTGCAGACCGCCACGCAACGCGCCGCGAGGCGTGCGGCTGGCAAGTTCGGTGGCCAAAAAGGCCCGCGCATAGTTCTCAACGCTACGCGCGCGCGTGGCGTTGGTCGCATCCACCAAAAGCTGGATCTGAGCGGGGACACCCCCGCGACCAAGCGCTTTTTGCAGGCCTCCCGGTGGCGCCACGAGCACCGCGTCGGCCACGCCTGCGCTAATCGCCTGGTAGGGATCCACGGGCGGATTTTTTGCTGGCACAAAGAGCCCGCCGCCCATCATCCTGTCGGCCAAGCGGACCATGGCCGCGTCACTTGCAGGCGCATAGACTGCCAAGCGCACATTGCGCACCTCTTGGCTGAGGGCAAAACCAAAGAGCGTCATCTGGATGACCGGGGCGACAAAGAGCATCATGCGCATGCGAGGATCGCGCAAAGTCTGCCGCAGCTCTTTTTTTAAGAATCCTAAGATGGTGGCGTTCATGGCTCGAGATCCGTTTTAAAAGCCGCCAAAGCTCGGCGTATAAAAAAAATATTCATCAAAATCAAAATGCCAAAGGGCAGCGCCAGCTCGAGCGCGCTTTCGCCTTTTAGAAAAAGCCCGCGCGAAACCATGATAAACCAGCGCGCAGGGATGATCGCCGTCAGCAGCTTAAAAAAGATCGGCATGCTCTCAATGGGATAGATAAAACCAGACAAGAGCATGCTGGGCAGGATGCTTATCATCATCGACATCTGCATGGCCGCCTGTTGCTGGCGCACCTTCACCGAGATCATGAGCCCGATTGCTAGGCAGGGGATCAAAAAGAGCAGACAACCAAAAAAATAGAGAGGAATGTTGCCCTCAAATGGCAAACCAAAGATGCCGATGGCGCTGACCCAAATTGCAAAGACCGAGGCCATCCCCAGGATCAAGTAGGGCAGTAACTTACCCACGATGATCTCGAGCGGTTTAACAGGCGTGCTAAGCAACAATTCCATGCTTCCCTGCTCCCATTCGCGCGCGATGGTGACAGCGGTGAGCATGGTCGCCACCATGCCCATGATGAGGGCCGACAATCCAGGGATGATGAACCAGCGACTGTTGAGCTCGGGATTAAAAAGAAAGCGTATGCGCAGATTGGCGGGCGGGGGCGGCAAGGGTTCGTTGTGGCCCAGCAGGCGGCGATTCAAGGCCGGGATCATAGCGCTGATGTAGGCCGCCATCACGCCTGCGCTAGAATTGTCCGCCCCATCCAGTAAAAGTTGAACCTTGGCCGGTTCACCCTGGCGCAAGTCCTGGGCAAAACCATGTTTGATGATAAGCACGCCCTTGCTCTTTTCGTGATCCAAGTCCGCGGAAGGCGTCTGTGCCGGGTCACCCTCACGGACCAAGAAAAGACCGGTCCCGCGTATGCCGTCCACCAATTGACGGCTGGCACGACTGCGATCCTGATCGATGACGGTCAACTTGATATCCTTGACGTCAAAATCAATGGCAAACCCAAAGAAGATCAGCTGGATCAAAGGCATCCCTAAAGCCATGGCCAACGTGAAGGGGTCACGCAAGATGTGCCGCGTCTCTTTCAACGCGATGCTTGCGGTGCGGCTCTGTCTAAAACGATGCCACCCGCTCATGCCTGCTCCCCAACCATATGGATGAAGACATCTTCGAGTGTCGGTGAAACCAAATGGGTCTTGCCGCCCAATGCCGAACGATGTCGAACGCGTTTGCCGTGAAATGCCTCGCGCTTGAGTCCGGCAGGTGTGTTCAACGCAATCAGTTTGCCGTCCCGCATCAAAGCAATGCGCCCGCATTGCTCGGCTTCATCCATGTAATGCGTGGTGACAAAGACGGTCTTGCCCACTGCCGAAACCTGCCGTATCAGGCGCCAAAAACGCGCACGCGAGGCTGGCGCCACTCCCGCCGTGGGCTCGTCCAAAAAGATGATATCGGGGTCATGCAGCATGCTGGCGGCCAACGAAACTTCTTGCTTAAGGCCGCCTGGCAAGTCGCGCACCAGCATGCTGGGATCCGCGGTAAATTTGATGAACTCAAAAAGAGATTTTTTTCGCTCCGCCAAAACCGCATTTGGCAATTTTCGAAGCGACGCGATAAACTCCATGTTCTCGGTGACGCTCATGTCCTGATACAAAGTCAACTTTTGCGACATATAACCGACCTTGCGCTTGATCGCTTCGGCGCCATCTTTTTCAAAACTGAGGCCTGCCACACGCACCGTGCCCTGCGTTGGCTCAAGCAGACCACAAAGCACGCGTATGGTGGTCGTCTTGCCCGCGCCGTTGGCGCCCAAAAAGCCAAAGATCTCCCCCCGCTTGACCTGAAAATCAACCTGGTCCACAGCGGTGAAATCGCCGAACTTAACGGTGAGGCCAAAGCTCTCAACTGCCCAGGCGGTTTTTTTGACGCGCGCCGTCACTTAAACGACTCGTGTTCATTGCGCAAGAAAAGCTCATCAAAGCTCTTGGCCCGGGCCTTGGCCAGCACCGCGCGAGGCGTGCCCTGCGCGATGCAAACCCCCGCGTCCAAAAGGTGCACCTCGGCGCAACGCTCCGCCTCATCCATGTAAGCCGTGGCAACGATGATCAGAATATGGCTTGCGGCCAATCGGTACAACAAGTCCCAAAACTCGCGGCGACTGATAGGATCCACCCCATTGGTCGGCTCGTCCAAGAGTATGACGTTGGGAGACTGCAAGAGCGCGCACATCAATCCTAATTTTTTATACATGCCCCCTGACAATTTACCGGCGGCTCGATCCTGAAAAGGCTCGAGTCGAGTCAGGTGCAAGAGCTCGGCACGCCGCTGCGCGTAGACTTTATCTGGAATGCGATAGAGATCCCTAAAAAAATCTAGATGCTCGGCAATGCTCAGGTCCGCGTAAAGGCTCTGCAACTGGGGCATGTATGCCATGCCTGGTCGCACCGACGCAAACGTGGCTGCGCGACCCCCACGTCGGTACTGGATCTCTCCGCTATCAGATTTAAGCAGGCCGACCAAGTGCCGCAAAAGCGTGGTCTTGCCCGCGCCATCGGGACCGATCAAGCCATGGATGCGACCCGCGGAAAAGCTTAAGTTGGCGCCGTTCAAGGCTTGATTCGCTTTCAGGCGTTTGGCTAGAGCCTTAACCTCTATACTGACCGATTGACTCACTCAGGTAGATCCACTTCGATAGGCAGGCCGGGATTGAGCTGGCCGGCCGCGTTGTCAAAAACCACTTTCACCCCAAAAACCAGGCGCTGCTGTTGCTCGCGGGTCTGCACGTTCTTAGGCGTGAACTCCGCTTCGGGGCGTATGAAGGCGACGCGCCCTTTAAACTCATTCTTCAGTTCTGGCACGCGGGCCTTTAGTTCCATACCAGGCTTTAGCTTGGCCAGCACCGGCTTGGGCACATAGACAAACGCGTAGACCTGGGACAAGTCCGCGAGCGTCAAAAGGCTTTGTCCGGGACGAGCCCACTCACCTTTGCGGCGGTACACGCTTAGCACCGTGCCCGAACTCGGCGCGGCAATGTCACAAAAACCCAACTTGACCGCCGCGTCTTGGCGCTGAAAGCGAAGGCGATCAAAACTGGCCTTAGGCAGAGATCCCGCGGCTAGCAAACGCTCCGCACGATTATAGTCATTCTCAATATTAGCGGCACTGATGCGGACATCTTGGCAGGCCAGCTTGACCAGCACGTCACCGGCCTTGACTAGATCTCCCTCGCGCGCTTCTACACTTTGGATCTGGGATGCCACTCCGGGTTGAATGTCAATCTCCTCGGCCTCGAGCGTGCCTGAGTAGCGAAACTTAGAACCCACATGCTGCTTGTAAGCCAAGTAGCCAAATCCAACGAGAACCAAGGCCAAAATAATAAAAGGTCGTTTGTTTTTCATGCTTACTCCGAAAGACTAGAGAGGACCGAGAGCTCGATCAAGATCTGGGCTTCGGTGCTGGCCTTGCGCACCTTGGCCTCGAGAGCGCGCAGTTCGGCGCTTTGCACTTCTAAAAAACTAGAACTACCGTTCTGATAGCTGGCGTACGTCATGGTGTAGAGCTGACCCGTCTCGCCCACCGAGGACTGGTCCAGTTCGCGCTGCTCTTCGAGCGAGCGCAAACGATCTTGGCTCTTGGCCCAGTCGCGGCTCAGATCGCTGCGAACCTGGCTGGCCCTGGCATCGGCTGCCTGCGCGAGCGCCTCTTGCTCACGCGCTTGAGCCATCTCTTGCCCAAAACTAAAGAGCGGCCAATTGAACGACGCGGTGAAAGTGTTTTGTTGTATCTGCTCTAACACCGGACCGTTGGGATAGTCATAGCTGGCCCTGGCACCCGCGCGCAACGAAGGCCAATGCCCGCTACCCGCGGCAGCGGCCTGTTTGCGAAGAGATTCGGCCATTGCCAGCTGAACGGCTAATTGGGGATGCGCCTGGGCGACTTGGGTTCCAATTTTGACGCGCAGCTCATCTAAGCTCTTCTCAAGCGAGTCCAAGCGCAATGTCAATGTCGCCACCTTTGTTTCGGCAGGGGGACTTAGGGCCACCGCCTCGGTCTGTGGCACGCTAGGGTCGCTGTCTTTGCCAAGGCCGGTCAAAGCCAAAAGGTCACGGGTCGCCGCGGACAGATCGGCTTGAGTTTGGCGATACAGTCCCCGCTTTTGTAAGACTTCGTTGCGGGCAGTCAAATAATCTAAACGGCTACTGGCGCCAGCCTTTAAGCGAAGGTCAAGGTCACGGGCTTGGTTCTGCGCAAGGCGCAAGCTATCGGCCACCACGCGCGAGCGCTCACTGGCCAGCAAGACCTGAATGTAGCTCAAGCGGGCCCGCAAACGTGTCTCTCGCTCACGCCCCTCGCTCTCGCGCTGTTTCGCTAAATTGACCTGTCGAAGCGCCGCGCTTTGATTAAAGGCGTTGCCACCATCCCACAAGGTCCAGTTGAGTCCGAGCCCAACACTGGTGGCCTGGTTGTCGCCAAAACGCACAGGGGGCGCCTTGGGGTTAAGGCTAAACTCTGGCACCACCGTGACATAGCGCTCGTTCGCGTCGAACGCCAAACGTGGCCACAATGCTGTGCCCGCCACATCTTGCCGTGCCTGAACCGCGTCACGCTCGGCGCGCAAGGCACGTAGCATCGAGCTGCTTTCGAGCGCAGCCGTCTCGACCTGTTCACGTCCCAATTCTAAAGTCTGGGCGCTCAGCGTGGCCGCGCCAAAAAATGCCCAGCCCGTCAGGATAAGTATCCAAAGCTTCATCACACCTTCCTTTCTCGAGTATAAAAGCCGCTCCCAAGACGGGCGCGGCTTTTATCTTTACATCAATCCAGAAGCAATCTTAAGCACTGGGCGGCACAACCATGTCGCCACGCCAAATGGTGAAGGCTCGCCCGCTCAACCCAACACGCTCGCCACGAACTTCAACGCCCACTTCGCCACCGCGCGCGGACAATTGCCTTCCCATCATGGATGTCTTACCGAGGCGCTCACCCCAGTATGGGGCCAGTCTGCAGTGGGCGGATCCTGTGACAGGGTCCTCATCCACACCAACGCGGGGACCGAAAAATCGCGACACAAAATCGGCGCCACGCGTGCTTGCCTTGGCCGTCACACAAACACCGCGACAGTCCACCTTGGCCAAATTCTTTAGGTCGGGATTCAACGCCTGGACTTGATGTTCGTCTGCAACCTCAACCAAGTAATCTTCTTTATCCCGTCCCACAAATTTTGGATCCGTGATGCCAAGCGACTCCAAGAGCCCACCTGGGGCAGCCGTAGCCCGCACCACAAAGGCCGGAAAATCGAGCTCAATTCCTGCGCCAGCTCGACGTGCGGTCAAAAGACCAGAACGCGTCTGAAAGCTGAGCAGCTCAGCCCCTTTGGCCCGGCCGCTTTCCCACAACGCGTGCGCGGTAGCCAGCGTTGCGTGCCCACACAGGTCCACTTCGGTCAAAGGGGTGAACCAACGCAGGTTGAAGCTGTCCCCTTGCTTCACTACAAAAGCCGTCTCGGAAAGGTTTGCCTCGTTGGCCACCTTGCGCAACCAATCCACGTGCGCCGGCGCGTCGAGCAAGACCACCGCCGCGGGATTGCCGCTAAAAGGCCCGGACGCAAACGCATCGATATGATAGAAGTCGGACATATTTTGCCTCTGGAGAATCAGGCTAGTCGCGCTTAGGTTTTTTAGATTTATTCTTTTTCTTGGCATCGTCAGGCTTTGCGATCACGCCATAAGCAGCATCCGCTTTCGCCTGAGCCAGTTTCGCTTGCTCTGTTTTGTGGGTCCATCCATACACCTTGGCAAGCACCGTGTAATAAGCGCCTTTTATCTGGTTCCCAGCACGGCTCATGAGGCTTGGCTTGGCGCCCTCTTCTTTGACGGCCTTTTTGTCTACGGGCGTTCCGACATCGGCCAAAGCTGCTTTCGCGGCCTTGGGCGCCCGCAAGCCGCTGCTGGTGATGGTGCCAAATTCTTGCACAGGCATAGTGACGATTTCGTGCTCACGCAAGGACCACACCGTGTAGATCACAAAACCGATCAACATGGCCACCGCGACTTTTAGCCAAGCGCGCCAGGGCTGATAAAGATTTCTGAATTGTGAGCGCAACTTCCACGAGACAGCACCTGTGGCCAAGGCCAGTTCGCCTGCGGCTCGCTCGGGGCGCTGGGCCTTGGCAAAGTCCAACGCCAAGCCACTGTCCTCAAGGCTGGTTTCCATCTCTTCTCTCTCGGGCGCGGTGATGGCGCCTTCAAGCGCCTTGCCAAAGAGGTCGTGCAATCGTCTGACGCGGTCTTCCATTATTTCCTCCAGAGGACCGAGAATATTTTTTTGCGAGGTTCCAGGCGCTTGACCAGCGCCTCACGCCCCCGTGCCAATAGATCCATCGCCTCGCCAGGACCCACGTCCATTGCCGCCGAGAGCTGCAGGATCGTCTTGCCCTCAAGATCGCGCAACTTAACCGCTTGCTGGGAAAGGGGCTCGAGCTGCTCGACTTCGGCGATCACCGCGCGCTTCACTGCTTCGGGCATGTCGGCGGACACAGGCTGCGGCCAGCCGTCCAATTGCACCTTGTTCTCGAGATACGCTTCCTTGCGCTTTGCCAGTTCTTCGACACAGGCTTGCACGACAAAACGCCCCGCCCAGGTCGCCAAGGGGATGGTGGTGCGATAATCTTTTAAGCGGTGCAAACTGTGTGACATAGCATCTTGGATAATCGTCTCGATCTTGGGGTCGTCGCCCGCTAAAAATTGAGCCGCCAGCGACGCCATCTGGGGGTGCAACTCTTCATAAAAACGCTTGAGCCCTCCCTCGTCACCCGCCAATAATTTTTCGAGCAGTGCTTTGTCGCTCATGGGTTCTCCTCGTTTAACTTAGAAAAATAGGCCACGGTCCTTCGGTGCAACTCGGCTCGTTCATCCACCACTTGAAAAAGATGGCCTGAACGGCTTGGAAAATAGAAATCTGTCTCGCGCCCGTCGGCGATCCGTTGGGCCGCAACTTCTTGCGATGCCAAAGGCGGATGATTTCGGTCGCGACTGCCATGGCCCAAGAAAAGTGGACCCGGCCACGCGATCGCCTCGGCCATTGGATTGAGCGCGACCGCTTCATCAAAAAGGCGCTCGCTCACTTCGATCCCATCCCAGATCTTGGTCACACCCGCGACCGGCTTGCCGTAAGTGCTATAGCGCGCGTCCAGCCACGGTTTTGTTTTGAGCAACGGCGCCCACAAAGCCACTCTGGCGGGTAAAGTCGCCGCCAATGCGCAAAGGGTCACTGCGCCGCCCAGAGAGAAGCCTAACAGGCCACGGCGTGCCGGGTCCACCCCAAGTCCTTGGCTTAAAAATGCGTGTGAACTAAGGACATCCGAGATCTGGTCGTTAAACCCTTGCTCACGCAGGGCTCCGTCAGAACCACCATGACCACGCAGATCCACGCTCAAACATCCCAGACCCGCAGCGGCGACCAAAGGCGCCAAATCCGCAAAGATGGCCCGTGTCAGTGTCAGGCCGTGAAAGCAGGCGATTGCGGCGCGCGCGCCAGCTTGAGGCGTCGTCCAGGTTGCCCGCATCGCCTTCCCATCCGCGGCTACGAACTCGACCTCGCGAGCGCAGGCTGTCTCAGGCACCCAGTCCCTGCAAATTTTGGCTAAGCTTTTCTATGCTGTCGCGATAATCCACGATCTTCTTTTTTTCGGTCTCAACCACAGCGACGGGCGCGCGTTGGACAAACGCTTCGTTGGATAGTTTAGCCTCAAGCGCGCCGAGCAGGCCGCGCAAGCGCTCGATTTCTTTGGCGAGGCGGCGGCGCTCAACATCAAGGTCCAAGAGATCCGCCAATGGTAGATAAACCTGTATGGCTCCCGCCACCGCCGACGCCGCGCCCTCTGGCTTGGCGATATCGATCGCGATGGCACTGACTGTCATCTTGGCGAACGACTCTAAAAGGTCGCGCTGAGACATCAACAGCTCTAGCGTCGCCTTGTCAGGGACCGCCAAGATAGCGCTGACGACCTTTTTAGCGTCCACCTTCATTTCGCCTCGGATCTCACGCACGGCGTGCACCACGTCAAGGACTTGTTGAAACTGGGCCAACGCCTCGGTATCCCGAACGCTTGCGAACGGCGCGGGCCAAGGAGCCAACATAATCGTCTCGCCCTGATGAGGCAAGCGCTGCCAGATCTCTTCGGTGATAAATGGGCATAGCGGGTGCAAGAGTCGCAGCGTCGTCTCGAGGGTGTACGCCAAGACCTCCTGCGCTCGCGTGCGGGCGGCGGCGTCCTCGCTCTGCAATCGAACCTTGGCGGCTTCGATGTACCAGTCGCAAAGATCTTTCCAGAAAAAATCAAAGATGGTCGCGGCCACGTGATTGATCTGGACGCCGTCTTCCATGTACTGGTCCACATCCACGATCGCTTGATCCAATCGCGTCAGGATCCAACGATCCACCAGCTCTAACCCGGGCCCCTGGGGGCGCGCAACGGCTGTCGCAGGCAAGCCTTTAAGGTTTAAGAGCATGAATCGCGCCGCGTTCCAGATCTTGTTTGTAAAATTACGTGCGGATTCGAGGCGCTCTTCAGAAAGACTGATGTAGCGACTCTGGGTCTCGACCGACAGCAAAGCAAACCGCAAAGCGTCCGCCCCGATGGTATCGATCTTTGTCAGGGGATCGATCACGTTGCCCTTGCTCTTGCTCATCTTTTGACCATGCTCGTCGGCGACCAAGCTATTGATCAGGACCTTTTTGAAAGGCACCTGATCAACCACTTCGAGTCCGAACATGCTCATGCGCGCCACCCAAAAGAACAGGATGTCCCAGGATGTCACTAGCACCGACGTAGGATAGTAGCGCGCCAGTTCGGGTGTTGACTCTGGCCAGCCCATGGTCGAAAAAGGCCACAGGGCTGAAGAAAACCAGGTATCCAAGACGTCAGGGTCCTGGGTCAGGCTAGCGGCGGGAACCCCCAATTTAACGGCGGCTTCTTCCGCGGATCGAGCGGCAGCGGGTCGCCCATCTTGGGTGTAATAGACAGGGATACGATGCCCCCACCAGATCTGACGAGACACGCACCAATCGCGGATCTTTTTCAACCAGTCGCTGTAAACCTTAGACCAATTGGCCGGCTGAAAGCTTGTGTCCCCTTTTTCTAAGGCCGCCAACGCGCGCTCAGCGAGCGGCTTCATCTTTACAAACCACTGCTTAGAAAGGTAGCTCTCGACCACTGTCTCACAGCGATAACAACGCGCCACCGCGTGCTTATACTCTTCGACCTTCTCAAGCAAGCCAGCCGACTCGAGGTCCCGCACAATCGCCTTGCGACAGGCAAATCGATCCATCCCTTTGTAAGGGCCCGCCAACTCGTTCATGATTCCTTTGGGATCCATGATCTTGACTCGTTCTAGGCCAAAGCGATCGCCGATCTCAAAGTCGTTGGCATCGTGCGCGGGAGTGATCTTGAGCGCGCCTGTCCCAAATGCTCGATCCACGTAACCGTCCGCGATGAGCGGGATCTCTTTACCTAAGATCGGCATCGCCAGACGCGCGCCTTTCAATGCCGCAAAGCGTTCGTCGTCTGGATGCACGCAAACCGCGACATCACCGGGAATGGTCTCAGGGCGCGTGGTCGCGACCACCACAAACTTGCCGGCCTGACCCACCACGGGATAGCGCACATAATAGAGCTTGCCGTCGACATCTTTGTGTTGAGCCTCGATATCCGACAAAGCGGTACTGCAACGGGGACACCAATTGATGATGTAGTCCCCCTGATAGATCAGGCCCTTCTCATAAAGCCGGATAAAGACCTCTTGCACCGCCTTGGACAAGCCTTCATCAAAAGTGAAGCGCTCATAGCTCCAATCGCAACTGGCGCCCAAGCGGCGCAATTGACGCATGATGGTCGATCCCGATTCTTCTTTCCATTGCCAGACCCGTTCAATAAATTTTTCGCGACCCAAATCGTCTCGATTCTTGCCCTCTTTGGCGAGCTCGCGCTCCACCACGTTCTGGGTGGCAATACCCGCATGATCACAGCCTGGTACCCAGAGCACGTCAAAGCCAAGCATGCGCTGGCGCCGCACCAGCACATCCTGCAACGCGTTGTTAAGTGCGTGTCCAATGTGCAGTGACCCAGTGACGTTGGGTGGCGGGATCACAACACTGAAAGGCGGCTTGTTGGAACTGGGGTCCGCTTTAAAGTAGCCGCGCGACTCCCACAGCTTGTACCAGCGTTCCTCAACTTCTTGAGGGTCGTATTTAGAAGAAAGTTCAGTCGCCACGTTTTTAAAAGTCCTTCATGCTAAGTGAGCCACTCAGATCAAAATGACCAATCAAGCTTTCAACCAGTGCGCCATCAACCAACACGCGCATACGAGAAACCTCTTTAAAGTTTGCCGTCAGCGATCTAAAAAGGCTGGCAATGGTGGCGTATTCAGCCGTTGTGCCACCCGGGTGATTTTGCAGGGCTTCACGTCGCAGATCCAAGACCGCCAAACCTTCCCCGTCCAAAAATACTTCGCGGAGCGCCCCGTCTTCAAGTGGCCTTGCCGCGCCTTTTGGCAAGGGACCGCTTAGCAAGAGCCTCAAAACTTGTTTGGCTTGATTGAGTGCGGACGCAGTTTGATAGATCTCGGCCGACGCGCTAATCAATCCTGGTTTGTCCAGTGACGGAAAATAGAGCAAAATCTTTCGCTTGGCTTCTTTGCCGGTATAAAGCACTTCAATCGCCACAGCATCTTTGTTGGCGCCTTTTTTGTCACGCCCACACGCTAAAGGCTGGAGCAACACGAACAAGCATAGCATCCCAAGAAAGCGTTTCATGGCTTGGCCGCCCCGCTCCACGCATTCAATCCCGTGACCAGGCGTCTCACTAAATCGGGTGCCCAGGCGGCCCCCAAGATCTGGGCCGCACGCCCAGTTTGACTCGCGTGATCAACTTCGATCAAGACGCCCGGTACAACCAAGCCACGAAATTGAGCCAAACGCAAACTTTGATAGGGCTTGGCGCCCTTGATACCCAGCGCTATCGCCAACGCTTGAGCCAAGCGCTTTGACTCGGGCAAGCGCGCGCTGGCGGCTTCTTCCCAACGTGGCGCCTCTGTGTTCCCGCTCGCCAAACTTTCGGGCGCGACAAATACACGCGGGCCACCCACGCTAGCATTAAAAGAATGGTTCACGTGCAGACTGACGTAAGCAAGCGCTCCGCTTTGATTAGCCAAGGCAACGCGGGCTGTGATGGACAGGGCTTGGTCTGTCCTACGAGTGACAAGCACTTGCCAGCCCTGTTCTTTGAGGCTTTTCTCTAGAGCCAGCGCCAAGTCTAAGACAACCATAGACTCACGTGATCCACCGACCTGGCCCCCAGGATCGTCCTGCCCGCCATGCCCAGGATCTAGCACTAGCAAACCTTGCGCAGACCCCGCGGCGGGAGAAACAAGCACTGCGGCGCTCGCGATACTTGCGCACAGCGCAAAAATTAAAATGATCGCGCGACTCACCCCGCGACTCTGTCTTGGGGGACATCTGTCCATGATCCCATGGCTCGAAATTTTGCGTAACGCTGCTCGACCAATGTATCTAACGACAACCCTTGAAGCTGGGTCAACGCTTGTAGCACCGCCTCTTTCAGAGAGCGTGCCGCCGCGTCGGGATCCGTGTGAGCGCCACCCAATGGTTCAGCAACGATCTGGTCGATGATGCCCAGCTTCTTAAGCTGGGTCGCAGTACCATTGAGGGCCGCCGCCGCCTCTTCTGCTTTGGCGCGATCATGCCACAGGATCGCGGCACAACCTTCGGGAGAGATGACGCTATAGAAGGCGTTCTCTAGCATCAACACGCGATCGCCCACGCCAATGCCAAGCGCGCCACCCGAGCCGCCCTCACCAATAATAACCACGATGATCGGCACCCGAAAACGTGACATTTCAAATAGATTTCGAGCGATTGCCTCGGCCACGCTGCGCTCTTCGCCTTCGACACCGGGATAGGCACCACTGGTGTCAATGAGCGTCAAGATGGGGAGGCCGAACCGTTCACACATGCGCATAAAACGAAGCGCCTTGCGGTACCCTTCCGGCTGAGCCATTCCAAAGTTTCGTAGTAGGTTTTCTTTAGTATCTTTGCCTTTTTGATTGCCGACGACACCCAGGCGTTGGCCATCCAAGCGGCCAAAACCAGTGATGACGGATTTATCATCCGCCATCATATGGTCCCCGTGGATCTCCATCCAATCGGTCAACACGCGCTCGACATAATCCAAAGCCTTGGGTCGGCTAGGGTGTCGCATCAATTGCACTACCTGCCACGGGCTCAGGTTAGCGTAGGCCTCTTTTTTTTGTTGCTCGATCTTGGCGCGCAACTCATCCAGCTGACCTTTCATGTCTAGCTTGCTGTCCGCTCCAAGTTTTCGAAGCTCTTCTAATTTTTTTTCTAATTCTCGCAGAGTCTTGTCTAACGGCATGCTGGTTCCCTCTCAACAGGGTTTCGTTTAAAAACGACCGACGTAGGCGACACGCAAAAGGCGCGACACAGGTGTGCTCGCCCTCGCGGACCCAAGATCTCTCAATTCCACCCCTAAACTGATGGGCTCAAACCACGCCCGCAGCCCCGCGTTCCAGCGCGAACCACGCTTGTCCAAAACTTCGTCTACTTCAGTAAAACAAGTCACAACCCCAAAGGTGGTCGATAAAGCGCCAAACGCTCGCATATCGCGGTCACCGACAAACTGCTGAACTTCGGCGCTGTTAAAACCCCCGTGTGCCTGAAAAAATCCCAACGCGGTGGGGAACTCTTTGCTGGCCACAAGGTAAAGTCCCTTGGCGGTTCCCCGTTCATACGACGGTCCGTCAAATCCAAGCGCTAAGCCAGGCACGGTTTCGTCTTCTTCTAGGATGATCCCTCGCGCCAACAACTGAGCGTCGTCGCGGGTCATGGATAAAGCGCTTGATCCAATAAATCCGCGAATATTAGCGCCACCGCCAACAAAGAAACGTGGAAAAAGCCCCAACCACGCGCGGCCCAAGATCCCGCCGCCCTCATAAAATCGGACATCTGCCCGAGTCTCGTATTTCAATAGCCCGTACGCTGTAGGGACATCCCCGGCCTCGATCGCACGCGGAGCGCTCACCCCGTCACCAAATCTAGAGGCTGGTTTTCGGCCACCTTGACTCACGGGGTCGCTGTTCGATCCCGTGGATCCAGGACCGATCTCGAAATCAGCGGCGAGTATCCATCCAGGCAGGCAAAGCGCCCATGCCAAGATAGCCAACTTAGAAAAACGCAACGTAGACTCCTTTTTTCGGGAAGACCCGTTTTTTAGCATCAAATCGGCCCATCATAGCTGTTGGAAGCAAACTTGACAAGGCCTGCCCTTAGCGTCGAACCACCGCCAGCTTACGTATGACGCGCTCAACACTGGCACCACCACCATCCAAGGCCTGTGCGGCCACGATATAAACCCCGTTGGCTAAACTCTGGCCCGAAGGGCTGCGCAAGTCCCATGTTGTGAAACCTGGTTTGGCGTCAACTTGCCAGTCGTGAACCAACTCGCCAACGATGTTATAGACGCGGAATCGAATCGCCGCGCTTCGAGCCACTGGCGTCCAATTGAATTGAACCAATCCGTTGCCCCCGCCCGCTGGATTGGGTGCCACGGTCAACGTGCTCAACCCTCCGTTGGTAGACGGGATCACCGCAATGCTGGCGGAATGCGTCTCAATCACAGGCTTATCAAGAGCAAACCATTGCACCCGGATTATGTAGATGCCAGGTGGAACCAAACGACCATCGTCGCCCGAACCATCCCAACCAATGTTTAAAGACCCGTCGGCCGAACGTATCCGCGCTAGCGCGGTACCGTCAGCCAGTAACTGACCCGTCCCGACATTAAGTTGAGACGGTTGCCCGCTGGTCTGCCCGTTGTAAAGCGTGCGGATCTGGTGCGCTGACGAATCAAAGACAAGAACCGTCACCAACCATGTCACCGGCGGCGTGATCGTCGGCGTAGGCGACGCCGTGAACGACTGGGTATGGGTGGGCGTCGGCGTCGCTGTCAGGGTCACGGTTGCCGTCGCACTCTCCGTCGGCGTCGGCGTCGCGGTTCCCGTGATTGTCGCCGTCGCCGTCGGGGTCGAAGTTTGGGTGATGGTCGCGGTGGGCGTGCCCGTCGCGGTTTCGGTGTAAGTCTGAGTCTCGGTCGCGGTCTCGGTCGCGGTGCGCGTGACTGTCGCGGTCGGGGACGCGGTCCGCGTCGCGGTCTCTGTAGAGCTTGACGTCGCCGTGCCTGTCACGCTAGGTGTCGCGGAGTCGGTAGGCGAAGGCGTGATTGTCATAGTCGCGGTTCGCGTCGATGTTTCGGTCACGCTTGGCGTGGCTGTTCGCGTCGGCGATGCGGTCAGCGTGACCGTTTGGGTCGCCGATTCTGTCGCGGTCTCAGTTACGCTTGGTGTGGCTGTACCGGTGGCGGTCTCGGTCGCTGTCGGCGTGACCGTGGCTGTTTCGCTGGCAGTCGCGCTGGGCGTGGCGGTCTCGGTGACCGTTTGGGTCGCCGACTCTGTGACGGTCTCAGTTACGCTTGGTGTGGCTGTACCGGTGGCGGTCTCGGTCGCTGTCGGCGTGACCGTGGCTGTTTCGCTGGCAGTCGCGCTAGGCGTGGCAGTCTCAGTGATCGTTTGGGTGACCGACTCTGTCGCGGTCTCAGTCCGCGTACCAGTTGAAGTCTCGGTTGCTGTAGCAGTCTCCGTAGGAGACACGCTTGGTGTGGCTGTACCGGTTGAGGTCTCGGTTACGCTTGGCGTGACCGTGGCTGTTTCGCTAGCGGTCGCGCTGGGCGTGGCAGTCTCGGTGACGGTTTGCGTCACAGACTCGGTCGCGGTTTCGGTGGCGGATGGTGTGGACGTGCCAGTCGCGGTCTCCGTTACGCTTGGCGTGATCGTGGCTGTTTCGCTAGCGGTCGCGCTGGGCGTGGCGGTTTCGGTGACCGTTTGGGTCACGGTCGGAGTCGCAGTCTCGGTGATTGACGGCGTCGCGGTACCCGTCGCGGTCGGCGTGACGGTCGGCGTGACCGTGGCTGTTTCGCTAGCGGTCGCGCTTGGCGTGGCGGTCTCGGTGACCGTTTGCGACAAAGGAACAGAGGCGTTTTCGGAGACTGAGTGAGAGGAGGTGTCGTTCTCGGTGTACGGG
>JANLXT010000027.1:0-3344 GCA_031365225.1 candidate division FCPU426 bacterium
GCCCAGTGCCGTCGCTAACATGCACGCGCTCACCCACGCGAGCACGCAAGGATCGAGTCAAATAATGATGCTCGTCGCCATCCACTTGAAGCAGATCATTCACCTGCCCCAATTTAAGAACAAAGATCTGCGCCATGCCTGCCTTGCTGTTGAGGGCCACCAATGCTACGCTGGCCCAGATGAAAACCCGCCTTTGGATACTGCCGTTGGCCACGCTGGTCGCGGCCCTTCTCTACCTACAAGTTTGGCGCGCCGCCGAGCTAACGCCTGGCCACTTATCCTCGCCCGAGGGTTTGGCGCTGCCGTTGGATGACGCCTACATCTTTATGCAATACGCTCGTCAAGCCCTCGCGGGACAGTGGGGACATTATACGCCTTTAGCGCCCTCTTCGTCTGGAGTCAGCGGGCCTCTTTATTTGCTTACCCTCACCGGGTGCATGGGCCTAGGCGTGCCCGGGCCATGGGCTGCCTGGTGGATTGGGGCCCTGAGTTTAGGTTTGGCGCTCAGCGCCGCATGGCGCTTGGGCCAGCGGCTTTATACCCACGCGCCAGGATGGCTACTACCGGGGCTTTTGCTGGCGCATGCCGCATGGGTCGCGAGTTTTTTTCAAGGCATGGACACAGGGCTCTTGCATGCCTTGCTGCTTTGGGCCTGGATCCGTGTTAGCGAGAACGACCAAAGCTGGCGACGCTGGGCGACGTTACTGGCTTTAGCCTGGGCTCGGCCCGAAGGCGCCCTTGCGGCGCTGGTCCTTGGGCTCACCGCGATCCCTCACGACCCGCGACGGCGGTGGCAGGGACCGTGGGTTGTCACGCTCGCGCTCAGTCCCGCGCTAGGGCTCTGGGCATGGTCAGGATCTTGGACCCCCGACAGCTTGCGTCCCAAGCTACTTTATAATTTGATCCCTGATCCAAGTGCCCACGCAAAAGAGAGCCTTCGCTTTGTGGGCGCCGCGATCAAAGATCTTTTTTTAGGCCTGGGCCATGCCAAAAGTAGCGTAGGTTATTTAGGAAGCGCGACCTACGGCAATCCACCCGCGGCCCAATTACCCTGGATGGCCCTGGGCGTCGCGCTCGCTGGACTAGCTTGGTCGTGGCGCCAAGATGCTCGTCTACGCGCCTTGTGGATCGGTGTCTGGCTGTGGTGGGTGCTGTGCCTTTTGGCGCTAGCCTGGCAAATACCCCTGGGTTGGCAACGGCACCGCTACCTGGCGCCTTTGCTGACACCTGTCACCCTTGGTGTCGCCGCGTTGTTGAACGCGTGCTACAAAGACGTGCGCCCACTTTTTCGAACTCTCTTCGTCGCGGTGTCCCTGCTGTGGGTAGGTCACGGTCTCTACCGCTGGCCTTGGTTCTTGAAAGAAACGCAAGCGAGCGCGCTAGGCTACGCCGCGACGGATCGCCAAGCAGCGCTTATGGTAAACGCGAGCCCCTTGGCTGGCCCCCTGGCTGGCGCCGACGCTGGTTTGTTAGCTTGGTACAGTGGAAGGGAGTTTGTCGACCTGCTTGGGGTAACCGATGGCGCGTTGGGACGAGCTCGCCTAGAAGGTCGCGGCGCGCTCTTAGAAAGCTTGGCGCGTTTGGGTCCACGGCGTCCTGTCCTTTTGGCGGTTCAAACTGGGCGACCTGACTTTGATGTGGTCCCACTGCTACGGCTGGGACTACTGCGCCCACTCGACAGCGCCTCAAAGCGTCAGTTGTTGTATCACTGGGATTGGAGTGGTCTCGAGGCCAAGCTGAATCCTTGGAACAAACAGGCCCTGCCCATCGATGACTCACTGGATGTCGCCGCGCTGGAGGATGAGGCGCGGCATGCCTATCACGCCACTTTGCATGGCGCAAAAAGTGTGATGGCGCGTCGTCGCCTTGGGGCCACAGGACCCCTCGCGCCTGAAGGTGGGCGGGTGGTTCAAAGTGAACGCTTTGAGCTTAACGCGCCGCATGGCGGAATTCTTTGGGGCCGGGCAGTCACGGATCAGGCGGGATCTTGGAGCGCGACGTGGCAAGGCCGCCCCTTGCGAACAAAACGAATGCCACGCAGCGACAATCAGACGTACACCGAGTGGAGCCTAAAGCTACCACCAGGCAAAGGCCGCTTGGAACTGCGCTATTTAGATACACAGAATAGAGATGTCGCCTGGGCTAGTTATCACTATTGGATGGTGGCGCTCAACAAGGCCAAGTAAGTTTACTCAAAAATGCGTTTTGCCCTATCCACCATGCTGCGCTTGCGCGCTTTTACCTTTTCGCCTGACAACGCGGAAAACTCTTCTAACAAGCGTTTTTGATCGTCACTCAATTTGGATGGCGTCTCGACCACCACGCTGACTAAAAGATCCCCTCGTCCGCGTCCTTGCAAGCGCGGCGCTCCTTTGCCTTTTAAACTGATCACTCTTCCGTACTGCGTACCCGCGGGGACTTTGATTGTCTGAGGACCATCCAGGATAGTCTCTAACTCAACATCCACACCCAACGCCGCCTGCGGAAAAGAAACTGGCAATTCGCAGACCAAGTCCGCGCCTTCGCGAGAAAAGAGAGCGTGGGACCGCACACGCACCATCACATACAGGTCTCCGTCACCCGCTCCGCGCGGGCCTGATTCGCCCTCACCCCGCAAGCGCACTTGCATCTGATCTTCAATGCCAGCTGGCAGATCAACCTTCACTTTGCGGGATTGCCGCGTGCGCCCTTCTCCCCTGCATGTCTGGCAGGGGTCTTTGATGATCTGTCCGGCGCCCCGACAAACTGGGCACGCGGTCGCCACACTAAAAAATCCTTGATTGACGCGCACGCGACCCCGACCCCCGCATTGTTTACAGGACTCAGCGCGAGTCCCTTGTTTGGCGCCACTTCCAACGCAGGTCACGCATGTTCTAAGCGCGGGCACATCCACCGTGATCGACTTGCCTCGCAACGCTTCTTCTAGGTCAAGTTGTACATCTAAACGTAGATCCGAGCCACCGCGCGACTCGTTTCCACCAAAGAAACCCTCAAAGAGGTCCCCAAAAACATCCTCAAGCCCACCAAACCCTTGGCCACCCTGAGGCGCTCCGCCGCCTTGCGTGCCAGCGTGCCCAAATCGGTCATAGCGAGCGCGTTTCTCTCCATCCGAAAGAACCTGATAGGCTTCGGCAACTTCTTTAAACTTCTCTTCCATCTGCTTACGCGGCCCCTCTTCGAGATCGGGGTGCCGATCTGGATGAAACTCGCCCGCGCGCTTACGAAAAGCGCTCTTAAGCGTCGCTTCGTCCGCGTCGTTCGCGACGCCAAGGACTTCGTAATAATCTCGTTTACTCATCCCCGCGCCGCCACTTTAACCATGGCCGGCCGGATCACGCGCTCGC
>JANLXT010000049.1:0-38309 GCA_031365225.1 candidate division FCPU426 bacterium
GAAGTAGTCCTCTATTGGGTGTTGTCCAATATGCAAAATTATTATCAGGTCCTTGGACTTGATCACACCGCGACCCCGCAAGCAACGCGAGCCGCCTATTTGCGGCTAGCCAAAGAGCTGCATCCCGACATGCATCCCGGCAAACCTGACATGGTCACCCGCTTTCAAGAAGTGCAAGAAGCTTGGCAGGTCTTGTCCAGCGCGGATCTACGGGAGGACTACGACGACTTTTTACATGGATTTGAAGACGAGGGACACCGCGAGGAGGGAGCGTTGAGGTTGGCGGAGAGACACGCAAGCTACAAGCAAGACTTTATAGATCAGGCGCGCTTGAACCAAGGCTTGAAGTTGCCAGCGTCAAGGTCTGGAAGGATGCGTTTCGCGACTCCCGTTCTGTTGGCGCTGTCTTTGTTCTTGCTGGGAGCGAGTCCCTCACACGATCAAGCCACGGCCGCCATCCGCCACGTTGCCAAGCGCCTCAGTTTTGGAACACGCCCTACGCTCGTCGTCGAGATACAGACCATGGGCCGGCAGGCTTGGATCGAGCAGCAATTGAGGCCGGAGAGCATCGATGATAGCGATTGCGACAAGCGCTTGACCGCGTATCCTGATATTGAGCGTAGCGCTTTGCAGTTGTATCAGGGCTCGCCGCCACGCAAGCGCAAGCAACCCATGGCGTCTGACAGCATGATGAGCGCCGAGATGGTGGACAAAGATAATAAGCAAGCCAACGCCAAGCTTAAGCAAATGCAACTGCAATGGAACGCCGCCAAGCTAACGCGATTGACCTATAGCAAGCGTCAGCTGAACGAGTTGATGGTCGATTTTTGGTTCAATCATTTTAATGTGAGCCAGCAGAAAAATCAGGTGAAGTGGCTTTTTGGTCCCTACGAGCGCGATGTCATACGGCCACATGCGCTGGGTCGTTTTGACGAGCTATTGCTGGCCACGGCTCAAAGCCCGGCGATGTTGGCTTATCTTGACAACGCGGTCAGCGCTGCGGATGCGCGCTATGTACCAGCGAGCCAAAGAACCAAGATGGCCGCGGCAGCTCTCAAGGTAGAACAAAAAAATAGAGCCACTGGAAAACTAAAAGCCAAAGGCGGGGCCAAGGGCTTAAACGAGAATTACGCGCGTGAGCTCTTAGAGCTTCATACCTTGGGGGTTGAAGGCGGCTACACCCAGCAGGACGTGATCGAAGCCGCGCGCATGCTGACAGGATGGAGTTATCAGGGATTGGCACAGGCAAAGCAGGCTAACAAAAAACAAGTCTATGTCGCCCCTTTTACATTTGTCTTTCGGGAGGCGCGCCATGACCAGGGTGAGAAGCTGGTGCTAGGGCAGCGCTATGGGGCGGGCTTGTCTCAAGGCAAGGTCTTGCTGGCCGCCTTGGCGCGCCATCCCGCGACCGCTAAGAACCTAGCGACCAAGCTTTGTCGCCGTTTTGTTGCCGACGACCCACCCGCAAGCTTGGTAGAAAAGGTGGCCGCGGCCTATCTTCGGTCGGACACTGATATTCGCGCGACATTGCGCGCCCTTTTTGACTCGCCTGAATTTCTCGAAGCTCGCTTTCGTGATGTCAAGGTCAAATCCCCGCTCGAGTTTGTCGTCAGTTGCTTGCGAAGCAGTGCCGCCGACAATGTTAATTGGAAGAAAGTCGACAAGGCGTTGATCGCCATGGGTCAGCCGCTCTATCGCTGTGAGCCACCGACAGGCTACCCCGACACGGCCAACGCTTGGTTGAGCACGTCCGCGTTGCTTGAGCGCATGAACTTTACGGTTCAGCTAAAAAATCCCAAGCAAGCCCTTGCCGATATCGATCGAGATGAATACGCGGCCCTGGATCTGGGATCGCCCGAATTTCAAAGGAGATAGGTATGCCGGATCCAAGCGAAGAGCGGCGAGAGTTTCTTAAGCTTTGTGGCTTGGCCGCCATGGGTTTGGTGAGCACGGCGGTGCCATCGTGGCTTTTTGCCGTTGCGGATCTAGTCAGCAAGCGACGTGACAAGACCGTGATCGTGCTTTTTCAACGCGGGGCCGCCGACGGCCTGAACATGGTGGTGCCGTTTCGCGACAAAGACTATTACACGCTTCGGCCTAGCATCGCGATCAAACAACCTGGCCAAGCCCATGGCGCGCTCGATCTAGACGGGCAATTTGGATTGCATCCCGCCCTAGCGCCGTTGCTGCCCCTGTTTAGATCAAAACAGATGGCTATTATTCATGCCGCGGGGTCGCATGACCCGACCCGTTCGCATTTTGAAGCGCAGGACAACATGGAGACCGGCACTCCGGGCGTCAAGATTACAGCCGATGGTTGGCTGAACCGAGCCCTTAGCGCTCAACCATTTAAAAATCGCGACCCTCTGTCGGCGTTGGCCCTCTCGCAAAGATTGCCCCGGGCCTTGCGCGGCAAGTATCCTGTCGCCACCATGAATAGTATGGAGGCTTATCGTTTTTTAGGGGGGAGCGGCCCGCAGGATAAATTTGAAAAAATGTACGGCGAAAGCGCCGATAAGCTCTTGGCCGGGTCGGCGCAAGCGGCTTCGCGCTCGGTCGACGCGCTGCGGGATGTCTTAAAGGAGCAACCCGAAAATGCCTTGGCGGGATACGACAAGTCACGGGCAAGTCGTGGGCTCTCACAGCTGGCACGCGTGATCAAGGCTCGCCGTGGGCTGCGCGCCGGATTTATTGATCTGGGTGGCTGGGATCATCACGCCAACGAGGGGGCGCACGATGGCCAACTGAACGCGCGCTTGGGTGAGATGGGCGCGGGGATCGCGGCATTTTATCGCGACTTAGGCGATCAGGCGGGCGATGTCGTCTTGCTCACCATGACCGAGTTTGGGCGGACAGCTCAAGAAAATGGTGATCGGGGCACGGACCATGGGCACGGCAGTGTGATGACCGTGATCGGGGGGGATGTGCGGGGTGGAAAGGTCTATGGGCGTTGGCCAGGCTTGAGCAAAGAGGCTCTTTTTGAGGGTCGAGATCTGGCCGTGACCACTGATTTTAGGCAGGTGCTCAGTGAAGTTTTGAGCCACCAGCTTGGTCTAAAGGACCCCACAATCTTTCCTGGGTTTAAGGCGGGGACCCCCCTCGGGCTGTGGTAAACTGGGGCCCGTCTCGCTCTTCCCTCGGCCAGCAGTTCGGTCTATAAAGGTAGGCATGAATAAAGCTTTTATCATCTTGAGCTTGGTCTTGGGCAGCTCGCTGCAGGCGGCGAATAAGCCCCGCTACACCGCGACTCAAGTCTTTCAAAAAATGTTGCAAGCGCAAGAGTCGCAGTTAGCGTTGTCCGCCAAAGTCTGGAAGGATGACCGTGACCCTGCGCGCCCGAAGGCCGCCGCGTCTGTCTCGGGAACCTTGCGCACTTTGCCAGGCGGCCTTGCGCGCTTGGATTTGACTTGGCCTAAACAGGGCTTGGTCCTTTCAGACGGTAAGGCGCTGTGGGTCGAACTGCCCGAAGTGAAGCAAGTGATGAAATACGACGCCAAGCGCATGCGGGATAGCGGTAACTTTTTTATGGATCTGGCGTCATCGATTCAGCACTACGCCAAAGCGAGCCTTAAACGTTTGGTGTTGGTCGGTCCAGATTTCGACGCAAGTAAAGTCACCGCATTGCAAATGGACCCAGATGATCCCCGCAAGGCAGGATTTGAGTCGCTGCGTGTTTGGGTAGATCACCAACGCTGGGTGATTTTGCGCGTGGCATTGGTTCATGGTGGCACCGAGACTATTATCCGTTTCGAGAACATCAAGATTCAGCGCAAAGGTGTTCCTTTGCTTAAGGATGGCTCATCCCTTGGCAAGGATGAGCTAAGTCCAGAGCTTTTCAAATACACTCCCCCCAAGGGCTATGAAACCTTTGACCTTGATATCTGAGCAAGTTCCGACTGCTGAGCCGCTGGCAGCATTTTTGAGTGCTGCCCGCAAGGCGTCGCGCCTGAGCTTGGCCCAGATTGCCGAGCGCACTAAGGTGCAGACGCGCTTTCTCGAGGCGCTCGAGACGGGTGATATCGCCGCGTTGCCATCGCCCGCGCATATGCGCGCGTTCACCCTTGCCTATGCACGAGCCTGCGGTGCGGACGAGGCGCAAGGCCTGGTGCTTTTGGCTCAAGCTTTAGGAAAAAGTGCGGCACCGAGCTTGCCCCGTGACGATGGCACCCCGCTGGTCGTGCCCAAGCTTTCAAGCGTGGCGAAGCCGCAGACATTAGAGCGCGAAAAACCCTTGAATGCTGTTCCCAACCCTATCCAACCGGGAGCCTCAGCCGCAGGCCCCAAGCCCTTGCCGCGTTGGGGCTTGGTGTTAGCGATGAGCGTCGCAGTCGGGTTGACGCTTCTCGGGCTTCGGTTTGCCATCGAATCCACGCGGCGCTGGCGAGAAACAGTCACGCAGGCCGTGCAAAAACCCGTGGCGCTTGCCCAAACCCAAGCGAACCCGATTGCCAAAGACACCCCGCAAGATATCGCGCCTGCCGCGGCGATTAGTATTGATAACGAACTCGTGTTGCGAGCCAGACGCCCTTCTTGGCTCGTATTAGAAATTGATGGTCAGCGCTTACCGACGGTCATGCTCGAAGAGAGCGAAAAACGCCGTTGGCCTGTAAAGCAGCGCGCGGTGCTCTTGGCCGGAAACATCGGCGCGTTGCGGGTCTGGTGGGGCGGTCAAAATCTAGGTTACCTTGGCGAGCTCGGACAACGCAGCAACGGGCTGGTCTTTGAGGTAAATCAGGCTTGGCGCAAGGATCCAACCGTTAAACTGGCATTGCCCGCCGGCGTGCCCGAATAGATCAGGAGCAGTCATGGCGCAAGATAGCTCATTTGATGTGGTCAGCAAATGCGACCCCCAAGAGGTCGATAATGCGGTCAATCAAGCGATTAAAGAACTAGCGGGACGTTATGATTTTAAGGGATCCAAGAGCTCGATCACGTTAGATAAGATCAAGAAAGAATTGACCCTTGAGTCGGATGACGAAGGAAAGCTACAATCGGTCATCGAGATCTTGCAGGGAAAGCTAGTGAAGCGAGGTATCAGCCCCAAGGCTCTTGATTTTCAAAAGCTTGAAGGCGCATCGGCCGGCACTGTTCGTCAAAAAGTGAAGTTTGTTGAGGGGATCCCGCAAGAAAAGGCAAAAAAAGCGGTCGCTTTGATCAAAGAAAAAAAGCTCAAAGTACAGGTTTCGATCCAAGAAGAGAGTTTGCGCGTTACCTCAAAAAGCAAAGATGAGCTGCAAACAGTCATGCAATTGCTACGGAGCGCTGATCTAGGCGTGGATCTGCAGTTCACCAACTTCAAGTGAGCGGGGCGATGATGAGACGATGGATGGGCGTGGTGGTGATCTTGGTCGGCTTGGCGAGCATGGCGCGAGCCCTCGATCCCTTGCCGGTGGTCCTTGCAGGACGCGGGTACCAGACCTGGTCCTTGAATCAAGACGGCAAGCAATGGCGCCTTGAAGGCATCTTGCACGATCTGCGCAGTAAGGATCGGCGGGTCTACGAGGCCGCGATGAAAGATCTTGGGTTTATGAAAGAACGCCTCAATCGCGACGAAGTTTGGCCTGAGCTGCAACAGCCCATCGAAGCCAAAGTATCTTTTTTTAGCTTTGAGCGCCGCAAACTAGGCATGCTCACCGCGCCCATCCACGGAAAGCATCAATGGTATCTGGTCTTGTTGCGCCAAGAAGGTGTTGACGAGGCGTATTGGCGGCCCATTCAGTTCTTTATCTTTGACACCGATCCAGTCGAAGGCCTGCAACTTGAGTTTCCGGATCTGCTAGGAGACGACATCCGTTTTTTGCAGGTCCGGCATCTCGGCAAGGACGACATTTTTGGCCGCGCGCACGCCATCTCGCTCTTTCGTTATGACGAAAAACGCATGCGCCTGACCTGGCAAGAGTTTGATAGATATTGGCGCGCGGGAAAGTTTCAGGGCGACCCAACGCGCATCGAGCAGAGCTTGTCGAGCAAAGGGGATCAAAAGTTCACGCGCAAGCTCGCGGTCAAGTCGTGGCCGTTCATGGTGCGTGAAGAGTTTGATAAATACGAAGAGACCGAGCCGCGCAAGACCTATACCGTCGAAGAGCGTTTTGTGTGGAATCCGATCAGCTTTAATTTTTATGGCGATGTCGAAGAGCTGACCAAGCTGGTCAAGCACGCCTCGCCCTTGGTGCGCCGCGAGGCCGCGAGGCGTTTGGGCGAAAACATGACCACCACCCACCCTCAGCTTGAGCGCGCGATGCTCAAAGACAAAGACGCGTATGTGCGCATGCAAGCCGCGTTGGCGTTAGGGCACATCGGGGATACCAAAGCGCTACCAGCGATCGAAAAAGCGCTGATCAATTGGGACGAGCCAGACACCCTGCGTGAGGCTTTCGAGAAGGCTCAAGAACAATTGAAGGCCAAACTTCCTAAGGACGACGCCGAGCCCAAGAAAGCTCCTGTCAAAAAGCGTGCCCCCAAGAAAGCGAAGGTAGAAGAGGCAGTCGGTCTGGACGCTTTGCCTGTAACCGAAGGCCCCAAGATCAAGGACGCGCAGTAAGTAAGACTTCACGTTAATAAATAGAGCCCTTCCGAAAAGGGGAGGGCTTTTCTTTTATGAGAGCAACACGTCCAATGACAAATTTAGCGCCGGTTAAAGTAGGGATGGTCAGCTTGGGCTGCCCCAAAAACCTTGTGGACAGCGAGGTCATGTTGGGCACCTTGGCCAGTCACCGTTATCAAGTGACCAATGACGCGTCCCAAGCTGAAGTTTTGATCGTCAACACCTGTGGCTTTATCGATAAGGCAAAAAAAGAGAGTGTGGACACGATCCTCGAGATGGCTCGTCACAAAAAAGATGGGGCGTGCAAACGCCTGATCGTCACAGGTTGTTTGGTGCAAGGCTATGTGGACGAGCTGAAGAAAGAGTTGCCAGAGGTGGACGCCTTTTTGGGTTCAGCCGACTACCCCCGCATTGCCCAAGTGGTGGGTGAGCTTTTGGATGAGCGCCGCTTGGACCAAGGGCCCCTGACCGAGGTGCACTCTCCTGTCTATTTGTATGACGAGCATAGCCCGCGTTTTTTGACGACCCCCAGCTACACCGCCTACCTAAAGATGGCCGAGGGTTGCGACCATGTTTGCGCTTTTTGTAGCATTCCCAAGCTGCGTGGCAAACTGCGTTCGCGCAGTGTCGAGAGCTGTGTGGCCGAAGCCACGACCTTAGCAGCGCGGGGCATCAAAGAGCTCAATCTGATCTCGCAAGACAGCAGTGAGTATGGCCGCGATCTCTATGGCGAGCCGCGTTTGCGCCAGTTGATTGAGGCCATTGATAAAGTCGAGGGCTTGCGTTGGGTGCGGGTGCATTATCTGTATCCGGCGTTTCAGGATGACGCGTTGATGGAAGCCTGGGCTGGTCTAAAGCGCGTGGTGCCCTACATCGACCTGCCGTTGCAACACGGTTCGACATCCATGCTGAAAGCGATGCGCCGTCCAGGTAGCCGCGAGGGCAACCTTAAGTTGCTGGCTAAGTTCAGAGAAAAGATTCCGGATGCTGCCTTGCGGTCCAGTTTTATCGTGGGATATCCCGGCGAGACCGATGAGCAGTTTCAAGAGCTTCTAGGGTTTTTGCGTGAAGCCCAGTTGGACCGGGTGGGCGTCTTTACGTATTCTCAAGAAGAACTGACCCCCTCAGGCAGTTTACCTGATCAGTTGCCCGAGAAAATTAAGCTGGCGCGTCAGCGCGAAGCCATGCGCGTGGCTGCCGAAGTCTCGGCGAAGCGCCTCGCCTTGCGTGTGGGGCAAGAAATCGAAGTCTTGGTAGAGTCCCAGACCAGCGGAGCGGGGCTGGGGGCCAGTGTTGAGCACGGCCCTAGTTCTTTAAGTCCTCGCGACCCTGCCGCTCGGGATAAAGGCTGGATGCAGGGACGTAGCAAGTGGGACGCGCCAGACATTGATGGCAAAGTCTTTTTTAAACCCTTGGGATCTCTGGTGCCTGGCGACATGGTTCGCGTCAAAGTCACGCAGTCTGATACGCACGACTTGCATGGAGTGCAGCTGGCATGAAGACTGTGCGGCGAACTGTAGCCAGTAAAAGGCAAACTCGCGCGCGCGCGAGTTTGCCTTTGCCGCTGCCACGCTTGCCTTTTCCGTTCTTTAGACTGGCCAAGGTCAATCTTCCCAATCAACTCACGCTACTGCGTGTTGCGCTTTTGCCACTCTTTATCAGTCTGTTCTTATCGGATAGCGTGGCCGCGCAGTGGGGGTCGCTTGCGGTCTTTGCTTTTTGTGCCGCCACCGATTGGCTGGATGGCTACCTTGCGCGCCGGCGCGGCTTGGTGACCAATTTTGGGAAGATCATGGATCCTTTGGCGGACAAGCTCTTGTTGCTGACCGCCATGATCAGCTTTGTACAGGTAGGTTTGGTGCCAGGCTGGATGATCGTGGTGATCTGGTGGCGTGAGCTGGCCGTGACGGGCTTAAGAACGTTGGTGGCGACGCGGCGAACCGTGATGGCCGCGGATCGTTGGGGCAAGATCAAGACGGTGCTGCAAGTGATCGCTGTGATCGTGGGGCTCTTGCTCTATGTGGTGCAAAACACCCTGAACGACAGCTCGGATGGCTGGCGGCTCGCGTTAGAGAACGCTGGTTGGTGGGGGGACCTCGCCGCGCGCATTCTAGATACCAACGCGTTGCCGTATTGGTTGATGTTCATCGCGACGGTGGTCTCTTTGGTTTCGGGCGTGCGTTATTTTCGCGTGAATTGGGAGCTGGTGTGCCAAGAGCTGGAAGACGCCGATCGAGTCGACGCGTAATTAAGAAGATCCCTGGCCTGATGAAGAAGGGCCATGGCGGGCCATGGCCTCACGCGATCGCTTACGCGATCGCGACTTGGTTTGGGGCGGGATATTCGCCGTTTGCGCCGGGGACGGCAGGCACGGCAGCGACGCTGCCTTTGGTCTGGCTCTTGGGCAGGCTGCCAGCTTGGGACGCTTGGTCGCCCTGGTGCCTGATAGTGACCCTGCTGCTCTGGTTCCCGGCGGTCTGGTCGGCGGGCATTGTTGAGAAAGCTGAGGGCAAGCATGACCCAGGCAAGGTTGTCATCGACGAGACCTTAGGCACTTTGCTGACTCTGGGCTTTTTACCGCTGGTCGCGCTTTCGACCCCTTGGGTCTATGTCGCGGCCTTTTTCTTATTTAGGCTTTTGGATGTGTGGAAGCCCGGACCGATTTACACGATCCAAAAGTTGCCCGGGGGTTTGGGCATCGTGGCGGATGATGTTTTGGCTGGTTTGCTGGGTGGCGTGATCTTGCGTTTGGCTTGGGCATTTTGGGGCTGATCGTTTGATCCTCGTTTTCTAGGCGCGATGATGGCTGACAAAAAACAATTGGCGCGCTGGCGTGCAACCCAAGAACATTGGGACGATGCCGAATTTTTGACTGAGACCGCCAATGCTTTCATGCGTTTGCGCTGGAAGCGTTTAAATCAAAGGGCTGCGGCGATGGTGGCCGAGCGCTCCAAATCTTTAGGCCGGGGCATCGACCTCGTCGACGTGGGTTGCGCGCACGCGGATTTTTATGACTGGTCCAAGGGCAGCCTGCGCGCTTACAGGGGCATCGAGCCTTCGAAGGCTTTGCTAAAAAAAGACATCAAGCGCCCGGGCTTTTCGGTGCAACGAGGTGTGGCCGAGCGCCTGCCATTGCCCGCGGCTTGCGCAGACTTTGTGCTGATCAAAGAGGTCTTGGACCATTGCCACACTCCATCTAAAGTCTTGGCCGAGGCCTTTCGCGTGTTGCGTCCTAGTGGGCGTTGCCTGATCACGCTCACCAACGATCAGGCTTGGTACAAAGAGCTGTTTCCCAAGTGGGCCGCCCGCATCAAGGCCGGCCAAGACGATCATCTTTTTTTCTTCAAGCCCGCGCAATCACGAGCTTTGTATCTAGAAGCGGGCTTCACGGCGTTGGACAGCGACGACTCGCATTACTTGCGCCTGCCGTACCGCGTGGAAGAGCTCATCGGATCTTTGCCTGATTTTGTCGGCAAGAGCCTGATCTCGCTTAGTGACGGGATTGGCTCGCTCATTCTTCCTGACATGGGTGGCAGCTTTTGGTCGTGGGCCGATAAACCCTTAACCCCCCGCAAGGCGTCTAAGCGCAAGAGTCCTCGACGGTGAAGGGCCTGCGCGTAGCCATCGACGCCCGGGTCTTAGGCCAGCGGGGAGTGGGCCGCTACTTATCAAACCTGCTCGCTGCTTTCGCTCGTTCGCGCCAGCCCAACACTTATTTTTTATATTTGGGCTCGCAGAGCCAACATGACCTGATCCCAGATGATTCACGTTTTAAAGCGGTTGACCTGAGCGCGACACACCCAGCCTGGGCCGAGCAGGTCTTGATCCCCCGTTTGGCTAGAGCTATCAATGCGAACGTCTTGCACTATCCCGACAACAGTGGCGCAATCTTCACGCGCGTGCCCACCGTGCTTACTTTGCACGACACCATGTGGCGGCGGCCTCTGGCACAAGCCATTGCTCGCCCGACCTTGCGTCAGCGCGTTCAAGACCGCTATCGCAAGCTGGTCTGCCCCTTGGCGGCTGCCCACGCGCGCGCGATCATCACGATCTCTAAACATTCAGCCGAGAGCATTTCGCGTGAGCTTGCTATTCCGGCATCCAAGATCAACGTCATCCGCGAAGACGCGGATCCGTATTTTAAGAAACGCGCGGACTTGGTCTCGGCCCAACGCATCGTCAAGCAGCTCGGGCTAAAGGGCCCCTATGTGCTGGCCTCGGGCGCCGCGGACAAGCGCAAGAACATCGATCGGCTTATCCATGCTTTTGCTCAGAGCAGTCAGCGCGGGCCTTTGAAGAATGCCACCCTGGTGGTGACAAGTTTACGTGTGGGCGAGGCCGCAACCACGACCTATGCGCACAGCGCTAAAGAAGCGGGCGTGGCCGACCGCGTGTGCTTTTTGGGCTATGTGAGCGATGCTCAATTGCGAGCGTTGTATCGCTGCGCCAAGGCCTACGCCTTTCCTTCGCTCTGGGAAGGTTTTGGCTTGCCGGCCTTGGAAGCGCTGGCGCAAGGCACGCCTGTTTTGGCTGCGCGCGCGGGGGCCCTGCCCGAGACCGCTGGTTTGGCAGCGATTTACGCTGACCCCATGGATGTAAGTGATTTAGCCCGAGGCTTGGATCGCGCGGCAGGCCCGGCTGGACGGGCCGCTTTAAAAAGGGCATCGGGCGTGCTCAAGCGCGGTTCTTGGGATCGAACAGCCTCGCAAACCCTACAGATTTACATGTCTGCGGCCCACACCTTGACCAGCTCTTGAGCCAGACCTATGATAGTCGGCCCTGCTCGACTTCGGCCTCGGAGAGCTGACAGCCGGGCCCCGTTCGACCCATGCGCTGTGAACCCCGCCAGGCCCGGAAGGGAGCAACGGTAAGCGGTTGCAGGTGTGACGGATCACCTGGCTGTTGGCTCCCTGGGGCCGAATCTCTAAAAGGCACGTATGTCCTATCTTGTCCTAGCCCGCAAATGGCGCCCACAGACTTTTGAAGAAGTCGTTGGGCAAGAGCACGTCACGCGCACCCTGCAGAACGCCATCAGCATGGGGCGGGTGGCGCATGCTTACTTGTTCACGGGGCCGCGCGGTGTGGGCAAGACCAGCAGCGCCCGTATCTTGGCCAAGGCGCTCAATTGCGCCAAGGGACCGACCCCCACGCCCTGCGGCGAGTGTGATTCGTGCAAAGAAGTTTCGGGCTCAGGCAGTGTCGACGTGATTGAGATCGATGGCGCCAGCAACAACAGCGTCGACGACATCCGTGACCTGCGTGAACGCGTCATGTATGGTGGTGCGCGTGATCGGCACAAAGTTTATATCATCGACGAAGTGCACATGCTGACCAACGCGGCTTTCAACGCGCTGCTTAAGACGCTTGAAGAGCCGCCCAGTCACGTCATCTTTATCTTTGCGACCACCGAGGCTCAAAAGGTCCCCCCGACAATTATCTCGCGCGTGCAACGATTTGATTTTAGGCGCATCAGCGCCCGCGAGATCACGATCCAGTTGGACAAGATCCTTAAATCAGAGAATTTACCCGCCACGCCCGAAGCTTTGTCTGTGGTGGCCCGCGCCGCCGCTGGTGGCATGCGCGATGCCCAGACACTTTTAGATCAAGTGATCAGCTATGTATCGGGGGATGGTGCGCCGAGCGCGATCACTGCCGATGATGTGTTGCAAGTTTTGGGTGGTGTGCGTGAGGACGAGGCGTTGGCGGCCCTTAAAGCCGCGATGCAGGGCGAGACCGCCGTGGCGCTAGAATGGGTGCACCGTTTGCATTTGCGCGGCGCGGAACCACGCTTGGCGCTAGAGACCTTGGGAGAATTGTTGCGCGGCCTTTTGTTGGGCAAGGCCTCACCCCAAGCGCTGCGACACAGTGATCTTTTGCCAGAGGTGCAAGACGCCCTGGGCGCTTTGGCCAAAGGCCTTGGACAAGGCCGCATCCTTGCGATGCTACGGGCAGCGAGTGAATCCGAGGCTCAGATGCGCTACACCCAGCACCCTCGGCTGACTCTTGAGACGCTTCTAGTTCGTTTGGCACCGGCGGCCAATCAGGGTAGTTTGGGTGAGCTTTATGACGAGCTGGCGTCGCTAGAACAACGCCTGCGGGTTATGCCTAATTCAAACGCCGGGACAGCTACCCAAGTCGCCGAACCGACCGTCGCCCAACCCAAGGTTGAGCTTGCTCCTGACACTGCCACCGTGCCGATGGCGCCGCTCGAGATAGAAGAAGTGAGCGCGCCAAGCATGGACGAGCCGCTTGACCTAGAGAGCGTCAAAAAGCGCTGGCCTGACGTGATTGACGCGTTGTTGGCCTCAAACAAAGTGCTCTTGGGTTCAGCGTTGCGTGACGTCGAGCTAAAAGGATTGGTCGGTCTAGAGCTGAGCATGGCGACGCGAAATCTTATGCAACACAAAACACTCGAGACGCCCGAACAAAGGATTTTAGTCGAAGCGCAATTGCGTGCGACGTATGGAGTGGCTCTCACCCTTAAGGTCGATATGGTGGCCGCCGTGGCGCCTCGAGCGGTGGCCAAGCCTGGTGGCAAGCCAGACGCCGAAGAAGTTGAGGAAATCTTGGAACGCTATCCCGCGGCGCGTAGGGCCAAAGAGTTATTTGGCGCCGAGATCGTCGAGATCCGGCGTGACGACACAAATGGAGGCAAGTGATGTTTGGTGGTGGCGGAAACATGGGCAACATGCTCAAGCAGGCCCAACAGATGCAGGCCAAGATGGCCCAGCTCAAAGAGGCCCTCGCTGATAAAGAGGTCCAAGCAAGTGCTGGTGGCGGCGCAGTGACGGTGCTGGCCAGTTGCGATATGAAGATCAAAAAGCTGACTATCCAGCCTGAACTTGTCGGCGCAAACGCTGATATCAGCATGCTCGAAGATTTGGTGCAAGGCGCCTGCAATCAAGCCTTAGAAAAAGCTCAAGAGACTGCCTCGGCCGAGATGAGCAAGCTGACCGGTGGCTTCAAGCTGCCCTTTTAGCCAGTGCCCGCTTACCCGCCAGCATTTTTGCGTTTGGTCGAAGACTTGGCTCGTTTGCCAGGCATTGGCGGAAGGACCGCCCAGCGCCTGGCTTTCTTTTTACTACGTTCGGATCCCAGCCTAGCTGGTGAACTATCCACCAGCCTTGGCGCTTTGCATGCCCAAGTACGCACCTGCCAACGTTGCTTTAACCTTGCCGAAGAAACTCTCTGCCGCATCTGCGCTGACACCCGTCGCGACCTAAGCACCATCTGTGTGATCGAAGAGCCCAAAGATCTAGACGCCATTGAGCGCACGGGCGAATACCACGGTTCGTATCATGTGCTGATGGGCGTGCTCTCGCCCTTGGAGGGCATCGGTCCCGACACCCTTAAAGTCAAAGAACTGCTCGAACGCGTTAATGCCGGTGGTGTCAAAGAAGTCATCGTCGCCAGCAACCCCGACGTTGAAGGCGAAGCCACCGCCCTCTATCTATCGCGCCAGTTGCGACCCATGGGCGTGAAAGTGACGCGCCTGGCCTCGGGATTGCCCTTGGGGGCTGAGCTCGAGTACGCCGACCAATTGACCCTGGCCCGGGCCTTGAGCGGAAGAAGGGAAGTATGACGCCGCGGGCCCGGATGGACACCGCTTGGAAACTGGGCTTTGGCCTCGTGGCTGCCTTCACGCTTTGGCGCGCCTGGCGCATGCGCTACCTCTATTCCTATCCCGACGAGGGCGACGCCATGCTCCTGGGGTGGATGCTCAACCGGGGACATCACATCTATGGCGAGATCTTCTCCAATCATATGCCAGTCACGTATTTCTTGGGGGCCCTGGCGCTAAAGCTCGCCCCCGGGGACGACCACGGCGTCTCCAGGTTGGTGCCCTGGGCCTGCTGGGTCTTGGCGGCCCTCAGCCTGGTCGTTTCCCCGGCGCTCAAAGACCGCGGCGCCCGTCCCTGGATCGGAGCCGCTCTATTTTTGCTGGCCATGAGCCTCTTGGGGCATCACTGGTGGATACACATGCTGCTGCCCGACGGGATCTGGGCGGCGTTCATGGCCGTCTTTTTCGCCCTTTACTTCCTGCCGGCCATGAGCGAGCGGGCGCCGGGCGCGGGCGCCGCGTTCTTGGGCGGGTTGGCGGCGGCGGTGGCGGTGTTCACCAGCCATCTGGCGTTGATCACCTTGAGCGCCTGTGCCGTGTTCGCCGCCTTCAATGCCGGACGGCAGTCCCGGAGCGAGGTCGGTCGCGCGGCCAGGGCCTGCGCCGCCGGCGCCGTGCTGGGGGGAGTTCTGCTGCTGGGGGCGGTCGCGGCTTGGGGCAGCCTGCCGGACTTTTGGGCTCAGGCAATCGACTTCAACCTGAATGACTACGTTCGCATGGGCTTCAACCAGGACGGCGGCAATCCGGGGCTGGTCATGGGCGAGCTGCGTGGCCTGGTCAAACAAATCGGGTTTTTACGGACGGTACGCCCCTTCTTCTTCGTCTGCCTCCTCATGTCCGCCTTCAGCCTGGCGGACGGCGGGCGCGGCCTAAAGGGTTGGGCCCTGGCCCTGGGTCCGGCGCTGGTCGTCGCGTTCGCCACGGTGCTGCGGGTGGGCATACGGGACATGTTTGTGCACGACGCGCCCTTCTTTCTGCTGGCGGCGTTCCTGGGGGCCTTCGCGGTGGCCCGTGTGCATGTGGTGGGCAAAGCCTGGGTCTGGCCCGTGGCCGCCTTCGCGATGCTGGGCGGCATCTACGAGATGTCCAATCACGGCGACAAGACTTGGTACCGCAGCGAGGACAAGTTCGCCTGGGAAGCGCCCATGAAACCCATGGTCGACTACGTGCGCGAGCACAGCCTGCCCGAGGACAAGGTCGCCGCCGCCAACTATGCCCCCATCTTTTACCTGCTGACCCAGCGCGAGCCCGCCCTGGCCAGCAGCGGCACCGCGCCGTGGCTGGAGGAATGGCTTAAAAGGAGCAAATGGAAAATGGATTCCTGCGAGATGGCCCAGACCACCCGCCCGAAATTCGTCCTGCTGGGCTCGGGCTATCCCTGGCCCAGCTGTTTCTATACTTGGCTGCCCAAAGGCTACGAGCGAGTGATGAAGGAAGGCGATTTGGAGCTCTGGCGGCTGCGGCCGGCGGGGCCGGCGACGGCGAAAAAGTCGTAAAAAAACCCAGAGCGCGGGCTCTGGGTTTTTTTAATTTTGTCTCAAGATCAGCAGCCCGCTATTTCCATTTGTATTCTGTCGTCACCACCGTATGGATCCCACCACGCACATTAAAATCAGCGATCAGGCGCGCGCGTTTTGGTTTGGCGGTGGCGACGAGATCGTCGAGGACTCGATTGGCGACGTGCTCGTGAAAGACACCTAGGTTGCGGTAGGCAGTGATGTATAGTTTTAGGGACTTTAGCTCGATCAGTTTTTTTGCTGGGACATAATCAATCGTCAAAGTCGCAAAATCGGGTTGGCCCGTCTTGGGGCAGACGCAAGTAAATTCGGGGATCTCGAAATGGATCTCGTAGTCGCGTTTGTCATAGTGGTTATCGACCACCTCTAGCTCGGGCAGGGAAGTCGCTAGATGCTTTTTTTGGTGAGCGTTGTAGTCTGATTGGCGTGCCATCGATGCCTCTAGGTGGGTATTAACGGGGAAGTCTTAGGACGGGACGTAGCGGCTCAACGTAGCGCTCGCCTTCGTAGAGCACGCGCTCTAGATACAAGCCTTGGGGCTGGGCGGTGTAGGGCGCCATGACCGACGAGGCCTGGCTGAAGAGGCTGGGGACCTGAGCGGCTTTGATCCTGCCGCGCCCTACCTCGACCATGCAACCTGTTACGCGGCGGACCATCTTCCACAGAAAACTTGGGGCGCGAAAGCGTAGGACCAGCATGGGGCCGTCTTCGACAAATTCGATGGGCCGTAGGTCCACGGTGTTGCTCTTGGGCTTTTCGGGGTCAACATCGCAAAAGGCGGTAAAGTCCCGCTTGCCTTCAATCGCCTTGGCGGCTTCGCGCATTGCTTTGACGTCTAAGCGATCCTTGACCCACCAAGCCAGATCCGAGCCAAAGGCGCTACGGCGAGTGCAGATCTGATAGAGATAGATCCGCTCTTTGGCTGAGCGCCGAGCGTGAAATTCGTCGCTGACCTCGTCCACGCGGTGCGCGGCAATATCACCAGGCAACGCGTCGTTCAGAGCCAGTTTGGGGTTGCCCCTGGCTTTGATGGGGCCGCCGCAACGCAGGTGAGCCACCTGTTGCAGGGCGTGCACCCCGGCATCGGTGCGACCGGCCCCGTGCAAATCACGGACATCCCGCCAAACCCTGCGACAGGCGGTCTCAACCGCCGCCGCCACGCTGGGGGCGTTCTTTTGGGCCTGCCAACCCCTGTAGCGGTTGCCATGGTATTCTAAGTCGATTCGGTAGGTGGGCATAGGTTGAGCGCTCGAGAGGACCTGTGCTATATTTGAGCCAGTTTACGGTCAATTCAACAATAAATGGAGTTTTGAATGATACCAATCGCAGTTTTGCCTGGTGACGGAATTGGCCCCGAAGTCATAGAGGCCAGCCTGCCGGTGGTCGAGGCCGCCGCCAAGCACGCCGGCCTAAAGCTTGCGTTCACGCATGCCCTTGTTGGGGGAGCGGCCTACGACGCCACCGGTAGCCCTTTACCTAAGTCCACCGTGGATCTTTGCGACAAGGCTGCCGCGATATTTTTTGGAGCCGTCGGGGGGCCCAAGTATGACAGGATCCCCGATCCAAATTTGCGTCCCGAGCGCGGCTCGTTGTTACCTTTACGCAAGCGTTACACCCTCTATGCCAATGTGCGCCCTGCCACCATTTATCCCGGCCTGGAACAGCGCTCAGCGCTTAAGCCAGAGTATATCAAAGGCATGGACATGCTGGTGATACGTGAACTGACTGGCGGGGCCTACTTTGGTAAAAAAGAGCTTAAGAAAGATAGCGCCTACGATGTGATCTCGTACACGGCCAAAGAGATCGAGCGATTGATGCACTTTGCTTTTCAGGCAGCGATGAAACGGCGCAGGCGCTTGACCTTGGTGCACAAGGCCAATGTGCTTTCGACATCGGTTCTATGGAAACAAGTGGCGGAGCGCGTTGCCAAGAAATATCCCAAGGTGAAGATGGACGACTGCTATGTGGACGCCTTCACTATGTATTTAATTTCTAAGCCAGCCAGCTTTGATGTCGTCGCTACCGAGAACATGATGGGCGATATCTTGACGGACGAAGCTGCCCAAGTGACCGGTTCGATTGGCCTGATCCCGTCGGCGTCGCTTGGTGCCCGCAAGACCAAGTGGGGCATCTATGGGCTTTATGAGCCTAGCCATGGTTCAGCGCCCGATATTGCTGGCAAGGGACTGGCCAATCCGCTGGCCACGATCCTTTCGGGCGCCATGATGCTGCGTTATAGTTTGGGCGCTGATAAGGCCGCTATCCGTATCGAACGCGCAGTCACTAATGTATTAGCCAAGGGTTTGCGGACACGTGATTTGGCTGGACCCAAGGGCAAGGCCTTGTCGACCGCTGCCATGGGCCAAGCCGTCTTAAAGGCGCTCTAAGATGCGTCTGGCGCTGGCCTTTGCGCTGGGCGCACTGTTACTCGGCGCTTGCGGCGGCACGCAGCGTGGCCTGAAGGGTGTCCGCCATGTCGCTCCTGCCGCCTTGCTCAAGACGGCGAAGGCGCAGATCGGCAAACCCTATCGCTACGGGGGGCGCGACCCCAAGACAGGCTTTGATTGCTCGGGGCTGGTCTGGTACTGTTTTCACCAGCACGGGGCCGAGATGCCCCGTTCGTCCCGTGATCAATACCACGTGGGACGGGCAGTTTTAAAAGGCGACCTACGCCCCGGAGATCTGGTCTTTTTTGATACCGAAGGCCCCTCGCCCGGGCATGTTGGGTTTTTTACAGGCAAAGGCAAGTTCTTGCACGCGCCATCCAAAGGCAAAAAAGTCAGGCTAGAGTCGCTAGATAATAGTTACTGGAAAAAGGTCTGGGTCGGCGCGCGCCGGGTCGACTGAATCTTTTAGAACCAATCCTAAAGGAGCTTTGCTTTGAGCATACTTTCTGATCGTCAGATCACCGAACTTTCCCAAAAACACGGGATGATCAAGCCCTTTGTCAAAAAGCAGGTGCGCAAGGGAGTGATCTCCTATGGCGTGTCGTCCTATGGCTATGATATCCGCGTGGACCGAGAGTTTAAGGTCTTTACCAACATCAATCACACCGTGGTGGACCCTAAAAACTTTGATCCCAAGAGCTTTGTGACGGTCAACGCCGATTACTGCATTATCCCGCCCAATAGTTTTGCCTTGGCCAAGACGATTGAATATTTTAAGATCCCGCGCGATGTGCTAACCGTCTGTGTCGGCAAGAGCACCTACGCCCGTTGTGGCATCATCATCAACGTGACGCCTTTTGAGCCCGAGTGGGAGGGTTATGTCACTCTAGAAATAAGCAACACGACCCCCCTGCCCGCCAAGATCTATGCGCGCGAGGGTATTGCTCAGGTGCTCTTCTTTCAAGGCAGCGAGCCCTGTCAGATATCGTACAAAGATAAAAAAGGAAAGTATCAGAAGCAAAAGGGCCTGGTCCTGCCCAAGCTCTGAGCGGCGCGTTGTTAATCTTGGCTTCCGCCTCGCCTCGGCGTGTCGCGTTGTTGCGCCAGGCTGGCTATGAGCCCCGTGTCATGGTCAGCCGCGTGCCTGAATCGCGCCGCATTGGCGAAACCCCCAAAGCCATGGTGCGACGTCTAGCGTTGGCCAAGGCCAACGCGGTTGCCAGACTGTTGAAAGGCCGCAAGGTCCCCGCAGGCTTGCGCATTTTAGCCGCAGATACGACGGTGGCGGTGGGCAAGCGAGTGTTAGAAAAACCTCGCGACGCGGCGCAGGCGATCCGCATGCTGATCGCCCTCTCTGGCAAAGCGCACTGGGTGCACACAGGGGTGGCTATCGTTACGCCAGACTCGGGCCAGAAGCCGCTGGTTTTGGTCGAGAGCACAAAAGTTTTATTTAGAAAGCTCAGTGCCCAAGAAATAGCCATTTACGTTGCCACGGGTGAGCCTTTGGACAAAGCGGGTGCCTACGGCATTCAAGCGGGCGCCGCTGGATTTGTTCGACGTCTTGAGGGCGATTACAACAATGTGGTGGGGTTGCCCCTGGCACGCGTGATTGAGTGTCTTGAACGCAATAAATAAAATAAGGGCCACAGCAAGCCGTGGCCCTTATTTTATTATGTTAAAAATTGATTTGGTCTATTTAGTTGCGAGCGCACCCACTTGATCGACCACTTTGGCCTTTTGGCGCAACCCGTGCACCCATTCTTGATAAAGCAATGCGCCCTTTTCGTAACGCGCTTGACTGATCGCGTCTTTGCGGCGGGTATCGAGCAGTTCTGGTTTTTTAGGTGCCGCACCGGGGCGCTCGTCCGCTAAGCGCAGGACCGCTACACCTTTTTCGTTAGAATAGACTTGCGGTAGCCACTGGCCCTTGGGCAAATAGGCCATGGCGCGACCCAAGCCGATCTGTTTGCTAAAACCAGCAACGATGGACTCGCTTTCGCGACCCACCATGGCGCTGCTAACAAAGCGTCCGCCTAGATCTTTGCGGACAGCTTCGAGCGTGGCGCCCTCACGCAATCGAGCCAATGCTTTGGCGGCAATCGAACTTGCTTCTTTGCGAGCCTGCTCTTTCGAGTAATCAATTAACGCCTTGGTGCGGGTATTTGTGAATGTCGGCTCAAAGCCAGCCCGTTTACTCTCTAGTTTTAATAGGTGAAAGCCTTGAGGGGTCTCGATCACGGCGCTTGTTTGACCGGGTTTCAATGCATAAGCGGCGTCAGCTAAGAGCGCGTTTTGAAAGTCCGAACGGCTCAGAGTGCCTAACTCGCCACCGTTCTTACGTGAGGCTTCGTCGCTATTTAGTTCGCGAGCCAGCGTCGCAAAGTCCGAGCCGGCTTTAATTTTGGCCGCGGCTTGCTCGGCTTTTTGGCGTGGGTTTTCAGCCAGTTTGGTGGGATCCTGGCGGATCAAGATCTGACGCACCTTGACTTGCTCGGTCAGCTGCCAACGTTGCCTATTGCGAGAATAGTAGTCACGCAAGGCGTCCTCATCAATCTTTAAGTTACGGGCCAGTGTATCGAGGTCCCATGCCAAGCCATCCGTTCTAAATTGTCGATCTAAGCGCGCTTCGGCAAGGGCGATGGTTGCGGGGCTGAGCAAGGCTTGACTGCTAAAAAGATTGCGGACTTTATTCAAGAGCAGATTGCGCATAAAGCCATCTTCGGCTTCTTGCCAGCTGACGCCTCGCTCGGCTTGCTGTTTTAAAACTTCCTGGTAGCGTGATGGGTCAAAGGCGCCTTGCTGGTCCTTAAAGCTCGGGTCGTTTAGCACCAGCTGTTTAAATTCAGCGGAATCAATCTGTAGACCTAAATCAGGCGCATGCTCAAGGGCCAGCTCTTCTTCAATCAGGCTCTCCATGACTTCTTGCCGAGCTTGGCGCGACGCCGCCGTGTCGAGCGTGGCCCCTAGGGATGAACGCAAATTTTCAAGGCGGGCATCAAGACGACGGGTGTATTCACTTGTGCTGATAGTGCGGCCATTGACAATGGCCGCGGCGGTGGCTTGTTCTCCGCCACCAGGTTGAATAACTAAGCCCGCACCAAAGACTAACAATAGAACAACAAACATCCATTTCAAGACGCCGATATTTCGGCGCATGGCACGCATGACCATATTGCTTCGCTCCCAAATAGCTAGACAGCTCAAAAAAGCAACGAAAGCCAAGGCTTTCGGGCTTGAGCAAAGAAGCTAGTGTAGCGCAGGCCTTGGGCAAGCTTCAACTTGAAAGCCTGTTTTGAATGCCTAAAAGACCTTGCGTAAGATGAGGGGCATTGTTATAGTCGAAACCTAAAAGGCCTTATATAAAAGGGCTTTTGCGTTCTTGGCCTTCAGAACTCCCCCATCTTACTCAGGTAGAGCTATGACAATCGGAATCGTTATTGGATTGATTGTGCTGTTGTTGTCGATTGGATTTGTCGCTTTGATGATGGTCAACGAGTGGACGGAATCACCAGCAGAAGTTCTGGCCAAGGCCGCGCCTGGCGGGACACCCGCAAGCAAGGTCAAGGCATCGCGTAAAGCTCCCAAAAAGAAGGCAAAAGCAAAAAAGTAGGCCGCGGGCGCCTCAAGTGAATGCCACTATTCCATTTCATATAAAGCGAAGGCAGAACCGTGATACTTGATTATTTTCTTGGATTGCTGTCCCACGACATGGCCATTGATCTTGGCACAGCAAATACCTTGGTCTATGTGCGCAACGAAGGCATCGTCCTGCGTGAGCCATCGATTGTGGCGGTGCAAAAGGGCACAGAGTATGTCTTGGCGGTGGGCGAAGAAGCGCGCGCCATGTTGGGGCGTACTCCCGGCAACATCACCGCTATTCGACCGATGCGCGAAGGGGTCATCGCCGATTTTGACGTGACTGAGCGCATGCTGCGCCATTTTATCTTTAAGGTGCACAAAAGGCGGGGGCTTGCAAAGCCACGCATCGTCATCAGTGTTCCCCGGTCGGTGACGCCCGTCGAGGCCCGTGCGGTGCGTGATAGCGCGTATCAGGCTGGCGCACGCGAAGTGTATCTGGTCGAAGAGCCCATGGCCGCCGCGATTGGCGCGGGCCTGCCTATTGGTGAACCTGCGGGGAATATGATTGTCGACTTAGGGGGCGGCACCACCGAAGTGGCGGTGATCTCGCTGGGGGGCATCGTTGAAGGGAAAAGTGTTCGCGTGGGTGGCCAAAAACTAGACGAGGCTATCGTCAATCACATCCGCCGCGCGTACAACGTTTTGATCGGCGAGCGCACGGCCGAAGAGGTGAAGATACGTATTGGATCGGCTTTTCCCATGCAGCAAGAACAACGCATGGAAATTCGAGGGCGTGACTTGGTGACAGGCCTGCCCCGCACGCTTGAAATCAGCTCGCAAGAGATACGTGGCGCGCTTGAAGAGCCGCTGATACAGATCATTGACACGATCAAACTCGTGTTGGAACGGACTCCTCCCGAGCTCTCGTCAGACATTGTTGAGCGAGGCATCTTCTTGGCAGGCGGCACGAGCTTGTTGAAGAACCTTGATCAGCGTCTGCGCGAAGAGACGGGGGTGCCTGTCAGCCTAGCCGAAGACCCGCTCACGTGTGTCGTGATGGGCGCGGGGCGAATGCTGGGCGAGAGCACCGAAGAGCTTCTCAAGTTGGTCCGTCCCGATCGCGAATACTTCTAGAACATCCATTCTTATGAGGCCCTGATAGTGCGCCTGCAACGTGGCCGTGGCCGTTGGCGGTGGATTGCGCCGTTGGTGCTAGGCTTGCTGACGCTTGGCATTGCTTGGCGGTGGCAAGGCGCGTCGCGACGACGAGCCGAGGCACCCCTCGAGCCTGTCGCGGCAAGTTCTTTGCGGTCAGTCACGGGTTTGGTGAGGGGTGCGTGGCAGGGCGTTGTTGGCGAAAGCCCAGAGGCCACCGAGCTTTCGCGCTTACGGGAAGCCTTGGCTCTCTTGCGTTTAGAGCACTTGCAGTTGCGCGAATCTGTCGAGCGCTCAGCGCGCCGAGGAGCGACATTAGAATTTGGAACCCGCCGCCTGCGACGCTTGATCACGGTGGGAGTCTTGGCGCGGGACCCCGCGCTCTGGTTTAAGTCCGCGACGATTGACGCCGGACTTGAAGAAGGCGTCAAAACAGATGCGGGTGTGCTTAGCGCGTTGGGCGTTGTGGGCAAGGTCGTGAACGCAGGACAGAAGAGCGCGCGTGTGGTTTTTGTTACCGACCCTCAATTTCGTGCCGCGGCGCGAGACGCGCGCAGCAAAGTCGAAGCGATTGCCGTGGGGGATGGCCGCCGAGCGCTACGGTTAGATTATCTAAGCGGACAAGATGACGTGAAAGTGGGCGATCTTATCGAGACGTCGGCTGGGGTCAGTTTTCCGTCGGGGGTGCCGTTGGGCACCGTGAGTCGTGTGGTCAAGACTGATAACGGGTTGCGCTTGAGCGTGGAAGTCGAGCCGGCCGCAAGCTTCAGCCGCTTAGACGCGCTTTGGGTTGTAGGGGACAGTCAATGATCGTGCTCGCGCTCCTTGTCCTTGGTGCGTTGCTCACGGCGCTGCAAGTCACGTTGCCGCTGGCGTGGTCGCCCGTGGACTTGCCTTTGTTGTTGACGCTGGTGGCTGGATTGCGCCGTGGCCGCGCCACCGGGTTTTTGATTGGTGCTTTTTGCGGCTTATGTTTGGACTTGTGGGCGGGCCCCATTTTTGGATTGCGATTAGCGTCGTTAGCGCTCAGCGGGGCCATCGCGGATTCTTTTGAGGGTTGGGTCAATCAAGATCAACCACGCTTGCAAATGATCGCGGCGGCACTGGGCAGCTTGACGCATGACGCGCTCTTGATAGGTTTGGCTTGGCGCGCTGGGCTACCGCAGGGCGGTGCCCTGTTTAGTGTGGGCGCCTATGTGTTGCCACGCGCGTTGGCCGCTGCTGCGTTGGCCATTCCAGCGTTCATGCTTTTTACGGTGATTGCTCGGCAGAGAGTCTTTGTCAGCCCACTGGCGCGTCGGCCCGCGACTATCCGGCGTTGGCCGGGAGCGTGACAATGATACGCAGGCCTCTGCGCGCAATGGCATCATTTCAGCGAGGCGCGGATAGCAAACGCCGTGTTGAGCATCTGGCATGGATGGCCGCCGCCTTGGTTGTGGTGCTGGCGTCACGTGTCGCGTGGATGCAGGTTTTAGAAGGTGAAGCGTGGAAGGAATTGGCGACACGCAACAGTATTCGCAATGTGCCGTTTCGTGCGACGCGGGGATTGCTCCTAGATAGGCATTTGAGAGTGTTGGCGTCTAACACGCCCAGCTTGAGCGTGGGTCTGGTTCCTGCAGAGCTTCCACGAGACAAAGTTGAAGCAGAGAGGGTCCTTGATGAAATTGCCATACTCTTGGATCTCGAGACTGACGAAGTTCGACAAAAACTAGCGCGCCAACGAACAAGGCCTTTTGCTCCCGCGCGTTTGGCGGTCGATGTAGAACGCTCGGTGGTTGCGGCGATCGAAGAACGTCGCAAGCGCTTGCCTGGCGTGGTGGTCTTGCGTGACACCAAGCGCGTGTATCCCAAGGCGACCGCGGCCCACGCCTTAGGCTATGTAGGCGAGATCAGTCAACGGCAGCTTGCGCGCATGGTCGAGGACGGTTACCGCCTCGGAGACCTAATTGGTCAGACGGGCATTGAGTCCGTCTACGACCAAGACTTAAAAGGCGTGGATGGTGGCCGGCAAGTACGTATCAATGCTAGCGGGCGCGAGCTGGGATTGATGGCAGACATCCCGGCTCAGGCGGGCGATGACTTGGTCCTTACCTTAGACGCTCGCGTGCAGGCTGCTGCCGAAGAAGCGCTCGGGCGCGAAGCGGGTGCGATTGTCGCGCTTGATCCGCGCAATGGTGAAGTGCTCGCGTTGGTTAGCAAACCTGACTTTGACCCCAATATCTTCGCGGGTCGGATACGAGCCAAGGATTGGAAAGAGTTGCTAGACGACGAGCGTAAGCCTATGAACAATCGGGCATTGCAGGGCTTGTTCCCGCCCGGGTCGGTGTTCAAGCTGGTGACGGCAATCGCCGCGCTCGAGAGTGGCGTCATCACCCCTGAAACGCATTTCGAGTGCCTGGGCATCTATTGGATCGCAACCTGGCCCTACCGCTGCTGGAAAGAGATCGGGCACGGTAGCGTCAGCCTTGACCGTGCGATCCCAGAGTCCTGTGACATCTTTTTTTATCAAACGGGACTGCGTTTAAAAGTTGACCGTCTGCAACGGTGGGCACACGAGCTTGGCTTTGGATCTAAGACAGGGATCGACCTACCCAGTGAGGCGCAGGGTCTGGTTCCGGATCCAGCTTGGAAAGAGCGGACCCAACAGATGCCATGGTTTCCGGGCAACACCGTCATGATGTCCATTGGCCAAGGTTACCTTTTGGCGACGCCGCTTCAATTGGCGGTGATGGTTGCCACCATCGCCAATGGCGGCATTCGCGTGACACCCCATCTAGTCAAAAGAGTCTTGGCCAGTGATGGAAGCGTGGTGCGCGAGATCGACGTGCCGCCCGCCGCGAAGGTACGCATCCATGATGAGACATTGCGTTTAATTCAAAATGGCATGGAAGCTGCTGTGCAAGATCGACGTGGGACTGCTTGGCGCAGTCGTGTGCAAGGTTTAAGTGTCGCTGGCAAAACTGGCACGGCGCAAAACCCGCATGGTGAAGACCATGCGACGTTTGTAACTTTTGCGCCCCTTGAGAATCCTCAAATCGCGATCGCGGTGATTGTTGAAAACGGCGGAGAGGGTGGATTGACAGCTGCGCCCATGGCCAAGAAAGTCATGGAAGCTTATTTTAAGGATTGAGCATGGGATGGTGGCGCGTAACGGGTCTTAAGCGCGGTTTGGATGGTGTGCTTCTGGGGTTAGCGCTAGCGCTTGCGATCTTGGGTGTTGTGCTTGTCTATTCAGCCACGTTTCATCAAGCCAGCCTTAGCCACCTTGCCCTGCGTCAGTCGGCGTGGGTCTTGGTTGGATTGATAGCCGCCTGGGTATTTTTTAGCGTGGACTATCAAGCTTTGGTCGCACGGGGCTATGGGTTCTATGGAGTGGTGCTGGTAGCGCTCTTGCTCTTGATTTTCGTCGGCAAGCGCAGCACGTATGGCGCTACCCGCTGGGCGGATTTGCGTTACTTTTATCTTCAACCCGCAGAATTCGCTAAACTGGGATTGATACTAGGGTTAGCAAAGTACCTTTCGGTCCCAGGGCGACGGGTTGATAGTTGGATCGCGCTCGCGATGCCCCTTGGCCTTGGGACGGTGATGGGGGTGCTCATCTTGCGACAACCAAGCCTCGGTACTGCGATGGTTCTTATCCCTATCACCGGGGCCATGCTTTATGTTGCGGGCGCGCGTCTTTGGCAATTGATGGTTCTTGTGGGCGCAGGCATTGGTAGTTTTCCTTTGCTCTGGCATTTCTTAAAGGACTACCAAAAACGCCGCGTGATGACATTTTTAGAACCAGACTCCGATGCCTTGGGCGCTGGCTACAATGTAATCCAGAGTCAGATCGCGGTCGGGTCGGGTGGCGTGTGGGGCAAGGGTTTTTTGCAAGGCACACAAAGTCAGCTACATTTTGTACCCTTCCATCACACCGATTTTGTATTTTCGGTGATAGCGGAAGAGTTGGGCTTGGCGGGAGTTCTGTTGTTGCTGGGCCTTTACTTTGGACTGCTGGCTCGTTTGGCGGATATCGCCGCAAATACGCGTGAACGGTCGGGGGCGTTGGTATGCGTGGGCATCCTGGCGATGCTCGCCACCCAGATGGCGGTCAACATTGGCATGACGATCGGCTTGGCACCCGTCACTGGCTTGCCACTGCCCTTGGTTAGTTACGGGGGCTCGTCGACGGTCGTCACTTTGGCCTGTATCGGTATCGCCCTGAATGTGCACCGCGAGAGCAGGGGCGCTTAAAATTTTTGGCTCACGGAACAAGGTGAGCTTTATTGATCGAGCGGACTAGTTCTTCCGCCAGGAAAGGGAGTAAAAGTGAGAAAAGAGATCATCATCAATGTTGAGGAGGACGAGTCTCGTGTGGCCGTCCTTGAAGATCGGCAACTGGTTCAACTTTTTACTGAACGGCCAAGCGAGCAGAGCATTGTTGGCAATGTGTACAAAGGCCGCGTGAACAGTATTTTGCCAGGCATGCAGGCGGCTTTTGTGGACATTGGCATCGAAAAAGCGGGTTTTTTGCATGTAGATGACGTGCTCTACGACATGGTAGAAGCGGAACCGCAGGCCAAAAGCAAAGCCAAGGGTGGGCACCCTGACGTCGACATGGATGACGTCGACGAAGAGACTGACAACGAAGAAGCTGAGGACGCGGCGGCCGACAGCGAGGCCAAGGCCGAGCGCCAGCGGCGTCGCGAGTTGCGGGACCGTTTTAAAGGCCGCCGTCCTGGTATTCAAGATCTATTAACCAAGGGGCAAGAGATTTTGGTGCAGGTCGCCAAAGACCCCATCAGCACCAAGGGTCCTCGTTTGACCACACGCCTGTCGTTGGCGGGCCGCTCTTTGGTTTTGATGCCTTTATCTGGCAATGTCGGCGTGTCGCGGCGCATCGAAGATTCGGAGCGCGGACGGATGAAGTCGCTTGCCCGTAAGGTGAAGCCCGCCGGGATGGGGCTTATCATTCGTACGCTGGGTAGTGGGGAAGGTGAAGTGGAATTGAAATTTGAAGTCGAAGCCTTGGTGCAACGCTGGCAAAGGGTCAAGAAGGCCTATGACGGTGTTAACGCACCCAAGCTCATTTACAAAGAAGAGGCGCTTACCGAGCGTATCTTGCGTGAGGTGCTCGGCAAAGATGTACAAGAGGTCGTGGTGGATGACAAAGAAACCGCGGGGCGCATTCAAGATTATGTAGATAGCTTTGGGCTTGGCAAAGATGTAAAGGTTGTGCATTACACCAACAGCCTGCCGCTCTTTGAGTCCCACAAGGTCGAGCGTGAAATTGACAAGGCGTTGCGGCAACGGGCTTGGTTGCGTTCGGGCGGATATTTGGTCATCCAGCATACCGAGGCTTTGACGGTCATTGATGTCAACACGGGTAAATTCACGGGCAAGAAGAGCCAAGACGAAACGATCTTTAGGACCAACATGGAAGCCGCAGTCGAAGTAGCGCGCCAGTTACGCTTGCGGGATATTGGCGGAATCATCGTGATTGATTTTATTGATATGGAGATTGAAGACCATCGTCTGAAGGTGGGCCTTGCGCTCGAAGAATCCATTCGACGCGATAAAGCTAAGACTAATATTTTGGATATGACCGATTTGGGCTTGGTCGAGTTGACTCGCAAACGCGTAAAGCAAAGCCTCGAGAAAGAGCTGTGTCGTGCGTGCCCCTATTGCGAAGGCAAAGGTTTTATCTTGTCAGAATTGAGCGTGGGCTTACGGGTCTTGCGCCAACTTCGGCGTATGGCGATTCAGACGCCAGAAACCAGCCTCTTGCTTTTTGTGCATCCCGCAATCGCGGCCTATTTGATGCAAGAAGATGGGCGACGGCTAGAGCTTTTGCAGGTTAAATACGGCCTGAAGATCCAGGTTCAAGACGACCCGCAAATGCATCGAGAAGATGTGAAAATCTTGAATAGCAAGACAATGAAGGAGATCGTGGTCCAAGAAAGCTGAAAAATGCTTTAAAATAAACAAGTTTCAAAGCTGGCGGTTTGGTGGTACTGGCTTGACGCTAAAACAGGCTTCAGGTTATAGTTCTCGCCCTTTAGAGTACTAGGTAAAACTTGGGTGCGGATTGCATCCGATGGAGGAAGACATGTACGCGGTGATTGAGACCGGTGGTAAGCAATACAGAGTTACAGACGGCGAACGTTTGACCGTGGAAAAGTTGGACGGCGAGATTGGGTCCAAGCTTATCTTGCAAAAAGTTCTCTTAGTCGCGGATGGCGATAAAGTGACGCTGGGTAAGCCCACAGTCAGTGGCGCAAAAGTAGAAGCGACTGTGCTTTTTCAGGATCGCACCCCTAAGGTTCGCGTAGTCAAGTTTAAGCGCCGGACGGGATATCATCATCGCATTGGGCATCGTCAATCGGTGACGACCTTGCGTATTGAAAAGATTAGCCTGGCCTAGAGCCTGGAAAGCAAAGACGAGGTGAGTTATGGCAAGTAAAAAAGGCGGCGGCTCTACAACAAACGGGCGAGACTCAAACGGGCAGCGATTAGGCTGCAAAGCGTTTGCGGGTGAGCTCGTTACGGGTGGGTCGATTTTAGTTCGTCAAAAAGGGACCACATTCAAACCTGGTTTGAATGTGGGTCTAGCTAAGGATCATAGCCTTTTCGCCAAGATTGGCGGAAAGGTGCGCTATGATGGTCACAGTAAGGGCCAGCGCACCATTTCGATCCTTCCGCTGCCCACGGCCGCCTAAAAGCGACTGCCGGACGGTTAAGTTTTGAACCCCTCCTGGCATACCGGGAGGGGTTCTTTTTTTGGGCACTTGCCCTTTAAGGAAATAGCCTATGTCCACTTTTATTGATAGAGCTGAAATTTATGTTGGTGCGGGCCGCGGGGGCGATGGCTCGCACGCGATGCGCAAAGAGAAGTATGTGCCCTTGGGGGGACCGTGGGGCGGCGATGGTGGGCGCGGCGGCGATGTGATCTTAACCGCTAACAGAAATTTTAAGACGCTGATTGAGTTTTCGCGACGGCCTAAGTATTACGCGGATCCAGGCGACAACGGAGCCTACAACAATCAAGCGGGGCGCAGCGGCAAAGACATGACGCTCGATGTCCCGATTGGCACATTGATCTTAGACGCCATCACGGGTGAGGTTCTTGCGGATCTAATTCAAGATGGGCAAACCTTTATCGCCGCTAAAGGTGGACGCGGAGGGCGCGGGAACAGTCATTTCAAGACCTCGACGCGTCAAGCGCCGACCTTGTCTGAAAAAGGCGAGCCAGGTCAAGAACGGCGAATTAAGCTTGAACTAAAATTACTGGCGGACGTTGGTCTGGTGGGATTTCCGAACGCTGGCAAGAGCACCATGCTAGCGCGGGTTTCGGCGGCCCGACCCAAGATCGCGGCTTATCCCTTCACGACGCTTGTGCCACAGCTTGGCGTCGTGCGGCTGGGCCCTCAAGAGAGCTTTGTGCTGGCGGATCTACCCGGATTGATAGAAGGCGCTCACGAGGGCGCGGGTTTGGGGCTGAGATTCTTGCGCCATTTAGAAAGAACGCGGGTGCTCCTGTTCTTGCTTGATGGCGGACGGGAAGAGGCTGATTTATTCAATGATCTAAAGATATTGGAAAGCGAGTTAAAACACTATCATGCGGCGATGACCAAGTTGCCACGCGTCGTTGCGGTCAGCAAAGCGGATCTACCTTGGGGCGCGGCGCAGGCAAAGGTTTTGGCCACAAAGCTCAAACGTAGAAAGATTCCCGTGCATTTTGTTTCGGCAGTGACGGGACTAGGCGTGGATAAATTGATGGGAACGCTTTATGACATCACGCGCAAAGCGCCCGCCAGTTTGATGGAGAGCGAGCCGAAACGAAGCGCGCACAAAGTGTATCGCCCGGCAGAGCGGTTCACGCTCCGTAAAGATAAAGGCGCCTATGTGTTGGGCGGGCACGAGGTCGAAAAGTGGGTTGCCATGACTGATTTTGAAAATGTTGAAGCGTTGAGAAAGTTGCGCTATATATTGCAAAAGATCGGAGTCGGCAAAGCATTGCGTGATGCTGGCGCCAAAGAAGGTGACACAATCCGCGTAGGCAGAGACGAGTTTGGATATGCGCCCTAAAGCGATCCCGAAATTAGAGAGACATTCCGTGCTGCGCGATGTCCGCCGAGTGGTGGTCAAAGTGGGGACGGCGCTTAGCTACGACCCCCGCCGAGGTATTGACGCCCGGCACCTGCGTGCGTTGGCGGGAGAAATAGCTTGGTGGCGCCGCAAGGGAGTGCAAACCGTGTTGGTCGCCTCGGGGGCCATCGGCGCTGGCATGGCGATCTTGGGCCTGCGCCAACGTCCAAAACGATTGCGCGATAAGCAGGCTACGGCAGCTGTCGGACAAGCTTATTTGATGGAATTGTTACGGCAGGCATTTGCCAAGCACGCGCTCAATGTTGGTCAGGTGCTATTGACCCGCAGAGATATCGAAGGAGGCAGCAGTCAAGCCAACGCGCGCGCGACACTGGAGACACTCTTGCGAATGGGGGTGGTACCCATCATCAACGAAAATGACACGGTTGCCATCGAAGAGATCAAGTTTGGGGGCAACGATCCTTTAGCGGCACAGGTCAGCACCCTCGTTGATGCGGACTTGCTTTTGATTTTGACTGATGTCGATGGGTTGTTTACAGGCGACCCACGCAGGGACGCCCGCGCAACAAGAGTGCCGTTGCTGGTAGGGGTTAGTAGTAAATGGATGCAAGTCGCCAAGGGCCGGGGAAGCGTGGTGGGGACAGGTGGCATGCTGACCAAGTTGCAGTCCGCACGACAGGTGAACGCTTTGGGTGTGCATGTCGCCATTGCGCGAGGTAGTAAACGCCAAGTGATGACACGCGTTTTACAGGGCAAAGATGAAGGCACCTTGTTTGTCGCGCCTGGGTGGGTTCGACGTAACAAAAGAATGAGGAGGGGCCTATGAGTACCGAGATCGAAACGCGCGTTGCTTTGGTCGCCGCCGAGGCAAAACGCGCCTCAAGAATACTAGGGATCGCGTCAACAAAAACAAAGAACGCCGCGCTGGGTGCGCTCGCGGAATTGATCGTCAAAGAAAAAAATCAGATTCTCGCGGCCAATGCTTTAGATCTGCAAGCAGCGCAAGCTTCGAGCATGGCACCAGCCATGCTCGATCGTTTACGTTTAGATGAAAAGCGCATCGAAGCGATGGCTCGCGGAGTCATGGAAGTAGCCGCGTTACCTGATCCTGTGGCGAAGGTCATTGAAGAAATTCAACGACCCAATGGCTTGCGTATTCGCAAAACCCGGACCCCTTTGGGCGTGGTAGGCATTATTTATGAGAGCCGACCCAATGTGACCATAGACGCCGCGAGCCTTTGTTTAAAGGCTGGAAACGCCTGTGTCTTGCGTGGGGGCAGTGAAAGTTTGCGTAGCAACGTGGTCTTAGGGATGTTTCTGCGACAAGCCTTGGCCAGCGTAGGTCTGCCAGAAGCATGCGTGACGGTGATCGACATCGCCGATCGCTCTGCGGTAACAGCATTATTAAAGTTGGATAAGTATCTCGATGTAATCATTCCACGTGGCGGACACGGTTTGATTCGGTTTGTGATCGAGAACAGCACGATCCCTGTCATACGTCACGACATCGGCAATTGCCATGTGTTTGTGGATGCGAGCGCTGACCTGGCGATGGCAGAAGAGATCGCTTTCAATGCCAAGGTGCAACGCCCGGGTGTTTGCAATGCCATGGAACACTTGCTGGTGCACAAGGCCGTCGCGGGTGATTTTTTGCCGCGTATTTTTGAGCGCTATCGGGCCGCGGGCGTTGAATTGCGTGGTGATGAAGCGACTCGAAAAATTGATAGCGCCGTGAAGGCAGTTGCCAAAGATGAGTGGAGCTCAGAGTACTTGGATTTGATTGTCGGGGTTAAGGTGGTTGAGAATTTGAGTGAAGCGATTGAGCACATCAATGAATTTGGTTCGGGCCATTCCGATGCGATTGTGACTAAAGACCTTGCCCAAGGTGCGCGCTTTCAACGTGAAGTCGATTCCGCGGCTGTCTATGTCAACGCTTCTACGCGGTTTACGGACGGGAGTGAGTTTGGCCTTGGTGCCGAGATTGGTATCTCGACACAAAAATTGCACGCGCGTGGTCCTATGGCATTAGAAGAGCTGACTTGCATAAAGTGGGTCATCAATGGGGATGGGCAGGTTCGCACGTGAGCTGCGTGTGGGGACAATGAAAGCGCGAAGGATCGGTATTTTTGGCGGGTCATTTAGTCCGCCGCATTTGGGTCACTTGATTGTGGCTCGCCAGGCGGCGAAGACGTTGCGTTTGGATGAGCTCTATTTTGTCCCTTGCGCAAAATCGGCGTACGGAAAAAAACTTTGGGATGCATCGCTTCGCCTGCGCTTATTGCGCGCCGCCCTGCGCGGGCAAGCGGGTATGAAGATCTGTGACCTTGAAATACGGCGGGGAGGCATTTCGCGAACTGTGGATACGTTAAGGGCACTTCATGAACAGTTTGGGGTTACGGTGAAACTGTTCTTGATCTTGGGTCAAGATCAGTGGGAAAAATTTCCAACTTGGAAAGAACCCGATAAAATCGCTAAACTTGCTCAAATCGCCACTATTCCAAGAAAATCAAGAAGTTTTGTAATGTGGAATAATCGTACTAGTGCGTTTCCTATTTTTGTTGATTCCCCCCAAATTCAGATAGCCTCGAGCACAATTAGAGAACGTGTTCGAAAAGGACTGCCAATAAGTCTTTTTGTTGGAAAAAAGATTGAAGAAATTATACAAAAAGAAAAGAAAATGGGTTCACTCGATTAGTTATCAACAATTGGTTTATAAAAATTACGCCCAATTTTTTTTAATCTAATCCTTATTTTAATTGAAGAATCTATATATTAGAATAGTTATCCACAAAATAGCCATATCCATGTCTATATTTTGTGGATTTATGCAATAAAAATAAGGCGTGTGATGACTCACAGTGCCTTTCTTTGTCTTTAATAAAGGAATACGGTTCAATTAGTGGGCCGTTTTCTGAGAGTTTGTGCGCAAACAAGCCAATCTAAGATCAATCGCGCCCCTTACTAAAGGTTTGCTTTTGAAATTTTTAAAGATGCTCGGCGTTGCCATGCTTATCGGCAGCGTCGCCGCTTCTTTGCGTGCCGTGACCATTAGCAATGTCACTTTATCGACCAATGCGGCAAACGCAAGCTCGACCTACCAAGTCTTCATGAACACCAGCGTGTTGATCAAAGAAGGCGAGCTCATTGTCATACGCTTTCCAGCAAACACAGATTTGCCGGTGGCAATCGGCTTAACGGATGTCGAAGTCAGGAAAAATAGCGGAGCCGCCGGCGCGCCAGAAGCCCTGTCGTCGGTCATCGTCGATCGCGCGGCGCGGGAGGTGCGCATCGCGGTGGTCAATCAGTTGGTGCCAAACAAAACACCGCGCGTCACAATTTTTTTGACGGCCGGAGTGATCAACCCCACCTGTTTGGGCGCTACCAATCTGTGGGCCTACACCACAGGTGAGACGACTCCCGTCGCCTCACCCAATTATGTCATCGCCGCCGCCACGACTTTGATCAATGCGTTGTCGGTGGCGCCGAACCCATCGCGTGCAGGAGACCCGGCGGGCTATCAAGTTGAGTTTAATCTTGGCGCCCAAGGGCGTCTGGATTATTGCTCGGCTAACATCACGCTGACTTTTCCGGCGGGGACCATTGTTCCTGGGGGCCCTTTAGCAGGCATTACAATTAATGGCGCTTCGGCCATCGCGGCGGGCGATGCGGCCAACCGAATCATCACCTTGACGAGCCCTGTAAGTATTGCCAACGGAGGCCACGTCGTAATATCGATTGCCGCGTGGGTTGGGCTTATCAATCCCAGCGCAGGCACCTACACCTTGCAAGCGATGACATCTGTTGAAACTGGATCGGTAACATCGCTATCGTATGTCGTCACCCCACTCACCGTACTGTCTGCCAGCGTCCAAGCGGTCGTGCCTTCAGTGATAGGGGACGCGGGTCAATATAGCGTAGATTTTTTTACAGGGTCATCTGGCGGTTTGCTCGGGGGAGTCGGCACCATCACTCTCACGTTTCCTGTGGGCACTATTATTCCAGCTTCAATCGCCGCCGGCTTTGTCACCATCGACAACGGGTCTTTCATAGAGCCGGCGACATCGGTTGTCACCAACCCTGCCTCAAGGACAATTACGCTTACGGTGCCTTCTACGATCGCGGCTTCGTCCGAAGTCGTCATTGATATCAACGCGTCCGCTGCGGTGATCAATCCAAGCACAGCCGGTGTTTACAATTTGACATTGCTGACAAGCCAAGAAGGCCCGCAAAGCAGTGGCGCCTATCAGATCACTGCTGTTAACACCCTTGTCAGTTCGGCGCAAGTGCAGCCTGCGCCACCCAATCTTTCGACGCCCGCTGCCTACACAGTTGCTTTTAATGTTGGCGCCGAGGGAAGGCTAAAATCTGGATTGGATACCTTGACCTTGACTTTTCCTAGCGACACCTTTGTGCCCAATGGCGCGTTGGCAGGGATCACAATCAATGGTAGCGCTGCGACCGCCACGGGCAACACCGCCAGCCGAACCATTACCCTGACCATGCCAATCGCGGTTAGCAACAATGGACCCGTGAACGTTGTTTTGCCGCTTGCGCTTGGCCTAGTCAATCCCTCTGTCGAGGCCACCTACAATCTTAAAGTTCGTACATCGCGAGAAACATCAGACGTTGTATCCCAACCTTACTCAATTACGAACGCGCTACCCATCACCAATGTCAATGTTGCGTTGTCAAACAATCAGGCCAACGCTTTGGCGACAGACACGATCACATTTAATGTGCAGACACAAAACAAGCGCGCCATGGACATCACGCTGGACTTTCCCAACAACACGTTGCTGCCAGGCTCGTTTAGTTTAGCGAACGTGACACTGCGTGATGGCGCGGGTGCCGCTTATGCGCCACAAGCTGTCTCGGTTGATATTGTTAGTGGTCGCGTGGTGATCACCGACCCAACCAACCATAACGCGGGTGCTTTAATCACGGTGGTGCTGGGATCCACAAGTGCCGTCATTGCAAATCCTTCACAAGCTGGCAACTACATCTTGTCGGCGTGGACAAGTTTGAATTTACAGCAAGTTGCTTCGGCGCCCTACGTGATTGTCGCCCCGGGCACCCAGATATCAGCCCCGACCATCACGATGGCTTCGGCAGTGCAGGGTCTCCCTGGAGAGTACACCGTTCAATTTAATACCGGAGCGCAGGGTCGTTTGTGGGCTGGCGTTTCAACCATCACGATTGATTTTCCGGCAGCCTACACTTTGCCAGCATCGGTTCCCTCATCAGCCATTCTAATCAACGGCCTGCCTACGGACGCAGTAACGGTGGACGTGGCAAATGATCGGCTTAGCATCACGGTGCCTTCGAGCCTGAGCGTCTTAGGTTCGTCGCCTGTCACCGTTCTTGTGACGACGGGCGCCGGGGTTATCAATGCGCTTGCGGCAACTTATACGTTGCAAGCGTGGACAAGCGTCGAGACAACTCCGCGCACATCGGGCAATTACATCATCGACCCCCCGAGCGAGCTTTCGGTGACCGTCGCCAACGTCGGCGCCTGCGGCGTCAATCTTGCCAGCGGCTATAGCTTTACTTTTCTCGTCGGCTCAAGTGGCGCATTGACCGCAGGCGTGAGCACGATTCGCGTCGTGTTTCCGAGCAACACCATTGTTCCCGCGTCCATGGGAACGACCGATGTGAAAGTAAACGGCGTGAACGTGTTGACGGCGCCAGTGTGTGTGCCTGGGTTGCGTCAGATCACAGTGACGGTTCCTGTGAGCGTTCTTGGTAGCGGTCAAGTAGTGTTGGCGTTTGCCACTGGATCGGGATTGGTCAACCCCTCCACGCCATCGGACTACCAAGTCTTGATCAACACCAGCGTTCAAACCGTACAAAAAGTTTCACCCAGTTATACGATTTGTCCCGCGACGTCCTCTATCACTTCTCCGATCGTGACAGTCACAGCTCCTACTCCGCTGGCCCTTGCGCAGTACAGTGTCGCTTTTAACACCGGTGCCCAAGGCGCCTTGGTAAGCGGCAGTAGCGTCATCACGATCGAATTTCCGGCAGGCACGACGATGCCTGTGAGCCCTTTGGGCACAGACATCCTTATCAATGGTCTTAGTGCGACGACCGCATCGGTCAGCGGACAAAGGTTGCTAGTCACGGTGCCCAACACAGTTAGCATTGGCAACAACGCAGCAGTGACCCTGTTGTTGACTGCGTCTGCTCGCCCGACGAACCCGATCGCTGGCACATTCAATTTGAAGGCGTGGTCCAGTATAGAGATGACGCAGATCACGTCACAGAGCTACATCATTAGCAACGTTGTTCCTATTAGCGCAGTCACGGCAGCGGTGGCGCCAGCGGGAGTCAATCAAAACAGCGCGCTTACGATTAGCTTTTTGGTCAACGCCGCGACGCCCGGCGGCACAACGGTGACATTCACTTTGCCATTCAATACGTTTGTACCGGCGAGCATCGCGTTGGCGCAAGTTTCAGTTACTGAAAATGATGCGGTGGTGACGACCAGCATCACGAGCGTGACCTCGAACACAGCTTCAAGGCAAATCGTACTGACGTTGGGTGTAACTGGCGGAAGCATCGCCGTGGGCCGGACAGTCACTTTTGTTTTTGCGTCAGGTGCTGGTCTGCTCAACCCGTCGGTGGCGCAGAGTTACACTTTGTTGGCGAGAACTTCTGTCGAGCCAACGGATGTGGCATCCAACGCCTATGCTATCGGGGCGGCCACATCGACGGTGAGCGCCGCACTTGTATCGCCCAACCCAAATACAGCGAACGTCGCAGGTGGCTATAGCGTGGTCTTTAACGCTGGCGCTCAAGGGCGTCTGGTTCCTGGAACCAGCACTATCACATTAGACTTTCCTGCAGGGACCGTGGTGCCAGCAACCATGAGCACCACCAAAGCATTGATCAATGGAGTGCAGGTCCAGGCAGTAAGCACGAATGTTGGAAACGAGAGTTTAATTTTGACGATTCCGGCGGCGCTGCAGATCAACAGTCTGGGCTCTGTCACTGTGACGGTGGCTACTGACGCAGGGGTGATCCATCCGCCTTGCGGAGTAAAGACAATCAATGTCTTTACTTCGGTTGAGACCGTCCCGGTTGTGAGCCAGCCCTACACGATGTGCTTAACGACGCCCACGGCAACTCAGACACGTACGCCGACAGCGACACCGTCGGTGACGCCGTCCGTCACGACAACGATGACGCCGACTAGATCCTCAACGCAAAGCGTGACTCCCACAGCGACACTCACGGCAACTCAGACACGTACGCCGACAGCGACACCGTCGTTGACGCCGTCCGTCACGACAACCGTGACGCCGAGTAGTTCGCGGACGCCGAGCACGACACCCACGGCAACGACTAGCGCAACGCGAACACCCACGCCGACACCGTCGTTGACGCCGTCCGTCACGACAACCGTGACGCCGAGT
>JANLXT010000065.1:0-5735 GCA_031365225.1 candidate division FCPU426 bacterium
GTCGGCGTCGCGTTGCCGCGACGAGCCAGCTGGATCAAGCAACGCAGGCCATATTCTTCAAGTGGCGATAATCGCATCGTATCCTCGTAATGATTACGAAAAAGTCTGGATTAAACTGACACCACTCCCTATGGCGCAATCGCCCAGGGAATGCCTTTATTATGGGCCAAAAAACGAGCTTCGCCAAGGTCTTTCAAAACAGGCGCCTTGACATTAGACCAAGCCTTAAATAATGTCCTAGTAATCTTATTGTCTGGCCTTCTTATTTGGTGGTGACCGTGCGCTTTTTTATCGTCTTTTTCTGGGTAGCTGCCTTCATCCATGGCGCCCTAGCGCTGGTCCTGAGCCTGGCTCCAGAACTCGCCCGCGAGTCCCTGTCCGGTCAAGGCTCCACGTTCCCTTTGCTGCTCTTTCAAACTGAAGGCCTGCTCTACCTGCTCTTAGCCGCCGCCTTCGCCTACGTGGCCAACAACACCGGCAAAGGCGCCCCCGTCGTCGCCCTGATCACCTTCACCAAGGTCCTGATGCCGCTCTACACCTACAGCGCCTTTCACCGCAACGAGATCAGCATCACGCATGTAGGCCTGGACCTGAGCCTGGATCTTATCTTTCTACCCTTTTTGATCGCTTACTTTTTGTGGTTCAACCACACCCCCAGGCCAAATCGTTTCGTGCCCTTGATCGGTTTGTTTGGAAGCGAGAAAAAGAAGCGTTAAACTCAAATACGAGTTCACACAAAAAAAGGCGTCCCGCGAGGGACGCCTTTTTTATAACTCATTGGACTCTTACCTTCGCGTATTCTTCTCGATCCACTGCTTCAAATCTTCCCGCTTGGGATCGATCGCCAGCGCTTTTTCGAAGGCTTCTTTGGCTTCTAGCTTTAGCTTGCGGGCGTCGTAGCTGCGGCCCAGGCCTTCCCAGGCGTCGGCGTTACGCGCGTCTTTGGTGAGCTCGGCGCGATAGGCGGTCTCGGCGCCTTCGGGGTCGCCGGTCTCTAAGAGGGCTTTGGCGGCGCTCATGCCGGTGGCGGCGCCTGTGGATTTTTCGCTGGCTTCGGCGGCACCAACGTTAAGGACAGCGGCATCTGTTGCCGAGCCTGAAGCCGGTTTTTCGACAAAATCGCTGCCCAGATCAACTTCTATCTCGGCATTGATCCCGTCGGGCGTGGGCGAATACGTGGGGGTGGGGGATAGCGTCGCGCTTGGTGTGGGGCTGCTGGTCGCCGTCGACTTGATGCTCTGGCGCGCGGGCGCGGGGGTTGTCACTTCTTGCTTGGGCAGGTTCATCTCCGCGCCGGTCCAGTCACTCTTGCCAGAACCATCGGCACGTGCGGCGGCGACCATCCAACGATAGGGCTGGCCAACGGCCAAGGGTTCTTGAGCGGTGCTGGGCAGCTTGGCAAGCTTGGCCACGGTGTTAGCGCGACCCCAACCAAAACTATTGCCACGGGTCCAGATCGCGCCGACCAAGGGCCGCGGACCGTCACCCACCGGCGCGGCCCAGACCGCCAATCGATAAACGCCAGCGCCTTTGACTGGAGCCCAATGAAAAACTGGCGAGCCATCCTCAACGGTGACACTTAAGCCCTCGGGTTTGTCCAAGGCAGCAGCGTACTTGGCCGTCATGCCAAGGCGTGGCGTGACCCATAGCAGGGCAAAAAACAAGGCTCTCAGACAGCGGATCAACATCAGCGTTGGGTGTGAAAGGGGGGGCCAAATTGCTTCTCTAACCAAAGCATCTCTTTTTTGTTCACCTTGTTCAAGGCGTAATAGACCATGGCGCGGCCATCCACGGGTTGACGCAGCGGGCTAAAGCGAACCAGCCCGCGGATGCCCTTGTACGAGGGGATGGCGTTGAGCGACGTGGCCACGCTGGCCTTGGTTAATTGGGTCGCGCGCGCGTCTTCAAACGCCCGCAGGATCAAACGCGTGGCGTCAAAGACCATGCTCGTCCAACGCCCTGGTTTGCGATAGGCGTAAGCGACATACGCTTTCCACTCAGGCGTGCCTTTAGGAAAACCAACCCCGATCTGACGTACCAATTGCGACCCCCCGCGATAATCGGGGCAAGGAAAGACGGCGGCAGAACGGGTCGCGTCAACGCGGGCAATGTCAAAAAAACCTGGATCAAAAAAGGTAGGCAAGCCTATCAGCGATGTCGACTTAAGCTCTTTTTCTTGCTTGAGCACCTTGGCCAACTGTCCGCCAGCGCGACCCTCACCCGCGTAAAAAATCAATTGTGGCCAATGCAACTTAAGCCCGGTGATCACGTCCGGTAGATCGGCCTCGGCCCCCGACCAACTACCCTCAAAATTAATTTTGCCGCCAAGCTCTTTAAAGCGGGCGGCAAAGATCCGAGCGGCGGCGACAGAGGTCGGTGCCCCATTGTCGATGATAGCGATCTGCGAGGCGTCCCGACCCTTGCGGGCGTATATCGCGGCGGCTTTAGCAAGATCTTCTTGCGAGGGGCTCAACCATGTTACTTCGGCGCTAGGACTGCGCGAACTCGCCCACGAAGAAGCGGCCACCACTGGCAAACCCGCGGACCTTAGCATAGCCAAGACTTCGGGATGGACGCCCGCTTCGCCGTGCACCACGACCCCCAGCATTTCGGGGTCTTCGGTGACGCGACGCGCGGCGTCAAGCGCACCAGCAAGATGGCCATGGTCGTTAAAAACCAAGAGGCGTATGCGATCGCTAGCGGCCAAGCCAGCGTTGCCCCATTCCACGGCGTCACTTGCAGCTTTGCTCTCGAGGCTCTTGCCTTCGGGAAAGTCCCCCATCAAGGCTAAGTGGGCCTCGGCGACGAGCAACGCTGGCGCCAAGCACAGCGACAGGGCCAGCGCGCCTACGAGGCGCCGTGTCACGGTAGGCGCTCTTCGGCTCGACGTGGCAAGAGCTCGATCTCGGCAGAACCCGGCAACGGCGCGTCTTGCTCTAAGACCAAGAGCTCGTTGTTGGGCTTGAACCACGAGAGTGGCACCTTGTAAGTATTTTGTGGGCCACTCTTAAAATGACGTCCTAAACTTTGGCCATTGAGCCAAATGATCCCACGCCCGTTCTTAAACAGTTTGAGCCACGCGCTCTCGACATCTTTGAGCACAGGCGCTTTAAACGTGGCGCGCCAAAAGCCGTAGCGCCCTTTGGATGTGCGTGACCAACCTTTGTCCTTGAGCGCATCGCTCTCTGAGGGAGCGTAAAGACCCTCGCAGACTTCCATCTTGCAACGCAATTCTTGCCCCAAAAAGAGCAGCTCGCAATGCTGGTAGCCTTCGGTGGGGCCCTTAAAGAAAAGCGCCATGGTGTTCTCGCCCTGGATCAATTGTGGCGTCAGCTCAAATTCTTGATACTGCGCGCCCAGCGCGTCAGGATGTTTTCCCAGCAGCTGACCATTGAGCGCCACTTGGATCTCAACATCGCCCGCGTGAAGGTTCAAACGCACGCGTTTGGCCCACTCGGGCACTTTAAATTTCTTTCGGGCGCAAACATAACCGCTGCGCTCGAGCGCCTTAGGCAAGGTCCCTGTTTCCCAGCCACGCCCAACAAAGGTCGGAGCTGAGAACGTGTGGAAATCAAGCGGACCCGCCGCCTCTAGAAAATGCCAGCCGTCCCCGAACGCGGCGACTTCACCGCCGTCAAAGATGGGCAGGATCAGGCCCTTCTTTTCGCCCAGCTTGGTGCCATAACCATAACGGCCCCAGCTCTCGACGTTGAGATAGACCTTGTTCTCGCCTTGTTTGACCGGCACGTCCACGTCCAAGCCTTTGCCTAAACGTCCGTACAGACCGAGCAGATTTCCACCAGCAAAGACCGCAAACTGATCTTCGAGATCTGGAAAGATAAGCTTGCGCACACCTTTGGCGCTGGCATTAAACGTAACGCGGTACCACGCGCGGTGCGCTGTAAAACCATACTCTGACAGATCCTTGCCTGCCGCGGCTTCGACCCAATCTTTACGCGCGTCCAAACGCTTGAACAAGCCCTCTTCAGCCAGACTTCCCTGCGCCGCGATCTTAAACGACTTAGCATGGGTAGCTTTGACAGTCACGTAATGCTCATCAAGATTGTTCTCTGACGCGATGATCAGTGTCTGGGAACCCGCCGCCAAACGCGCTGATTTACGCGCAAAATCGACTTCGGCCGAGCCTAGGACCAAGATGCCTTTGTTCGCGTCATAGGCGCTAAGCTCTGCTAAATGCCGCGGAACGATTAAAAAGAGCACCTCACGCTTAGATTGCTCAAAAAGAACTTTGGCCAACAAACGCTGAGGGCGTGACGTGAATTCGGCGCTGATTTGAAAGCCTTTGCGTTCGTGTTCGCAAAGAATATTCTCGTTGCTGCGCTCGGTGACATCCAAGGTGCCGCTACCAAAGAACTGAAGCTTTTGGCCCGTGTCGCCCCACAAGACAACCACCGCCCGCGCGCCAACGTGCTGCACAAACCAGGGGTGCGAGCAACCTCGCACCGAGAGATTGGGTGTCAACGGAACATGGTAGCTGAATACGCGTCGCTCGCCTGGAGCCAAAGTGAAGTGAATCGCTTCATCCACTTGGATCTTACCCTGCAAGGTCTCTTGAGTTGGGTTGTACAAAAAGTAAACGCGCTGATCGCTCAGTTGACGCGCAGTGACCCGGATCTCGGAAGGCACCACCGGATGCGCTTCTTGAACTACTTCGCTACCGAGCAAACCACTCTCAAGAGCGCGGGCCTGACGGGCCCACAATCCTAAAGCCAGCGCCTTCGGCGTCTTGCGCCCGCCCTCAGAATAAGGCGCGTCGCAATCGTGACTGGTGGTGACAAAGCTATGATCGCCTGAAACGCCGCGACCCGCCCATTCGCCAAAGTTGGTGCCACCCGCGAACGGCGTCAAATTAATCAGGCTAGCGCCATGCGCCAGCGCTTCGTTAAGCGAATGCTCTAAGGGGCGCTGTTTTGCGTGGCTCGTCGCTTGACCCCATTGGGCTGGCTTGCCAACTTGAAAGTGCGTCAACATCATGGGTTGACGCGTACCCGTGATCAATTCTTTCAAACGCCGCAGAGCTTCGCCCACGCGTTCGCTGGCACTGGCACCCAAAAGCGCGCCGCGCACAAAACCACCGCCACGGCCACTGTCGCCAAGATTGAAATAAACCGGCAGCGATAATTTTTTCTTAAACTTATTCTCGAGATGGCGTAGGTACGCGGGATCCTGGGGCGCTTCATCAAAACGATCTTCGATCTGCACCAAAAAGACGTTGCCGCCCTTGCCTACCTGATGCCGAGCCAAGAGACCCAAAATTTTGTCAAGATACTTATCCACGGCGCCCATGTACATGGCGTCCGACACTCTAAAATGCTTCACCCCTTTGGCATGCAACCAGCTTGGAAAACCACCAAAAGTCCACTCGGCCTGGATATAAGGCCCCGGCTTGGCAATCACGAGCAAACCCAACTGCTTGCAAAGTTTTAAAAAACCTTCTAAGTCTTTGTCGCCGGCAAAATCCCATTTTCCCTCTTTGGGCTCATGCAGATTCCAAGGAATGTAGGTGCTGATTGCGTTCAATCCGCAGGCCTTGGCTTCTTCTAGAACGGTTTTCCATTCAGCGCGAGGCAAACGAAAATAATGCACCTCGCCACTTAGAATCAGCGTGCGTTGACCATCAATCAAAAAGCTTTTTGAATCGTAGGTGATCTTCACTCGGGCAACTCTGAGTTAGACGTGAAAGCAAATTGGGGGGGCAGGAATCGAACCTACAT
>JANLXT010000075.1:0-1384 GCA_031365225.1 candidate division FCPU426 bacterium
CCCAGAGCTACCGGCTTTTACCAGCTTGAAAGTCATTGAAAAAGGATTGTGAACGGGATGGCGAAGATTAAAATGTGAAATAATCAGTGCGCCGTAGCGGCTATTAATTTAAGTGGGGTAGTCGGTTAGCTCCTCCTACCCCTACATCTTGTGACTCACCAGTCGTATCCATGGGTGACGTCGGCGTCAGTCACCGGACCAGTAGCGACGGATTGTTCGAGGAGTCGACGGAAAATCAGACCGCGGCTGCGCGAGGTACGACGGTTGAACCTGAAGGTGAACTCCTCCAAGTAGGATTGGAGGTGGTTGGAAGTGACCGAGCCTTGATGCGTGCCGAGTATCCACCGTTTTAGCAAGCCAGCGACTTGATGCACGCCAGGCATGGAGACGTGGGCAGGATTGTCTGATGAAGACAACACCGTTTTCTGTCGCGTGTATCCGTGCTTGGGCAGGTCGTTGTAACCGCCCCAGCCATCAGTGAGTACCATTGATCCGGGGTCAACAATGTCGCACACGAAAGGCAAAAGATTGGCCCCAGACGCATCAGCGACATGGCGCATCCTGAGTCGCCCGAAGCCCTTGGGCTTGAGGATCTCGATGGCGATCACCACGATTGCCTTGGCGGTGCCGCGACCGCGCTTTCCGGAGTGCTCAACACCGCCGACCAGAGTCTCGTCGATCTCCACATTGCCCGACAGGCGCTTGCGCTCAGAGCGCACCATTGCCACCCTGAACCGCTGTAGCATGGCCCACGCCACGCGGTATCTGGTGCCGAGTGTGCGCTCAAGGGTCTTCGCCGATAGGCCATTCTTTGCAGTGGTCAAGTGCCAAGCGGCCTCGAACCATGTCGTCAATCGGGTCCGCGTCTTGTCAAAAATCGTGTTGGCGGTAGCTGATACCTGATGGCGGCACGACGGGCACACGAGCCGTCCCCGGGTCTGGCGCCACGGTGAGACAGCAGTCTTGCATGTTGGACAGACGAATCCCGCCGGCCAACGCAACTGCTCCAGGTAGGTGGCGCATGCAGCATCGTCAGAGAACATCTGGACAAACTCCCGGTATGTACGGGGGTAGTCACGACCGGCCACCAAGGCCACCGGTGTTATAGACACGTCATCCGAAGAACTCACCACTATATCTTGGGGCAGGAGGAGCTAACCGTCTACCCCACTTTGACAAAATAGGTCAAAGAGGCTACAGCCTTCCTATGACCATTGAATCAGAGGCCACGCTGCTGGCGACGCTGCGCCTGTCGCGGGCGCGTAACGTGGGCCCCGTGACGTTCCGGAAACTCGTCCGCGTGCTGGGCGCGCCCGAGACGGTGCTCGCCGCGCCACGCAGCCGGCTTCTGGAAGTGCCTGACATCACCCCTCGCACCGCCGAT
>JANLXT010000084.1:0-2045 GCA_031365225.1 candidate division FCPU426 bacterium
GCGCGGCGGTTTTGGGAGCCCCAGGACCCCAATCCTTTGGGTGCCTATGTCTGTATTTTTGACCAAGAACAGAAGCTATTTTTTTACTATTGCTACCTAGATAAGTTGCGCGTGAGCGTGGGAGAGCTCGTCACCAAGGGCCAGGTGCTGGGGACCCTTGGGCGTACAGGGAGGGGGGTGCAGACCAAGCGCTTGGGCACCCACCTGCGCTTGCAAGTGCACACCTTTGACGACGGGCTGTTTTATCCCCTTTATCCTGGCAGGGCGCTGCGCACAGCCCAGCACTTGGAATGGCCCCTCAAAGAGCCCGATTTTAGACATGCCCCCCGCCGTGTCCGCGCGTTTCAAGCGTCGGATAGTGCGGCCCCTGGCAAGAACGGACCCTAATTTTTTTTGTTTTCTTATTCACGCCAGTGGCCCTTGGCCTGCTAAAATAGCGCCTCTTTCCCAGAGCCACTGAGGCCCCATGTCCAAGTTTGAAAAAGTCCCCCAACAAGTCATCGATACCGTCCGTGTACTCTCGATGGATGGTGTTCAACAAGCCAACAGCGGTCATCCCGGCACTCCCATGGGCGCGGCTGAGCTGAGCTTGGTCTTGTGGTCCCACTTTTTACGATTCAATCCCCAGCAGCCCACGTGGCGTGATCGTGATCGCTTTATCTTGAGCGCGGGGCATGCCAGCATGCTCTTGTATAGTTTGTTGCACCTCTTTGATTTTGACTGTGGCACCGACGATCTGCGCGCCTTTAGACAAATGGACAGCCGCACCGCGGGGCACCCCGAACTGGGACACTTGCCTGGCATCGAGATGACGACCGGTCCCTTGGGGCAAGGGGTCGCGAGCGCGGTTGGTTTCGCGCTGGGACAAGCGCTGTTGGCGGGTAAATACAATAGCGCGGCGGCCAAGATGGTTCAGGGCCGGGTGTGGTGCTTGGCGGGTGACGGTTGCATGATGGAAGGCATCGCGTCCGAAGCCAGCTCGTTGGCCGGGCACCTGGGTCTTGGCAATCTAACCGTCATCTATGACAAAAACGACATCAGCATTGATGGCGACACCAAGATCAGCTTTACCGAAGATGTGGCGTTGCGTTACGAGGCCTATGGTTGGCAGGTGATCAAGGTCAGCGCTTATGACCAGGTCGCGTTGGCCGAGGCCATGGACAAGTCGGCGCGTAGCGAGCGCAAGCCCACCTTGATCATCGCCACCAGCGTGATCGGTCTTGGCGCGGCCACGCTTGAAGGCAGCGCGGCCACGCACGGCGCGGCCTTGGGTGTCGCTGAGCTCGAAGCCACCAAAAAGAAGATGGGGTGGACCCTTCCTCCTTTCGAAGTGCCCCAGGCAGCCCGCGATTGGTGCCGCGCCCGCGTGGCCGAAAAGCTTAAGGCTTACGAAGCCTGGCAAACAGTGGCGCAGGCTTTCAAGAAAGACGCCCCCCAGGTCCATGCGGCATGGGACCAACAGTTTGAGCAAGTCGCCCCCGCGGACATGGACCAACGCGTCAGCGCCGGGACAGAATTAGATAAGGGCGCCAGCCGTAAGCACAGCGGCAAAGCGATCAACGCGCTGGCTAAAGAGCTGCCCTGGTTTATCGGCGGCTCGGCCGATCTGACCGAGAGCAACAGCGTCGGCATCAAAGACGGTGGCACGGTTGGGTGGGGCGCCAACGGGATTTTTGGCGGACGCAATATCTATTTTGGCGTTCGTGAGCACGCCATGGGCGCCATCGTCAACGGCTTAGCTTTGCACGGCGCCTGGCGTCCCTACAGCGCCACGTTCTTGCAGTTTGCTGACTACATGCGTCCAAGCATCCGCTTGGCGGCCTTGATGAAGGCGCGCAGTATCTTTGTCTTCACCCATGACAGCGTGCTCTTGGGCGAAGATGGCCCCACGCACCAACCCGTCGAGCATTTGGCCGCCTTACGATTGATCCCCGGCCTCACCGTGTGGCGCCCCGCCGATGGGCTTGAAACTGCCATGGCCTGGGCTTGGACCGCGACGCAAGCCAGGGGTCCTGTCGCGCTTTGTTTTTCGCGCCAGAATTTAC
>JANLXT010000110.1:0-5822 GCA_031365225.1 candidate division FCPU426 bacterium
GTCGGCGCTCTCGCTGGCGCAGACATAATCTACACACTTTTTGCGCAGATTATGAGACAACGATACATCCACATGCTTGACACGCTTACGCCAAACGAGTAATTTTCTAAATAACCCACAGGAGGAAACACCGATGACCAGGATCGAACTGATTGAAAAGACAGCCGAAGGAAGCGATCTCGCCAAGCGGGATGTTGAGCGGATCTTAGAGAAGATCATCAGCACCATCCAAGTAGCCTTGAAAAATGGTGAAAAAGTCGCCTTGGCCGGCCTAGGCACCTTTGTCGTCGTCGACAAAAAAGCCCGCACCGCCCGCAACCCTAAGACCGGCGAGTCCATCCAGGTGCCAGCCAAAAAGGCGCCCAAGTTCAAGCCCGGCAAAGAGCTCAAAGAGTTAGTGAACTAAACACGCCAAAAACTTAGATCTAAGAAACCTGCCAAAGAGAGCGCGCACGCGCTTTGGATGGCAGGTTTCTTTTTGGCGTTCGAGGACTCAAAGTGCACACAAAACAAGGCAACGCGGCCTGGGTCACATGTATATACAAAGTATATATACAATTTGACATCGCTTTTTTACGGAGCTAAAGTGAGAGAAGGATTGGGTGCCAGCTTTGGGCGGTGGAACGTAGCGTTTAAAGATGAGGTCGTGCTTCAAGACGCGATAGAGCGTATCAAGACGCTTTATCCAATAAAAGGCGATCAGCAGCGCTTGTTGAAAGAGCTGACCGAAGACCTTGAAAGGCGCATGCCGTCCGCGCCCCAAGATGTTCTGGGATGGCCACCCCAGGCGACCGACGTTCCCGGCGTAGCGCATGCCCTAAGGCGCCAAGGGCGGCGGCTGAGTTATTTGGCGACCTTAGATCAAAACACCAAGATGATCTTGATCACCCGTATCATCGTTGTCTAGAGGTTGGAGGTAAAATCGATGAAGACCGCATTGGTCAATCTGCGCGTTCCCCAAGAGACGCGGGACGTGTTAAAAAAGGCCGCCGCTACGGCGCGTGAGTCGTTGAGCCAATTTTTGTTGAAAGGAGCGCTCTTGCGGATTCAGACGGGCGCGACGCCGGCGTCGCCGCAAGACCCCTTTGTGGCGGCTTGGGATCGAGCGATAAAGAGCGGGGCCGTGTCAAAGCTCTCACGGGACGATAAAACGTTTGTCACTAAGCTTCAGCGGGCTGAAAAGCAGGGCAAGACCCAACGCGTAGCATTGAAAGATGGCCTTCGGCGCATAAAGCAGGGGCTTAAGAAATCGTAACGCGGCGATGATCGAATGACCTCAGCTCTAGGCTTTTGGACCAGGTTTGACGCCAGGCTCTGGTGGGTCCAGGGGCAGGGGCGAGTCGGGTGTTTCGGTGGGTATTTCTGGCGCGAGGGGCGTCGTGGGACGCGGCAAGATCAGGGGTTCGTTGGGCATGTTAAGACTCCGCAGGCGATGAACTTGGCTTCAAGTTCGGCGTAGGACAATTTGGAGATCTGAACGCAGGCCTCTAACGGCTTCGTGTCTTTGAAGAGGGCGGGCGCGACGCGACGGGCCAGTTCTGGACCAAAGGTAAAATTCCAGATCTCTTCATTAAGGTGGTCGGCCCGCTGGATGGCGGCGACGACGTCTGGGCTGGGGTTCTTGGGCAGGCCATGGCAAAAGGCTAGCTCAAGGGCGCCCTTGACCGTTTCTTGCAGCAGGTAGTAAGGGACGGTGGCCTTGGCGTAATAGCCCGCTCGTCCGTTCACCCAAAATGCCTCGCTGACCCCGGCGGCCGTGAAGACCGTCCGTGCGGGGTTGGGAGGCATGTCCGCCATGGACATTTGGCTGTGCTCGGCTTGGGCGATGCATAGATCAAAGAGCCGAGGATGGATCTTGTCCAGCGCCGATCTGGCCAAAGGCAGGGCCCGGGTCATGTAATCAAGGGCTAGGCCGTGCATAAAAGCGTTGTGCAGCTGACGCTTATGCAACCATTCCCGGCCCAGTTGAGTTGACGGACTCGCTTCTTTGGGTGGGATAGGCAGATTTTTAAACGCGGGGATCAAGCGGGGCCGGTCATCCAAGAGCCGTTGCGATAGCGCTTCTGGCGACACCTGCAGCGCCTCGGCCGAGGCATCGAGGATGGCCAATTCGACCTCAAGCTCATGTCCCTGACAGAGGTCTTGGACTGTGGCGTAGGCCATCTTAGTTTCCCCAGATTTCAAGTAGCCTTTCTGCGCGCGGTTAAACTCGCAAATGGCCAGCTCAAGGGCCAATTTTCGGGAGCTGCCCAGCAAAGGGTGCCCACTAAGGTCATAGACTCCGGCTTCGATCCTGGCAATGCTCGATGGAATGCGGATCATGGTGGCCACCTCAAAGAGGACGCCTAAAATCTCGAACTTTGTGTCAGATAGGGGCGATCGTTTTTAATAACCCATTCTTGTATCTGGCGCGGCTCCTTCTGGTTTGATAGTAAGGCTCCCCAGGGACATTCCTGAGTCCAATGGTGAAGCGCAACCGATCTATCCCCCCATCTGTCCCGAGCTTCCTATAAACTAGTCCCATGTCCCTTCACCTGCTCCTCTCCACATCCACCGACCGTCTTATCGATGACCTGGTCGAGAGCCTGGCGCAAGCCGGTCCGGCCACGGCGTCGCGGCCGGTGCTGTTGCCGTCGCGGCCTTTGGTCGAGCGGGTGAGAGTGGCGTTGGCGCGGCGGACGGGGGTGGCGATGGGCGCGCGGTTCTTGCTGCCGGCGGCGTTCATCGACACGCTGGGGCAGGCGCTTGGCCAAGATCCTTTGCATGTTTCGTGGACACCCGCGGGGATGTTTTGGCGGCTCTATGGGCTTTTAGACACCCACAAAACGCACAAGCGTTTGGCTGTCGCTTGCGCGGACGAATTGGCGCGCGTCTCGTTGGCGCGGCAGGTGGCCGATCGCTTTGATCAGTATTTGCATTTTCGGCCACAGTTGATCGCGGCTTGGGACCAAGGCAAACCTTGGGCGTCTTTGCCTAGCTCCGCGCGCGAGGACGAGGCTTGGCAGCGTTTGCTTTGGGACGGTCTGCGCGCGCAATTGAAAGAGCATCCGCATCCCGCCCAGCGCCTAGAGCTTTTACTTGAAAAGGCGCGACAAGCCCCGCCAGGGCTCTTGGCTCCCGCGATCGAAGTGTTGGCCACAGGCCCGTTGCCCACCGCCCAACTGCGCGTGTTGGCGGCTTTGGGCGCGAACGCCGAGGTGCGCTTGCGCGTGTTGATGCCCTCGTCGGCGTATTTTGGTGATATCAAGAGCGCCAAAGCGCAGCGCTATCTTGATCTGGACGCGGATCCTGACGCGGAAGGAAATCCACTTTTGGCCCAGATGGGCGCTCAGGCGCGCGCGCATTTGCGAACCCTGGTGGACTTGGACGCCAGCGGTCAAGCCATTGAGGACCTCGAGCCCACCTGGGACGAGCCGACCACGTTGCTTCAGCGATTGCAAACCGACATACGCGCGTCCCAGCAGGCGCCCGATCGCGCGCCTTTGGATCTATCGCTGGACCGCAGCTTGCGCGCGCATTGCTGCCATGGCCCGCGGCGCGAGATCGAAGTCTTGCGTGACGAGCTTTTGCGCGCCTTTGATGAGCTGCCAGATCTCAAGGCCGAAGAGATCTTGATCTTGGCTCCCGATCTAGGGGTGTATGGCCCGCTGGTAAAGTCGTTGCTGGCGGGTACGGGTTTGCCCTTGGCGCTGGCCGAGCGCCAGACGGTCACGTCCGATCCCATCCAACAAGTTTTGCGAGGCCTGCTGTCGATGGCCGCGGGACGTTGCGCGCTCAGCGAAGGTCTCGATCTTTTAGAAATGCCCGCCACGCGTCTGGCGTTGGGTGAGGATGGCGCCGAAGCCTTGGCCGAGCGTCTGCAAGTCTCGGGCATCACGTTTGGACTGGATGGCGCCCACCGGCAACGGCTGCAAGCGGGCGCCGAAGAAAGCGGTACCTGGCGTTCAGGGTTGGATCGACTTTTGGCGGGACTTTGGTTGGGTAGCGAGCAAGCGGGTGTGGACGCTGTGGGCTTGCCTGCCTTGCCTGTCGCGGGGGATCTAGGCAGTGGTTCTAGTTATGGCGCGGGACTCGCGTGGATGGAGCGGGTCTTGGCGCTCTTGCTTGATTGGCAAAGCCCCGCCACGCCCGCGCAATGGGCGCAACGCTTAGACAGCGCTTTGCGTGATCTGTTCTTGGATCGAGGATTTGATCAAGATCTTGACCTGCAGAGCGTGGACGAGACGCTTGATGATCTGCGTTTGGCCAGCCTAGAGCACGGCGCGGACCACCCCCTGCTCGCGGCCAGTTTGTTATCGTGGATGGATGAATACGCCTCGGACGACGCGCGGCGGGTGTCCTCGGTGGGCGGGGCGATCGCGTTAGGCGGACTAAAACCTTTGCGCGCGCTACCGTGTCGCGTGCTGGTCATCGTTGGCCTCAAGGACAGCGCCTTCCCGCGGCGCAGCCAGGCGCCCGCGTGGGATCTATTGGCGGCCTTTCCCCAGGCGGGTGATCGCGACGCGCGTCAAGAAGATCGCCAGCTCTTTTTAGACGCGCTGTTGGCGGCCAAAGATCGGGTCATTCTTTGCGCGCCCACCCTCAGCCCCCAGACTAACAAAGCCGAGCCCCTGTCCGCTTGCGTCGAAGAACTTTTGCGCGCGGCGAGTCACGCCGCGACCAACGAACTTGGCGCGCAAACCTCGGCGCGCGCGATCTTGACACAGGCGCGCGCCCTGCAACCATTTCATCCAGATAATTTTAGCGTCGAGGCCGCGTCCTACGATGGCTTCAACGCGGGGATTGCCAACGCGTTGGCCCCCGACAAAAAACGCGCCGAAAAAATCTTCGCCCAAGCGGCCTTGGCGGTTCCGGTCGCCGCCGCGCAGGCTCCCGATTTAGATGGCCTGCTTCGATTTTTGCGCGACCCCGCCAGCGCGTGGTTGCGCGCCTTGAGCGTTTCGCCAGCCTGGACTCCAGACGAGGCCGGCGGGGATGACGCCGAGCCTTTGAATCTGGACCCTTTGCAGCATTGGCAATTGGCCGACGCGGCGTTGCGCTCCGTGCTCGCGGGCGAAGAGGCTTTTCTTAGCGACCGCTTAGCCGCCGATCGTTTGTTGCCCTACGGGCGCTTGGGTCAGGCCAGCGGTGGCTTGGTCTTGAGCCGCGTCAGCGCGTTGGCGGGGGACCTGCGCGCGCGGGTCGGGGCCTGGTCACCGCGCGTGCTGAGCGCGCAGTGGGGCGCGTACGCGCTCAGTGGCAGTTTGTGGGTCGCCGACGACGCCAAGCACCTGGTGCTCTGTGGCTCGACGAGCCTCAAAAAACCGCGCGTCATGTTGGCGGCATGGACGCAGGTTTGTCTGAGCGCGGCCGCGGGTGAGCCTAAACCAATCTGGGTGGGTGGTTACGACCGCAAAGAAGGCGCCCAACTCAAACGGCTAGAGGCGGTCGAGACCAAGGCCGCTCAAAAGATCTTGGGCCAGCTCTTAGAGCTGTGGTCGCGGGGTCAAAGTGAGCTCATGCCCTTTGCCCCCAAGACCAGCTTGGCCATCGCCGAGGCGACGCTTAAGTCCCGGCTTGAGGACGATCCTGACAGCGCGGCCAAGAAAAGGGCGCGGGCGAAAGCATTGGCTCAGTGGCAGAACGGTTTTCAACATAAGGGCGAGGGTGAAAAACCAGCGGCCGCGTTGGCGTGGCGCGGTCAAGAGCCCTTCGAAGGGGAAGGTTTTGACGCTTGGATCGACGTGGCCTCGCGCGTGTGGGAACCCCTGTTGGTCTGGTGGAAAGGGGTGGAGCGTTGAGCGAATTTAATTTAGCGAGCACCGCGATCCCCTTTGGGCTCT
>JANLXT010000251.1:0-6033 GCA_031365225.1 candidate division FCPU426 bacterium
AACCATCACGCCAAGCGTGACGCCAACGCCGACCATCACGCAATCACACACCGCCACACCAACCGTGACGGCGACGATGACGCAAACGCAGACCGAGACGGCAACCCCAACCTCGTCTGAGTCGGCGACGCTGACCATCACCGATACCGTGACACCCACAGCCACCGAGACCGAAACGGTCACGCCGACGCCAAGCTTTAGCGAGTCAGTGACAAGTAGCGTTACAACGACGGCGACTAAAACGGTGACACCTAAGCCGACCGACACGCCCACCGCAACTGCAACTAGTACGCCTAGCGTGACCGAGACTGGTACCTTTAGCGAAACGGCGACCACGACACCAACGTCAAGTGAATCGGCAACATTGACCATCACAAATACTGTGACGCCCAGCTTCACGCATACCGCGACCCGAACAGAGTCTGCGACGATCACTGCTTCGCCCACGGACACCGTGACCTTCACGGCAACCCCAACCTCATCAGAATCAGCGACGCTGACGGTCACGGAATCAGTGACGCCGAGCTTCACGGCAACCCCAACCTTGTCGGAATCGGCGACACCTTCAGATTCACCCACCGGCACTGAAACTGCGTCAGCGACGCCAACCGTCACAGCCTCGCCAACCTCTACAACTTTCGTGCCGTCGTGTTCGGCCATACCGTTGGTGATTGGGACAGCCGTGATTGGAGACACGACGGGCGCTCTCGACAGCTTTACGCCACCTTGCGGCGGCGTCAGTGGCCCTGATCATCTGTATGCGTTTGTGGCGCCTGTGGCTGGAACCGTTAAGATCAGCACATGTTCTGGCAATACCACGTACGACAACAAATTGTGGTTGTTGAGCTCTTGTTCGCCGTTGGCGGCACTTGCTTGCAACGATGATGACGTGACGTGTGGTTTTGGTGGGACAGACGCGACGATCACTTACAATGTGAGCCCAGGTGTCTATTACGTGGTGGTGGATGGCTACAACGGGGGCGTGGGGCAGTATGAATTGCTAGTGACGTATTCGACAGTATTCAGTCCTACACCGACAGTGACGCTGACACCCACCGAGACCTCGACGCTTACCCAGTCCGAGACAGCAACACCGACTTCGTCTGAGTCAGCGACACTCACCATCACAGAAACGGTCACACGGACAGTGACAAGGACCTCGACCCCCAAACCGACCGAGACCTTTACGGCGACAGCCACCGAGACTTCATCGGCCACCATCACCGAAACGATGACGGCATCGCCGAGCGGCACCGAGTCGTTCACTGCCTCGCCAAGCCCCACCGAGACATCCACGGAGACGCCAACGGGCACTGAGACGATTACGTTTACGGCGACACCCAGTGTCACAGAAAGCGCGACGTCCAGCGTGACGGCGAGCGTCACTGAAACGCCGACAGCGTCTCCGACCGAAACCGCAACGCCCACGATCAGTGTGACGGCGAGCGCATCCTCAACGCCGACAGCGACGCCAAGCGAAACCGAGACCTCGACACAGACGCAGACTGCGACGGAATCGCCAACTCAAACCGTTTCCACGACTGAGACGATCACGTGGACCAGCTCACCCACATTCACTCTCAGCCCTACGGATACCGTGACCCCGACGATGTCGCCAACCGACACACCCACCGGCACAGCAACTGCGTCGTTGACCCAGACCGAGACCTCGACTGAGACCGTGACCAGCACTGAAACGCCGAGCGTTACGCGGACGGCGACCTTGACAGTGACACGGACGGTTACGCCAACGGCGACTGCCACACCCACAGTCACCGCGACACCCTCGGTCACGGATACCGCCACCGCCACCGCCAGCGTGACACCCACGGTCACGCAGACGACCTTTGTCCCAGCTTGCGCGGCGATACCCATCGTCATTGGTACCGCGGTGATTGGAAATACGACCGGAGCACCAGACAACTTCGCGCCCGCCTGTGGTGGCGCCAGTGGGCCAGACAAGATCTACGCCTTTGTGGCGCCTGTGGCTGGCGTGATCCGGATCAGCACCTGCTCGAGCAACACCACGTTTGACAACAAGATGCTGCTCATGAGCTCGTGCTCTCCGGCGGTTGTTCTAGGCTGCAATGATGACGACGCGGGTTGCGCCATCGGGGGGACGAACGCGACGATCACAATGAGCTTGAGCCCTGGTACTTACTATGTCGTGATTGACGGCTACGACGGGCAGTTTGGGCAGTTTGAGCTTTTGGTCACCTATGACACCGTGTATAGCCCAACACCCACAGCGACACCGACAGTGACCCCGACGGCAACGGTGACCCCCACGCGAACCGCGACTTTGACGCAGACGCAGACCGCGACACAAACTGCCACCCGCACCATCACCGAGACCTCGACGACCACGGCAACGCCAACCATGACGCCGACCGCGACCGAGTCTGCGACAGAGACCGCGACCGCGACGGTCACAGCAAGCGTTACGCAGACATCAACCGAAACGTCGACGCTCACGAATTCGCCCACAGCGACGACGACCTCGACAGAGACAGCAACAGCGACAGCGACCGAGACTGCGACTCCAACGGAAACTGCGACGCCTAGCTCCACAGAATCCACGACTGCCACGGCGACTGGCACTAACACTGAGACCGCAACGCCCACGGCGACCCCGACGGCCACCGAAACGAGCACCGCAACACAGACGGCCACGCCCACGGCGAGCGAATCGGCGACCTTGACAGTCACCGAAACTGACACACCCACCGCGACAGAATCCGCGACGCTAACGGCCACCGGGACATCGACCGAGACCCAGACAGCGACGCTCACTGTCACTGAAACATCAACTCTGACAAACACCGAAACAAGCACTGCGACTGAGACGGCGTCACCGTCAGCCACCGAGTCCGCGTCTCCGACGGGCACGATGACAGTCACCGAAACGGCGACGGTCTCGCAGACACCGACCGTTACGGAGACTGCCACGCCGTCGCCAACCGATACATTGACAGCGACCGAAACAGCCACCCCGACTCAGTCAGCGACGCTTACCGTGACGGAGACCGCAACGTTGACGAGCTCGCCTACAGGGACAAGCACGCATTCCGAGACACCTTCCGCAACGGAGACCGAGACACCTTCCGCGACGGGGACGTCGTCGGCAACGCCGTCAGCTACAAATACCGGAACGCTTACCGCGACACCTACGCTGAGCCATTCGGCGACAGCGTCACCCACATTTACCAGCACAGAAACAGCCACGCCAACGGACACGCCTACAGCGACCGGATCCGTGACGCCTAGCAGTACTCAGTCCGCCACATTGACAGCCACGTTGACAGTCACGCAAACGGATACTGAAACAGCGACACCAAGCGTGACAGCGTCCGCCACGCAAACAGGCACCGAAACAGCGACGCCGAGCGTGACGCCGTCAGCGACCCAAACCCAGACCGAGACGGCAAGCCCGACCGCCACCCCGACCCAAACCGAAACCGCCACACCAAGTGCCACTCCGACGGCGACACCAACAAACACGCCGTTGCCACCTGCCTTGAGCGCTGAGATTAGTTTGCCTCTGCGCGTCAGCTTAGGTCAGATCTTTGGCCTGACGATGACCGTCACCAACAGCGGGTCCCAGGTGGCCTTGGCAACAAGCCCGTCCACCATGACGGTTGCGGGCTCAGGAGCGCTCAGCCAATTGAGCGGGCCGTTGCCTGCTGGCACCAATATTGGAATTGGCGCTTCTCAAGGCTATGTCTACAGCTTTAGCGCGACCGGGCTTGGAATTGTTCAGCTTTCGGCTCTTGCCACAGTCAGCAACGGGCCCTCTTCATCCATGGCCCTGAGCGCACCGCTGATTATCGAACGCGGTGTCAGTTTGACCGCATCGCTCAACGAAACGCCGCCGTTTATTTTTGTGAATGGGCTAGTAACGGTTCGTATGACGGTAAGCAATTCGGGTGACGCGACCGCCCTCAACGTCTTGCCGTCCTCACTGATACAGACTGGCACCGCTGGGCCGTTGCTCTTGCAAAGCGCCCCCGTGGCGCAAAGCATTCCCGGCCTGAGTGCCGCCACCTTTGTTTGGATCTATAAAGCGGGCATCGACGGCTTGTACACTTTTGAGGGGAACGCACTTGGAACCGATAGCAATGCTGCCTGGGCTGTGCCGAGCAACCTGACCTGGACTGTCCAAGCCCAGGTCGTTATTCCAAAACTTACCGTCGCATTTATCCCGAATCCACCAACGGTGCTTAGTGTTGGACAGGTATTCACCGTGGTTGTTGAAGCGGGAACGACCGACACCGACACTAATTCCATCATTCCTAATATTGGCCAAGTCGGAGTGGGGACGGTGCTGCAGGTGGCAGGTCCGACACCTGCGAGCGTTAATTTGCTTCAGTCAGATGTAGCGCAGTTCACCTTTACATTTAGTGCGACGGGGCCAGGCACTTTGCGCATGAACACGTTGGCGGAAGGGCTGGCGGTCAGCGACGGCAGCTATCAGACGTCAATCCGGGTCAATAGCCCGACCATCTTGGTGCAAACGGCGATCTCGCTGACCGCGCAAGCCTACGTCATCCCCTTGGCGGTTCCATGGGGATCGTTGTTCACGCTCAGCCTAAGCGTCACCAATCAAGGCCAAGCGAGCGCATTGTCTGTTTCGCCAACGGGCCTGGGTTGGACAGGCGGCGGGGGCGTGGGTCTGAGTCTGACTCCCTCGCCTTTCGCGATCACGCTGAGCGCGGGCGCTTTAGGGGTTTATCAATGGGTCTTTAACGCATTGATCCCTGGCACGGTTAATTTCAGCGTGCTGGCACAGGGCAGGGACGCCAATGGACTTTGGATCACGGCGTCCGCGCCGGCTTTCGCGAGCATACTGATCCAATCGCCGACCGTGACGCAAACTGCCACGCCGACCGCGACGCCGACTGCCACAGGCACGCCGTCCATCACGCAGACCAGCACCGGGACCGCCAGCCCGACGGCCAGCCCGACCGCCACGCGCACCGCGACAGCGTCAATCACGCCAACGATCACACAAACCGCGACGCGTACCGCGACGGCGACGAGCACGCCAACAGTCACACAGAGCTTCACCTACTCACCCACGTCCAGCAGCACGCCCTCGGCCACGCCCAGCGCGACCGCGAGCATCACCGAGACGGCGACACCGAGCGCTACAAGGACGTCGAGTGAGACGACAACGCCAACGGTGTCCCCGACTGCTACGCGGACCGCGACCGCTTCGGTAACACCGACGAGCACTCAGACAGCCACCCCGAGTGAGACGCCGTCTATCACCGCCACCGTCACGCCCACCGTCTCGCGAACCATTACCTTGACGGTGACGCCGACATCGACTGACACTCCGTCTTATACCGCGACTCCCTCGGATACACCGTCGGTCACCGAAACAGCTTCACCGACCGCTACCCAAACCTCCACCGGGACCGCGACGTCGTCTCAAACCGAGACCGCTAGCCCTAGCGCGACCGCCAGCGAGACAGCCACGGTCACGCCGACAGCGACGGAGACCGTGACCGGTACAGCCACACCAAGTGTCACCGAGACAGCCACCGAGTCTGTGACCCAAACGGTCACCGAGACGGCCACGCCCAGCGCGACCGCCAGCGAAACAGCCACGATCACGCCGACAGTAACGGAGACCGCAACTGATACAGCCACCCCAAGTGTGTCTCCTACGGAGACGGCTACACCAACCGAGACTTCAACTGGTACGCAGACCGAGACCGCGACCGAGTCTGAGACCCCAACCGTCACCGAGACCGCCACGCCCAGCGCGACCGCCAGTGATACAGCCACGATCACGCCCACGACGACCGAGACCGCGACCGGTACAGCCACGCCAAGCGCGACCGAAACTGCGACCGAGTCTGTGACGCAAACGGTCACCGAGACCGCCACGCCAAGCGCGACCGCTAGCGAAACAGCCACGGTCACGCCAAGCGTAACGGAGACCGCGTCTGGCACGTCCTCGCCCTCCGCCACCGAAACCGCGACCGAGTCTGTGACGCAAACCGTCACCGAGACTGCCACGCCCAG
>JANLXT010000113.1:0-13977 GCA_031365225.1 candidate division FCPU426 bacterium
CAAGCGTAAAAATCCGGCGCCACGTGGCCCGCCAAACTTGTGACCCGTCGCGCTGAGTAAGTCGGCGGGAAAGCTCGTCCACACCTCATCCACGCGCCCAAAAGTCTGAGCCGCGTCACAATGCAAGAGCGCGCCCGCGGCATGGATCAGCGGCGCCACGTCGCGGATCGGATGCAAGACACCCGTCTCGTTGTTGGCATGCATCAGGCTGACGAGGCGCGTCGGGACTTTAAGCAACGCTTCGAGCGCCACGCGATCAACTCGCCCATCCTTGAGCACAGGCAGCAGCTCCACCACGCGTCCCGCTTCGCGCAACAATGCCGCGCACTTAAGCACAGCAGGATGCTCGGTCGCCCCAAGCAAAACGCGGTCTCCAGGAGCGGTCGCCCCAAAGAGCGCTAAATTGTCACTCTCCGTGCCACCCGAACAAAAAATGATCTCTTTGGGGCGCGCGCCCAATAAAGTCGCCAGCGTCTCTCGCGCGGTCTCGATCGCGGAACGCGCTTCTTGACCCGCGCGGTGGGTGCTGGATGGATTGGCGTGCGCGAAGGGACGGTCCAGCCACGCGAGCATGGCTTCCCTGGCTTGGGGCAAGAGAGGGGTCGAAGCGTTGTGGTCCAAATAGACGCTTGGCACGGGCTTAGATTGTAAACCCAGCGCCCGTACGGGGCGTGCTGCTTAATCGAGGATGCTTTTGCGCGTCACGCCGCAAGTCGGCCAAGCTGATCTTAGAGAGCGCGTCCCGCTGTGCCTCTTCGGCTCGGGCCAGCGCCAGGCGCAAGACCTCTTCTTCGGGGGCAGCTTGCGCCCCGGCCTTGGCCATGGGTTGGGTCGCGGGCTCGGCCAAGGCCTCGCAGACTTGCAAAAGACTGATCTCGGCCGCGTCACGCTTGAGGGTGTAGCCACCTTTCATGCCACGCCAGGGCGCGACCAAGTCGGCTTGCTTGAGCTGCCTAAAAAGTTGTTCTAAAAAAGGCCCCGACAAGCCCTGGCGCCGCGCGATATCGGACAAGGGTACAGGAACCTGATAGGCCGCATTGAGGCTCAGATCTAAAAGTGCGCGCAAGGCGGTATGGGTCTGGGATCGAAGGCGCATGACGCTCTTAGAAGGATTCGAGTATCTGGCGCAAGGGCGTCTGCAAACCCACATACATGGGCGTGTCGCGCGCGGTAAAGAGGCTGGACTCGGTCTCGCGCAGCTCTTGGACCAGATTGACGAACTTGTCCGGGTCGTTGCTCTCGAACGCCACCACAAAATCTTGGTCGTCGATGCCAAACGAATAAGACGTGTTGATCTTGATGGTGGGATAGGCTGCGCCCTTGTCGATATGCCCGCGCATGATGCGCATGCGTTCTTCGATCGGCAAAAGGTACCAATTGCGAGTTTTGACAAACGGATAGATGAACAGCCATTTATAATTCTCTTCGGGCTTAAAGATCTTGTCCTCTTGATCGTAGGGTGAGCCCTTGAGCATCGCCAGATAATTTCGGCTCAGCTCCATATGCTTGCTCAGCTCACTACCGCGTTGCAACAAGGCCAGCTCGTGCAAGGCGTCTAAATCAGTCGCTTTGGCCCAGAGCATAAAATCAACATCGCTCTTGAGGCCCGCGGTCGAAAACGCCGCGAAATGCTTTAAACGCGGAGCGGCTTTATCGCAGGCGGCGAGGAAGCCCTCCACGTGCGTTTTCTTTTGAGCGGCGTCCAAGCGGCGCCAAGCTCTATCCATTTTCCAACATTGAAAGGCGATAAAGCCCTGACTGACCATCACGCGCTTTTTTGTGGGGTCATGGGGGGCGCCAGCGGCGGGAGGGCCCGCAGGATTTGGGTTTTCACTCATGGTCGGCATCTTTTAGTGGAAGGGATCAAACGAGCCAATATCATAGCAGAAAAAAACCTAGAGGCGCAGTGCGTCTAAGGCCAGGCGACCGCTGAGCACCGCGCCCTCGATCGTGGCGGGCAAACACGTGTCGCTGTGGTCCCCCGCCAAGCTCAAGCCCAGCACGGGGGTCCGCTGGCCAAGCCGGTGGCAGCCTGGCGCGAAAAGCGGTGTCGCGCTCTGCTCACGCAAGACCAACTTGTCTTTGATCCAGGCCGGGTCAAAGGCGGGCAGGCTCGTGGTCAATTGACCCAGCAAGGTATCAAGGGCCTGCTCGCCTGACAATCCAGCCAGGCTGTCCGCGGCTGAGGCCACCACGCAGACACGCCAAGGATGAGCGCTGCCCTCGGGCAAGGCTTGCTGAAATATCCAGTGAAAGGGGCCGCTCGCAACGCCCCCCTCAGAAAGAGCCGCGAACGCCACCGGCATGACCTGTCGATCCAACCATAGTGTCACGCTCACGATGGGCGATGAGGGCAATGGCGGGATCGCGTCGAGCCCAAGCGCGCTCGCCAGCTGGGCGCCCACAAGCTTATCTAGATTGGGGCGTGGCAAAGCCAACACGCACGCGCGACCGCGCTCAACACCCGCGGACGTGCTCACAGAAACAAAACGTCCGTCGCTTATCTGAATGCTGGTCGCCGCGCAAAGCTGACGGATCTCTCCCTGGCGATGCTCTACAAAAAGCTTTAACGAGGGCAACAACAAACGACCCAAGGGAATAGGGCTGAAGCCCAGGCTGGCACTACGCCCTCCACGCAAGAACCCGCGCGCTAAAACTGTGGCAAACTCCGCGGCGCGCGCTTGCTGGGGATACGCGTTCAAGGCTGCCAGGCACATGGGTTCCCACAGCTTAGAGATCAAAGCTGGCCCCTGACCCGAAGCGCTCAACCATTGCGCGACGCTGATTTTTTCTAAACGCACGGGCGGTCGCCCAAACGCCGAACGCAGCAGATCGATCCCCGCCCAGAGGCCAAGCGACAAGGCCTGCCGTTTTTCGCGCCAACTTAGATAGTCAAAAGAAAGCAGACCCAGGCCCAACGCCAGCGGACCAGGCAATCGAGCGGCCCGAAGGCTGTGGACCTTGCCGTTATCGATAAATGGCACTTCGAGGCTGGGCTGAAATTGTATCCACGATCCCAATCGCTCGAGCATGGCCTGGGTCTCGCGATAGGCGCCCAAAAATAGATGCTGGCCATTGTCTAGCTCGGCACCAGATGCGGCGTGCGCAAAAGAGCTGGCCCGGCCCCCGAGGCGCGGGCCCGCCTCAAGCAAGAGAACGCGTTGGCCCCGTCGGGCCGCATGATACGCGGCCGAACAGCCAGCCCAACCGCCCCCAACAACAATAAGGTCCCAATCCTTCATCTCACCACCTGGCCCAGCCGAAAACGACCCGAACAACGATCCAAACGCGGCGCCACACGGGCACGCGGTAACGGCGCGAGAAGACACGCAGGCCGTCTTTTTCCATCTGGTCTAAAAGGGCGACATAGAGTTCGCGCATCAATAAAGGCGCCTTGAGTTTCTTGAGGGGCAAGCTCCGCGTGGCTCGCGCCGCCTGGTCTAGCGAAGCGCGGGCCCATGCGGCGTACTCGCGCAAGAGTGGCGACACTTTCGCTTGCGTCGCCAAACTTAGATCGGCGTCACGCAAACCATGCCGGCGCATATCACTTTGCGCCAAATAGACCCTGCCCCGTTGAACGTCCTCGGCGGCGTCGCGCAGGATATTGATCAACTGCAAGGCGCGCCCGAGTGAGCGCGCGAACGCCGCGCCAGCCTTGATATCGACGCCAAAGATAGGCAAGCACGCTTCGCCCACGCAACCAGCCACTTTTTGGCAATAATCCTCGAGGTCCCGGCGTGTGCCAACGCGAACACTTGCCCGAGCGTCGCTTTGAGCGCCCCGCGCCAATTGGCGTAGCAGGCTTAAAGGGATGCCGCGCCGTTGGCAGAGTTCGTCCAGCGCCAAGAGCAAGGGCGCGTGGGTAGCGCGCAAGGCCCGCGAAGATTTTAGGGCGCGAGCCCATGTGGCGGTGTGCAGTTTAGCTTGGGCTGGCGCGAAGTCATCCGCGGAATCATCCACCGCCCGGCAAAACGCGTAAAATACAGTGAGGTCAAGACGCGCCTCTGGGTCCAAGGCCCAAAGCGCTGGTCCGAATGAGCTGCGGCGCACACTGGCCAGCAACGGCGCGCAGTCCGCCTCAAAGCCGGGGGTCACGCGCTGACCCCCATCAGCGCGCGCGCCAATATCTTAAGCGCGTCTAGCCGCCCAAGACGGGGACGCTGGCCCAACGTGTCATAGTTCAGGTCGCGAATCTTTTGAAGGATAGCGCGACCCCCAAGAACGGTTAATCGAATCTGAAAGCCCAGCCGCAGCGGAAGATCGTTAGCCAAGCTCTCGCCCAAAGCGAAGTAGCTCTCCGCCCGATCGACTTCTTCTTTCAACAACGCCTTCAAAGCGGGCGAGGCCTTCATGCCACCAAGATCGCTCTTTTTGACACGGTGCCGACGCAGTCCATCGGCGGGCAGATAGTTTCTATCTCGCTCTCGCAGATCCTTGCCAAGATCCTGCCAATGATTGGTCAATTGCAACGCGGCGCAAATATTATCCGAACGTCGAACGTTCACGGCGCTATCTTGATTGAAAACGCGCAAAACTAATCGCCCGACAGGATCGGCCGAACGCCTGCAGTAATCGCGGAGCTGCCCAAAATTGGCGTATGTTTTTTTGTGGGTGTCTTGCAAAAAGGCGTCGATCAAGTCGCTCAATAATTTTTTAGGAATATCAAATCGATGGCAGGCGTCTCGCAAGGCGATAAAGACCTGGTCGCCAGGCGCCTCTTTTTTTGAGAGCTTGGCGCGCCACGCGACCAACAAGGCCCTTCGCCCTTGGGCATACTGGGGCTCATCGGCGTAATCATCGGCTTGCCGCGCAAAGGCATAAATCGCCGCGATGGCGTCACGCTGCGGCTGCGGCAAGAGCAGCGAGGCCACGGGAAAGTTCTCATAATGGCCAAAAGCCACGCGACGGCAATGCGCGTAGGTGGCGGCTAGGTCGAGGGGGGGCATGAAAAACAGTTTAACACGTTCGGCATCGACTACGATCCCAAATGCCGGGCGGACCAAGCACCCTTGATGGGGCCCGCTTGATCTGGGGTGAACGCCACCACCCGCGTCTCGCCGGGCAACATGTCAAAACCATTGTCCGAGAAGCGTCCCGCCACGGGGGCGCTTAACTCAACACTCAATGCCAACGCTTTGGCCCGCAGACTGACAAAAGTCAGGCCTTGCAGCGTACGTGCTTTGACGGTCACATTAGAATCGGGCAGGCTCAAGCGGCGGGGCCGCTCAAAAAAGAGCAGGGTCCGGCGCTCGCGCCCGTCTTTGGCTCGGATCTTGAAAACTAAATATTGCTGGCTTGGGTCCGTGATCTTGCAAGCTTGGCGCTCGCGTGACCAAAGACGCACAGAACGGCCCGCGGCCACGGCGACCCTTCCCTTTGTCAGACTGGCTTGTTTTCGGCGCGTGCCCCAGCGCTCCACGCTAAAGCTTCCCTGCCAATCTTTGGTGCCGTCCAAAGTCAGCCACAGCTCACAACGACCGCCTTCTTGCGAGGCGTGCAGGGGCAAGACGCCAACTTTATCGCTGAGCCGCTTTGGTTCTGCCTCGACCGCGCTGAGCAAAGCGTCATCAAACGCGTGCTTGGTACGGTAATAAGCCAGCTTGGGCTTATCATCGGCATCGAGCACTGCCCAACTGGTGACAGGCCAGCAATCGTTCAACTGCCAAACCAGCGCGCCTTGGTTGTGAGGCTTGATCCGACGCCAATGCTCGATGGCGACGCGCAAGGCGTCCGCCTGGCAAACCTGGCTAAGGTAACGGAACGAATCAAAGCCCGCGGCGAAAGGTAGATTGTTCATGATATAGAAAGCAAGCCGACCCAACGCACCACCACGTTCCACTTTGTCGTGCATTTGCATCGCGCGGCTCTGCAAAGCGCGTTGGACTTTGCTGAACGCGCGCTCAATCACCCCTCGATTGGGCAGCGCCGCGAAACCAAACTCGCTGACAAAGCGGCCGCGGTCCAAGCGGTAATCGTGATAGTCAAAGTATTGACCCCAAACCCACCAATGGTGCCGATCGCCTTGCTCTTGGCTGTTGGGGTCCTTGCCACCGTAGGGACTGCCTGGCCAATAGGGCGTGGTGGCGTCATGCGTGGCACAAAGCTCTGGCAAAACTTTGTCATAAAAGAGCAGGCCCCAATTTTTCTTTTCGCGCCCACGGAACCAATGGTCATGCCGGGCGGTTTGATTTTCGTTATTGCCACACCACAGTGCCAGGCTGGCATGGCGCCGCAAACGTCGCAGCGCCAGGACCGCTTCGGCTTTGACTTCGGCCACAAACCAAGGGGCTTCGGGGACTTCGCTGCAGGCAAAGGGGAAATCCTGCCAAACCAACAGACCCGCCTTGTCGCAGGCATCGTAAAAGACTTCGCTCTCGTAGAGACCGCCACCCCAAACTCGTAGCATGGTCATGTTGGCTTGGACTGCTTGGGCCACCAAGCCCTGAACGCGCTCCGCGGTCACGCGCCCTAAAAATGAATCGGGCGGTATCCAGTTTGCGCCCTTGGCGTAAACGGCGACGCCGTTCACCTTGAATCCAAAGCTCTCGCCCACCTTGTCTTTTTTTCGATCAAGCTGAATGACGCGCAGGCCCACTTTACAGCGAGCCGACGAGCCACCATCAATCGTCAATTGAGCTTCGTACAAATGCGCTTCCCCGTAACCACGGGGCCACCACAAACGAGGGCGTAGCAAGCGCCAGGGCAGATCAAGTTTGTTGAGGCCTTTTTTTAGAGCAACGGACTTACGCAGTGACCACGGTCCCAAACTGGCATTTAGAGTGACACGCCCAGCGCGCGTTGCTAAGATTTCGGCGCGCAATTTTCCGCGCGCCTCCTTCGGCGTGGCCACGAGCGTCACCACGTGCAAGTCGTTCACGGCATACTCGGGCAAGGCCTCGATATAGATGGGCGCAAACACGCCACTGGTGGGTAGACGCGCGCCCCAATCCCAACCAAAACTGTACTGCGCTTTGCGAGCATACACACGAGCGTCATCGCCGCCGGCGGGCACGACACCATGGGCCTTCACCAAAGTTGCGAGGCGGCGCGACGGCGAGTCGAAACGTATGAGCAACTCGTTGCCTTTTGGCTTGAGTCGTTTTTTAAGCTCAAAAACATGCTCAACAAACATATTTTGCGTACGCCCTAGCAAAGCTCCGTTGAGCCACACCGTCGCGTAGGTGTCCAGGCCAGTGGCAACCAAGCGCACGCGAGTGCTCTGTACGATCCCTGCTGGAGCGTCGAATTTTTTTCTGTAGACCCAGTCGGCTGCCTCAACCCATCCCACATCGGCTTCGTTCTCACCCAGATGCGGATCCTTCAAAAGACCCAGCGCCATAAGGTCGGTGTGCACATTCCCAGGGACGGTGGCCTGCGCCCAAGCTGACTTGCTGGCTTGTCTGAAAGCCCAGCTGCCACCCAGCTCTAGTCTCAGATTATTGGTCTGCATAAGTGCCCCCAAAGGTACCGAAACCGATTTCGGAATGACCTAAAAAAAAAGCCTAGCTTCCCCATTGCTTCAAAAATTCTAGTGTCTCTGCGGGGCCACTGACTTGCTGGCAAGACACCAACGCCTTGGCCGGAAAATCATTGCCCCCTTCTTCAAGTTTATCGCCAATATAAAGACAATTACTAGGCTGAATTTGATTCAATTCGAAAAAGCGCCGCAAACCCCAGCCCTTATCCACCCCCGCGGGCGTGATATCGATGCTGGTGGTGCCTCCTACCCGAACGTTAAAAGCATCACCCAGACTTGGCTTTATAAGCTCGATCCATGCTCGGCGTTTGGCACCATCGGGGTCCAAGGCCCGCTTGGCGGATTCGGGGGCATGCCGTCCCAGAACCGAGAGGGTGATCTGGGTGCCACGATCCTGCAATTGATCTTCGGCGCTAGTCATGGGCTTTAGCTGCTGGCTTGCGACCAATTGGCGCAAAGCGGTCAGCGCCACTTCACGCTGTGAGACGGTGAGCTCGTGACGATAGATCTCGTCCTGAACCCAACCCGTCACCCCATAGCGCACACGCACATAATGCGACCCCGAAGCGCCCAAGAGATGATGGGGGGCGAGGAGGGTTGGACTGATCTGCGCATAAATCTGTTCAACGGTGGACCCACTGATAAATGCCAGCACCACGCCTTGATTGGACAAGCGCCGCAGCAGCGAGGCCATGGCGTCATCGATTGGCTGCGTCGATGGACAGACCGTGTCGTCAACATCGCAGATCAAAACATTTGGCTTTGGCATCAATCCTCGGCCGCGACAGCAAGAAAAGTGACCCGGGGATGGTTTCGCGCCACATTATCCAAACTGTAGGGATCTCTAAAAAGCGCGACGTTTCGTTCGCGCTGGTCCTGCACCATGCGCGCAAGCGAGGCCTGGCGCAACGCCGCGATGGCATCGTCAGGGCCCTGCACGTAGCGGGCAAGGCGATAGGGCAACGGCATCACCGTCACCTTGGCGTTGTACTCGGCTTGCAAGCGATACTGCAGCACTTCAAATTGCAAGGGGCCCACAGCGCCCAAGACCATGTCCGCGCCACTGGCCAAAGGGTCACGAAATCCTTGGATCGCGCCCTCTTGCAGCAGCTCATTCAAGCCCTTGTCTAATTGCTTGCGCGAAGACGGCGCGGCGTGCACCACCGCAAAATGCTCAGGCGAAAATCGAGGAATACCAGGAAAGCGGGTGGACTTGGGCCACGCCAAGGTGTCGCCGATCAATAGATTGCCGCTATTCATCAGCCCCAAAATATCGCCGGCATAAGCCTCGGTCACGGTCTCGCGGTCACGCCCAAAGAACTCTTTGGGATTGGACAAGCGAATAGTCTTACCCGTGCGCGAATTGATGGCTTCCATGCCGCCCTCAAAGCGCCCCGAAACCACGCGCAAGAACGCGATACGGTCCCGGTGACGGGGGTCCATGTTGGCCTGCGTCTTAAACACAAAAGCACTAAAATTAGAATCGCTCGGGAGCACTTCCCCTTCGACACTGGCGCGAGCCACGGGCGGGGGGCCTAATTCTAAAAAGCCCCGCAAAAGCTGCTCAACGCCAAAGTTGGTGACCGCCGAACCAAAAAAGACGGGCGACAGCAGGCCACCCCGCACCAGTTCTTCGTCATGGTCTAAGCTCATGGTTCCAAGCATCTCAAGCTCTTCACGGATGATGGCAACCGCGTCGGGGCCGACTTTGGCGCTGATCCAAGGATCGGATAGGTCGGACTTTCGACTAAGCGCCTCGCGCGCGCCGCGCTCTTGGCGCTCAAAGAGGGTGGCCTCTCCATTGCGTCTATCAATCACACCGCAGAAATCCGTGCCGCTGCCAATGGGCCAATTGACGGGGTAGTTATCCAAGCCAAGCTTGGTCCGTATCTCATCTAAGATCTGCAAGGGTGGCAGCGATGGCCGATCCATCTTGTTGACGAAAGTAAAAACAGGGATCTGACGCATGCGGCAGACCGCGTAGAGCTTTTCGGTGATCGGCTCGACGCCCTTGCCACCGTCCAAGAGCATGATCGCGGCGTCGGCGGCCACCAGCGTGCGATAGGTGTCTTCACCAAAATCTTGGTGACCAGGGGTGTCGAGCAAATTGACGCGGTAGGGACCAAAGTCAAACTGCAGGACGGTCGAGGTGACCGAAATGCCGCGCTCGCGCTCAATCGCCATCCAATCGGACGTCGCGGCGCGTTGGGCACGGCGCGCCTTGACACTGCCCGCCATCTGGATCGCTCCGCCATAAAGCAGGAACTTTTCGGTAAGCGTGGTCTTGCCCGCGTCAGGATGGGCAATGATGGCGAAGGTGCGCCGGCGATTTATCTCGGAGCTAAGCTCGCTCAAAGGACCCGCTAAAAAAAGAAAAAAACGCCCGCTTGGGTTCGACCAAGCGGGCTAAGAATTGCGCGGAGTGGGACTTGAACCCACACGGGTTTCCCCATACGCACCTCAAGCGTACGTGTCTGCCATTTCACCATCCGCGCGCAAGCGCCATTATCCACGAAGTGGCGCTTAGCTCAAGCCTCAATCCACATACATTTTATGCGGTATTAGCTTCCAATAATCAGCCTGTTTGGCGTCATCCAAGCAAGCCTGGATGATCTTGGCGCCTAGGGGATCCAATTCGGGGTGTTGAAAGAGCTTCAATTCTTGCTTAAAGAACGCGGTCCACTGACGCGCGCCCTCAGCATAGACCTCTTCGCCACCCTCAGACTGACTGATCACGTCTAAGAAGACGCGGGGGATCAAGGTCCCCTCGATCTGGATCGACGAAGGCACGTAGCCCAGCAAGGGACAAAGCGCCTCATCCAGCTGTTCTTGCCTAAAGAAAGCTCCGCCCCGGCGAGCCAGATACTCACGGCAAACCCACTCGGCCATAAAACCGACTTTCCAAGCGCCAATGTGCTGATTAGGGATCAAGGTGTAACGAGTGTCCGGAGTCTCGACGATCTGACGCAAAAGCAAGTTAGCCTGATCGACGCGCCGGCCTGTGCAAAAAGCCCAGTACGATCCCACGCCCTCGCTCTGCATGCCCTTGCTGTCTTGGATCGAGGGGTTGGCGTGCCCGCGCGGGGCAACCAAGCGCCACAGCCACGCCAACGCGGGGTTGAGCACGTGCAGCATGCCGATGATGCCATACAATTTCGAGTCTTCGTGCGTGGGTGGGCAACGCACACCAAACGAGCGCACGTTGACGCTGACGGGACCATCGGTGATATTAGGGATGAACTGACGCGGGATGACAAGCCGGGGGTTGGGACAAGGCACCCCTGGCGCGTCCTCGGTATGTTCCCAGATAAGCGCCTGCCCACCCGGCACCACATGGTGATTCAAAAATAGCAGTGGCGCGGGCGGTTGAATGCAAAGCTTTTCTAGATGCGGATCCGTCCCATACTGCTTGATATGGTCCACCCGCACAAACCAGCCTTTTTCGGCGTCGCTGATGCGCAGATGGGTGTGGTCACGATTAAACTTGGGATGCGCTACGCCCATGTCGTCCATCATCGGAAAGATGTGACACGCTTCGGGCAAAGCCAGCGTGCGCTGTTCTTCGGTGATGATGTTCTCGCCCAAGAGCAGACGACCATCTTCCATGCGATGGATATGCTCGATCATCTCGCTCTTGCCGCCACCCGACGCGCCTTCGTGCATGATGACAAAGCGGTTATCGTAGGGCGTGACCACCGTGACAGTCGAGCAATGATTGGTGACCCAACCCTCTTGCTCGCCCAAATGCAAGAGGATGCTGTATACGCCTTTCTTGGCGCTGGGGCCTGGATAGAGATTGTAGGCAAAGATCTCTTGCTCTTGTTTGAGGCGGTTGTGAACGACGACCTGGCGGCCCTCGTAGCGCGAATGCCTGAAGGGTGGTGCGACAAAGACAATGCCGCCCCGCAAACGAAAATCAGCTGAAATCTTAGAACAGGGGATCATGCCCTGCAAATCGGCCATGGCTGCCGCAAAGAACGCCGCGTTGCGAGGACAAATTAATAGCGAGCCGTAACCCAGGTCTTCGGGTCCCGCGTAAAATGGCAAGACGATCAGCTCTTGTTTTTTGAGCCAATCCAGCGTCTCGCGGCGGTCTTTATCAAAAGACTCGCCAAAGCGTTGCTGGTAAGTGGGTTTGTCGGTGGGCAGCTTATCCCCGATGACCATGGCTTCAGAATCACGCCGACGCATGGCAACTTCGGGATAGTTGACGCTGACTCCATTGCGCGCCTTGACCACTTCGGCCTCGACGACTTTGCCTTTGCCCGGCACATCGTAGGCCACTTGAAAAGTGGCCATGGACTCGCGACTGCCTGGCGCCCAGTCATTGCTGCCTGTCTGGTGACCCAGCGACCAATCAAGAAGATCCTCGCGCTTTTCTGGCACGACAAAGCTCGGCGCCGCGTTAAGGATCTCGGCAACTGAAGCCGGCAGCTCAAGGCTGGTCCAGCTTTTTTTAAAATCTAAAAAGTGTTCTTTTGGCACGGCTGCTCCTCAATCCCCGCCTACCAATCGGCAGGCACACGCATCTTGCCTTGACGGTCATCGTACAACAAATGGCCGTTTTGGCGTCCAAATAACCACAGGTCCCGGGTCTGCTCGACGTCCTTTTGGCAGTAGGTCAAAAGCTCGGCGAGCTTGCCTTCGCGCCACCAAGCCACTGCCTGCAAGCCGTCCGCACCCTTGGGAGCGTTGAGCGTTCCCAGAGTTAGGCTCTCAAGCTTAAGCCGGTGCCCAAGCGATTTGGTTACTTCGGCCAAAAGATCTAAGCTAGGGTGACTGAGCAAAAAGTCGCCACCATAAGGCTTTAAAACTTCGTAATCAAAGCCCAGCTGGTTGAAACCGATGATCAAATCGGCCTGCCGAAGCCTTTCGAGCAGGGCCGGGACCTGAGCCTCGGTGTACTGGCGATAGGCGTTCTCGCGAAAGGACCAAAGCACCGCCACCGACACTTTCATGGCGGCCTTGTTGTTCCAGCCGCCCACGTCCGCCGCCAAAAATTGAGTCTCTAGGTCAAAAACGACGATATCGTCTTTGTTTGGGTCGTATTCTTTAAAAGGACGTGCTGCAGCGGTCATTATTTTTTGCCTCGCGGGTATGGGTTCTGGCGGAATGGACAGGCCATTTTGCTGCTGCATCCTGGCCACCAAACCTGCGCCGGGGTCGACCACTGGAGCCAAGAGCAGCTCTTTTTTTGTCCCCGCGCTAACGGGCGGGGGCGCGTCCAAGCGGGCCAACAGACGGCGGCAAAGCTCTAGCGCCCCAAATCGGTCCAAAGGACGATTGCCGTTACCACACTTAGGGCTTTGAACACAAGCAGGGCAGCCTTCCTCACATTTACAATCTTTGAGCAGCGCCTCGACGCTTCGCATCCAAATTGACACGCTGTCCCAGCCTTGCTCGGCCAACGCCGCACCACCTTCCGCACCATCATAAACAAAAATAGCGGGTTGGTCCAACTGTGGCTGGGCCCAGTACGAGACGCCACCTAGATCCCAGCGATCGCACAAGACAAAAAGCGGCAGCATGGCGATCTGAGCGTGCTCTAGCGCGTGAATAGATCCAGCGAAATCAAAACCCAACTCCGCAAATTCTTTGCGCCAGACACCTGGCAGCACCCACCACGACGCGCGGGTCTCATAGGCGTGCAGTGGCATCTCGAGCTGATATTCTCCCAGCATCTTTTGGGTGCTGACCTGGCGGGACACATACCCTGTCACTTGCTCGCTGGCCCGCACGGCGCCATAGCACCACTCCACGTCACCGAGGTCCAGACGCTTATCGACACGCAAGATCTCGACATGGTCCTCACCGCGGGGTTCGGTGTAATAGTCCACATCCACTTCGCGCACCCGCACACGCTTCACGCTTGGATCCAGGTCCAAGACCTGATACTGCGCGCCTTGATGAAGATAGATCGCGCCTGGGTGGCCATCGCGATAGACCCGTGGGACATCCAAAATCCCCAAGGTACGACTCGCGGCCGCCGTGCCTGTCTCGATCATATAAGTTTCGCCACTGCCACGCAGCTTGATGTGCCGCGAGGGTCGCGCTTCGCTGGCGTAATACTTCCCTTGCGCGCCGAGGCGCAAGCGGCCCTCGCGCCAGAGCGACTCAGCCTGGCGCATGAAGGCCTCGCCAAAGAGGGCGCTGTCCGCTGGCTCAAGGGGCAGTTCTGCCGCGGCGCAATCCAGATGGCCGGCGTTGATCACGTGGTTGTCCAAGGGCAACAACGCCCGCTCGACTGGACGATCAAAAAAATCGTCCGGATGACTAAGAAAATACTGATCCAAAGCGTCGCTGAGGCCTACCAGCACGCCAACTGCCTGCTGGCCCGAGCGCCCCACCCGTCCAAAACGCTGGCGCGTTGAGATCATCGTGCCGGGATAGCCCACCAACACACAGGCGTCCAAGCCACCGACGTCAATGCCCAGCTCGAGGGCCGAGGTCGAGATCACTCCGTCTAATTGGCCGCTAAAGAGGCGCTGCTCGATCTCGCG
>JANLXT010000153.1:0-6215 GCA_031365225.1 candidate division FCPU426 bacterium
TGGCCAGCTCGGCGGTTGACCTGATCATCAACCTGGGTGACCCCTTCACCCTCGAGACCTTTGGCGACACCCTCAAGGTAGGGCCAGGGGCGTCTTTGCACGGTCCCCGCCCCCAGATCAGCTTTATCCGTCGCGAGGGCGAGCTGCGCCTGCTGATGGCGCGCTTTAAAAATGGCGCCGCCGCACCGCTGCTTCCCTATTCGGTCAAAAATTTAACCAGCAGCTTTGTCGACGCAGGGCAGCTTTGGCCGCTCGAAGCGGCCGCGGCTTGTAAATTAGTGAGTGCTGCGGCGACCCCCACCGAGGCAATCCAGCGCATGGAATCTTGTCTTGGTAAGCTTCTAGCGAAGGCACGCAAACCCGATCCGATGACGCGTCGGGCGGTCAAGATGATCGCCCAGCATCAAGGTGACATCGAAGTCAGTGCGCTCGCCAAGGCCCTGGGGGTCAGCCGCCAGACAGTCAAGCATCGCTTTGACCAGACCTTGGGCGTGCCTCCGAAACTTTTCGGGAAATTACGCCGTTTTGAATCTGTTCTGACAAAACTAACTCAAACCAGCAAGGTGGATTGGCCCGAAACCGCCCGCCAAAGCGGTTACTACGACCAAGCTCACTTGATCAGAGAATTTAATCACTTCACGGGATTCAGTCCTCAAAAATTCTTAAAAAATTTAGAAAAAGGCGAGGACCTTTATATCTTCAACAGCGTCGACCAAACCCATTTTCATCTTGCCAATCGTTTTAAAAAATTGCTCAAGGCTTCGTAAGCGCCTGCGTGGCCCAGATCCCTTTGCCCTCGAGCTTGGCCCGCCCTTGGGCGGCCGCAAAATCTCGTTTTTGGGGATGCTTGGCTCTGGCGTAAACTTTTGCCAGGCCCGCCTCTAGCAATCGTTGGTTCAAAAGACTTCCGTCCGGTAGATAGACCAGCGCTAATAATCTCCCATAGCTGTCCCGCACTTCCCCGCCCAATGTAATACGCAACGGCACGCCCGTCACAGCTTGCCGTGTGTATTCGGCGGCTTCACGAGCAAAGGCTTGCTCTTGTCCATCGCGACCCAGCAGCTCTGGCGTGTCGACCCCCAAAAGGCGAAGCCTCTCGCCATCGATCAAGATAAGCGTATCGCCATCCACGATCTGTTGGGCGTACGTTTGACGATTGCGGGTTGGATCCGGCTCGTCAGGCAGGGTTTCACGATCGAGAGCAAGCGGTGCGGACTTTTCTTTTCCCACAGAGACCAAAAGATCCAAAGGTGGGCACGCTTCAGCCAGGGCGCATCCCAGACGGGCGGGCACGCGGTAGCGCCGAATCAAACTATGGCCCGGCGCCAAACTGAGAAATGTCTTGGCACGATACAACGCCACGCCGTCGCCTTTGCTAAATAAAACCAAAACTTGGCGATGGTAACGTCGCGAATCTAAGTTTAAAAATTGGACCGTCAATTGCTGCGCCCAACGCCCCTGCGCGCCCTTGACCAGCCCTGAACTCAAGACGCGCAGCTCTAAGTCCTTGCCTACCTGGGCCCGACCGCCTTTGGCCTGGCCCATGGCCGACTTGGCCACTGAACGTAGGTGCGCCCACCAAGCGGGTCCAGCCTCGAGATGCTGTGGCCCAAGCAGCAGCGCAACGCCAAATGCCCAGGGAATAAGTTGCTTCGAGATCAAATCAGGATTTCCATGCCGCCAAAAGCCCACCCATCAACGCCAGCACAATGCCACTGTGACCCACATTGATGCCAAGCAGCGCCAAAGAGCGTCGCGCAAAGAGATAATCCACCGTCATCACCGGAACCACAAAACCAAGCCAAAATTGCAGGCCCGCCAAAAATCCCTGTCCAAAGGTGTTTGAGCCTGTAAAATTAAGAAATCCGGCGACAGCATATGCCATCACAAAACTAGCCACGCCCGAGGCCAGCAATTCTCGGGTGGGATTTTTGTCGGGGTCAGGCTTAAAACCTGAAAGCTGCATCCACGTGGCGCCAAACAGCTTGGGCGCGTACCACAGCGCGGGGACTACAAAACCAATCAAAGCGGCCACAAGTATCGCGGGCCAAAAGAGAGCGATCTGCATCACGTGCCTCCAGCAAATAGGACGGGGATAAGAGCCTGACTGCTTGCTACCCTCTGATTCTAACCCACCCGAGACCCTTGGGCAACGGCCCCGACACTGCTACAATATTGGCATCGCCCTTTTAGGAGACGTTTTGAGTCAATTTGCGGTCGAAGTCCACAGCCTGGTCCGGCGCTTTAAAACCTTAGTCGCGGTGGACCGCGTGGATTTAAAGATGCGCCTTGGCGAAAGCTTGGCCCTGTTAGGACCCAATGGTGCTGGCAAGACCACGCTGGTGGAGACCATCGAGGGCCTGCAAGAACCCGACGAAGGCGAGATCAGGCTTTTTGGCATGGCCTGGCGAGGCAACGAACGGGTCTTGCGGTCCAAGCTCGGCATCTGCCTTCAAGAAACACGCCTACCCGAAAAAGCGACCGCGCTCGAAGTGCTGCGGCTCTTTGCCAGCTTTTATGCCTTGCCCCTTGCCCGCGCGGGGCAAGTCTTGGACCAGATCGGCCTGGCCAGCAAGTCGCAAGCCCAAACCCAACACCTGTCTGGCGGCCAACGCCAACGCCTGGCGTTGGGGATTGCCATGCTCAACCGCCCCCAATTGCTCTTGCTGGACGAACCCACCACGGGCTTGGATCCTAGCGCCCGGCAAGAAGTCTGGGCTTTGATCGAAGAATTGAAGCGAGCAGGCTGCGCTCTTTTGTTGACCACCCACTACATGGAAGAAGCTGAGGCGCTTTGTCCAGGCGTGGCGTTGATGAATCACGGCAAGCTTTTAGCGCGCGACAGCATCCCTGCCTTGCTCAAAAAATATGGCGGCGGGGATGTGCTGGAATATTCAACCGACAAACCGAGTGCCACCCTCGCCAAGGGCTTGCCTGGCCTGCTCGATATAAAACTAAATCACGATCGACGTGGCGCGCGGGTGCGCCTGCGCGACGCCAGCCTGGCCCTGCCTTTGTTGGTGTCCCGCGCTAAGCGTAAGCGTCTACGCTTGCGGGAGACACGCGTGCGTCCCGCAAGTTTGAATGACCTTTTTGTTGGACTGACCGGGGGCAGCCTTGATCAATAAACCGTGGGTGCAGATATTTTTGATGCAAGCGCGCGAGCACCTGCGCGAACCAGCCATTATTTTTTGGTCGCTGGGATTTCCGATCATCAGCGTGGCGCTTCTAGGACAGATGGGGGCAGGCGCCTCAAAGTCGATGGCCAGCATCGCCGTGGTCGCCACTCAGTCCCAGCAGGCCAAAGCCACACTGTGGGCTCAGCAGGCACCGACGGGGGATGGACGTTTTCGTTTTCAGGTCATGGCTGCTGACGAAGCCTTGCGCTCATTGGCGCGTGGGCGATCGCGCCTGATCTTGGACCAAGCGTGGGACGATCTGGCGCGGGTGGGGCGCTTTGACCCCGCGGACAAAGAAGCGGAGTTGGCCTGGCGCCGTCTCGATAGCGTCTTGCGTGGAGGCAAGCTCGCGGACGGCTGGATCGCCGAGACCCGAGCGGGTGGTCGCTATGTTGATTTTTTGCTGCCAGGTTTGATCGCCTTCGGCTTGGTCAGCAGCTGTTTGTGGGGTGTGGGCTGGACTTTGGTCGAATACCGCCAACGCAAATTTTTGCGCCGGGTGATGGCCACGCCCATGCCACCCCTTTCGCTCTTTGGGGGCCTTTTTGCGGCGCGCGTGCTGCTGGCGGGCATGGAAGCCTTGACCTTGGCGACCTTTGGCGCGCTGGCCTATGGGGTGCGGCCCAGCGGTAGTCTCGCGGCCCTGCTGGTCACCCTGCTCTGCGGGCTTTATGCTTTCTTTGGCCTTGCCGTGCTCATGGCCAGCCGCACCGAGCGTAGCCAGGTCGGGCAAGGCTTGATCAACGCGGTCACCCTGCCCTGCTTTGTGCTCTGTGGGGTTTACTTTAGCTTAGACGCTTACCCCAGCTGGCTGCAGAGCCTCTGCCGCCTGCTGCCGCCCACCATGTTGGTGGACACTGTCCGCGAGATCTACAATGCGGGTGCCGGCTGGGCCCAGATCGGCGTTCCCTGCGCGGCGCTCTTGGCCATGGGCACGGTCTGCCTTGGCCTGGGCGTACGTTTCTTTCGCTATTATTGAGCCATGCCGACACCTCGCCGTCATAAACGCGTCACACGCCCGTCATCCAACGGGCCTAAGCTGAAGGAGACTTTCCCTTCGGTGGCCCCCATGCTCAACGAACACTACTTTAACCGCGACCTCTCCCTGCTCAAGTTCAACCGCCGGGTCTTGGCCCAGGCGACAGATAAGAGCATGCCTTTGCTTGAACGCGCGCGTTTTTTAGCGATCTTTTCTAGCAACATGGATGAATTTTTTATGAAGCGCATCGGCTACCTTAAGCGTCTGCGCGACAAGGGCGCGTCCCGGGTGGGTGCGGACGGCGCGAGCCCCGCCCAGGTTTTGCAGGCGGCGCGTGAAGTCATCGCCGAGCTCTTTATCGAGCGTGAAAAAATATGGACCAACGATCTGCGCCCGAGCCTGGCGCAAGCGGGTATCGTGATCCTGGATTGGTCCGCCTTGAGCGCCGATGAGCTTGTCGAAGCTGAGGCGTATTTCAAGGCGATCATCTTTCCCGTGCTGACACCCTTAGCGGTCGATCCCGCGCATCCTTTTCCATTTTTATCCAATTTTTCTTTGTCGTTGGGCGTCAAACTCAACCGCCCCGATCAAGCCGAGCCTCTTTTTGCCAGGCTCAAGATCCCCGATGTGCTCCCCCAATGGGTGCGCCTGAAAGCGTCGGCTCCCGAGGGGCAGATACGCCTGGCGCGCCTGCAAGATGTGATCGTGGCGCATCTTGGCGCATTTTTCCCTCAAATGACCCTGCGCGAAGCGATGAGCTTTCGGGTCTTGCGCAGCGCCGATACCGACCAGGTGATCGAAGAGGCCGACGATCTGGTCGATATGGTCGAAGAAGAATTGCGCCTGCGCCGTACCGCCGAGATCGTGGCGCTGCAGCATGGCCCTCACCCAGATGCGTGGGTACGTCAATTTTTGCGCGAAGAGCTGGCGCTCGACGAGGATGACTTTTATCCAGGCCCTGGCGAGCTTAACTGGCTCGCGCTCAACGAGGTCGCCGACCTGCCACGACCAGAACTGCGCTTCAAGCCCTGGGCGCCGCTCACGCCCCCAACGTTTCAAGGCGACGACGCCGATATTTTTAGGGTCTTGCGCGATCACGACGAGTTGATCCAGCTTCCTTACGATAGTTTTCAGTCCACGATCGAAGCTCTTTTGAAGACCGCCGCGCGAGACCCAGACGTTTTAGCGATCAAGATCGCCCTCTACCGCTTGGGTGACGACAACCCGCTGGTCCCCTTACTGATCCGCGCTGCCGAAAGTGGCAAACAAGTCGTGTGCGTGGTCGAATTGAAGGCGCGCTTTGACGAGGCCCGCAACCTCTATTGGTCCGAACAGTTAGAGCGCGCCGGCGTGCATGTGGTCTATGGGGTCGTGGGTCTTAAAACCCACTCTAAGATCTGTCTGATCGTGCGCCGCGAAAAAGACGGCTATCGTTTTTATGGCCACGTGGGTACGGGCAATTACAACCCCAGCACCGCCAAGCTCTACAGTGATTTTGGATTGTTCACCTGCGACCCGGCCATCACCAGCGAGATGATCGAGATCTTTAACTACCTGACGGGCTTGAGCCTGCGCCGCAGTTATCAGCGCTTTTTACTGGCGCCCATCAACATGCGAGCTCGCTTTTTGGACCTGATCAGCGCAGAAACCGCGGCGGCACGAGCCAAGAAACCCGCTCAAATTGTCGCTAAAATGAACAGCCTCGAGGACCCTCAGCTGACCGAAAAGCTCTACGAAGCATCCCAAGCAGGGGTCAAGATCGAGCTGATTGTGCGCGGGCTCTGCTGTCTGCGCCCAGGCGTCCCAGGTTTGTCTTCTAATATCACTGTTCGCAGTCTCGTGGGACGCTTCTTAGAACATTCGCGCTTTTACTATTTTCGCCAAGGCGCCAGCGACCCCTTGGACGGGGGCTTTTACCTAGGTTCGGCGGATTGGATGACCCGCAACTTGAACAACCGGGTCGAAACAGCGGTCCCCATCTTGGGACGAGCTATCCGTCAAGAACTCTGGGATCTGGCTCAACTCTATTTGGCCGATAAAGGCTTGGCCTGGACCCT
>JANLXT010000258.1:0-15120 GCA_031365225.1 candidate division FCPU426 bacterium
CTACCCAGGCAGGGCCTTCTAGGCTGATGACCGTGGCTATGGGGCTGTCTTGGGCCATCAGGGAGTGGGTGGGCGTAAGGATCAGGCAGAAGATGAGGGCGAAAAGGGCTCGCAAGATGGCTCCTAAGCGGGACTTGGCACGCCTTATTGTGGCGTGCTAAAGTAAACACCTTATGAAAAAACTCGTCAAGACAGCTATTTTAGGAACCGCGCTCGGGCTCGTGGCCTTGAGCAACTCACTTTGGGCCGCGCCTGACGACTGGACCGCCTTGATCAAGGACGCGGTCAAAGCTCAAAAAGCGGGGCGCTGGGACAAGGCAGAGACCAGCCTGCTGAAGGCCCTGCTTGAGGCTGAAACCTTTGAGGCCAGCGATCCTCGCCTGGCCTATTCGCTCGACTATTTGGGCATGGTCTATCGGGCGCGGGGCAAGAAAGATGAGGCGCTGAAGGCCTTTCAACGCTCCAAGAGCTTGTTTGACAGCGCCTTGGGTGTCGCCAGTGACGAAAGCGCGCAGTCTTCACTGCGGGTGGCGCAGGCCGCCGAAGAGGCGGGTGCCTGGGACATCGCTGAGCCTATCTGGCGCGCGCGGGTAGACGAGCAGCGGAAATTAGGCGGCGACCCCCTGGTGCTCGCTGAGTTCTTAAATAGTTTGGGTGTTAGCGTGGACGCGCAGGAGCGCATGGACGAAGCGTTAGCCTACTATAGCGAAGCCGCCAGCCTGCGGGAGAGCCGTTTGGGCACCGAGGCCGTCGAGCTGAGCGAAGTACTCAACAATCAGGCGCGCGTGTATTATCTAAAAGGTGATTTTGAAAAGGCCGAGGCGCTGTTTCGGCGCGCGATCAGCATTGATATCAAAGCCCTTGGCCCCAAGCACCCACTTTTAGCCGAAGACTACCGCCGCTTGGCTCCCGTCTTGCGTAAAGCGGGTAAGGCCAGCGAGGCGGACGCCACCGAGGCCAAGGCCAAGGCGATCGAAAAGCCTGCCAAGCCAAAAACCCAAAAAAAGAAGTAGGGCTCGGTCATGGACGAAAAAAATCCAATGGATCTATCGGCAGTCAATGATCGTCTAAGCGTTGCCACCCCTCAGGATGTCATTCGCTGGGCCGTTGACCAATTTGGCGACAAGGCCGCGATCAGCAGTAGCTTTGGCGCCGAAAGCGCCTGCCTGCTCAGTCTGGCGGTCGAAGTGGCACCCAAGATCCCGGTGATCTTTATCAACACAGGATTCTTGTTTCCTGAAACGCTGGCCTTTCGAGATGAGCTCGTCGCGCGTCTTAAACTGAATCTTATCGAAGTGGGCCCGGCGATGGGCCACGCTCAATTCTTAAAATCCTTTGGCAAGCTCTACGAGAGCGACCCCGATCGATGCTGCGAGATCAATAAAGTCGAGCCCTTGCAGCGCGCTTTAAAAGGCCTGGCCTGCTGGATGAGCGGGGTGCGGGGGGACCAGACAGCGTACAGGGCGGGCCTGAAGCCAGTCGAGCTAAAGGGCAACGGTTTGTATAAAGTCTCGCCGATCTTGGGATGGGACTCAAAAAAAGTATTCCTCTACCTAAAAGAACACGGCCTGCCCATGCACCCGCTGTGGGAAAAAGGCTACACCAGCATTGGTTGCGAACCCTGCACAGCGGTCCCGGGCAATAGCGAGGACCCCCGTTCGGGACGCTGGCGTGGCAAGAACAAGACCGAATGCGGGATCCACACTTTTATGGACAAAAAATAAAGTGAGGCTCACTTTCTCAAGCGCACGTAAACCGAGCGTGCCCCAAGTCCACGCGCTCTATCAACACGCGGCCTGGGCCAAAAACCGAACGCGGGCTGGGATCGCCAAGGCGCTACGCCACAGCGACCTGGTCTTGAGCGCCTGGGACGGCAGGGCGCTGGTTGGATTTTGTCGCGTGAGCACGGACTTTAGTTTTAGAGCGGTCCTTTGGGATGTCATCGTGCATCGGGACTATTTTCGCAAGGGCATTGGGTCCAAGCTGGTGCGCATGGTCGTGCGGCACCCTCGCCTTAAAGGGATAGACGGATTTTGGCTCTTTACCACCGACAAGCAAATTTTCTACAAAAAATTGGGTTTTACCCTCTATCCCGATAATTTAATGGTTTACCGCAAAAAGACCTCAAAGCGAGCCTGATGCCCCGACCACCCGCCAAATACTTTCAAGATCCTCTTTATGGCCAGATCCAGGTGCATAGCCCGCGTCTTTTGGCGCTGATTGATAGCAGGCCAGTGCAGCGCCTGCGTTTGGTCCGGCAGTTGGGGACCAGCTATCTGACGTTCTTGGGTGCCGAGCACAGCCGCTTTGCGCATAGCCTGGGCGCCATGCATCTGATGGGTCAGGTGCTGGACCATCTAGAGCGCGAGGGCGAATTGCGCCTGAGCCCGGACCAACGCGAGATCGCGTTGGCGGCGGCGCTCTTGCATGATATTGGGCATTGCGCATTTAGTCACACGCTTGAAGGCAGCCTGATCGGTGATCATGAAGCCATGACTGCCCGCCTGCTGCGCGAGGACACCCAGCTCAGGGCGGCGCTGGGTAAAAAGGCCGCGTTGATCGCCGGGTTCTTTGACGGCAAGGGCGTCCCCAAGCAAATGAGTGTGGTCAAGGATCTGGTCTCGTCCCAGCTGGATGTGGATCGCTTGGACTATCTTGTGAGGGACGCGCATTCGACCGGTGTCAATTCTGGCAAAGTCGACCTTAGCCGCATCATCGCCAGCCTGTGCGTGAGCAAAGGACGGCTGGCGGTGCGCGAGCGCGGCTTGTTGGCGTTAGAAGAATATTTCTTGGCGCGTTATTTTATGTATTGGAAAGTTTATTATCACAAAACTTCACGCGGACTCGAGCTCTTGTTGAAGGCGGCGTTGGCGCGGGCCCAAAGCTTGCACGCGTTAGCGCGGCTCGACGTGGGAACGCTTAGCCCCGCCTTGCGGGCCATCTTTGACAAGGGAGAGAAAGCTTCGTTGCGGGCTTTTTTAGACCATGACGACGCCGATGTCCTGGTAGCCCTTAAGCAATGGCAGCATGGGTCCGACAAGGTCTTGGCGAGCCTGGCCAGCCGTTTTCTTGCCCGCGAAAAATATCGCCTGGTTCGCGAAGCGCGCACGATCGACGACGAGCCGACGCCACGCCAACGGGACAAGGTGCGGGAATATTTTAACAAGCGCGAAAAAGGCTCGGCGGCTTTCTTGTTTATCGAAGATCGCCTTGGTGGCGCCCCCTATGACTTGGATCAACCAGTGTGGGTTATCGGTCCAAAGGGTCGCCGCGAAGAGCTTTCGCGTCGCTCGCGATTGATCCGCGAGATCGCGGGTCGCATGATTCACGCTCGTTACTATTGCCCGCCGCAGGACGCGTCCATCGTGGCTCGCCTGCTCGGCGAACGTTGAGGGTCTCTCTATGGCTGACACACCGATAAGTTTTGACCGTCTGGGGGGTATCTTGGCCCAGATCGTCGCCCTCATGGAAAAAGAAGTCCCCTATGCGGCAGCCCTGGGCCTGCGCCGTCAAGGCACCCGAGTCGCGGTCAGCTCGACTCAATCCAGCGTGACCCCCGAACCCGCGACCGCGGGTGTGGTCTTGACCGCCTTCAATGGCGCCTGTTTTTTTGAGATCTCGACGAACGATCTGCGTGCCTCGGCGCTCGAAAAGGCGGGCACGGACCTGGCGCGCTGGGCGGCGAGCCAGCGTCCCAAGGGGGCCCAGCGTGAGTTGGACCCCGGTCAGCCCCTCAAAAAAGATTTTAGGATCGTGGCCAAACAAGCCCTGGATTCGTTGGATCTCAAAGACCGCCTGATGCGGGCGCAGGCCATCCGTGACGCTTTGGTCGCCGCCAGCCCCAGGGTTCGCAACGCCACGGGTGTGGTCGCGGACCTCTTGAATGAGGCGGTCTTTATCAATCGCGCCAAGCACCTGACCCAGAGCTTGCCCCGCGTCGAAGAACTGATGCAAGTGGTGGTCTCGGATGGCAAGAGCACCCAGAGCCTTTTTGATGGCGTCAGCCGAGGGGCGGGTTTTGAGACGCTTGGCCATTGCGTTCCGTTGGCGGCTCAAATGGTCGCCGACACCGAGCGTCTGCTCACCGCACCGCGGCTTGAGCCAGGTTTTTATGACATTGTCACCCATCCCGATTGGTCCGGCATCTTGGCGCACGAAGCCTTTGGGCACGGCACCGAGACCGACATGTATCTTAAAGATCGCGCCAAAGGCAAAGAATACATGGGCAAGCGTGTCGGCTCAGAACTGGTCAACCTGATGGATGACCCGACCTTGCCTGGGCATAGCGGGACATTTTTCTTTGATGACGAGGGCGCTCTGGCCAGTCCTACCCAGATCCTTAAAGATGGCGTGCTGGTATCAGGGATGACCGATTACAACAGCGCGAGCGTGTTGGGTTACACGCGCACCGCCAACGGGCGTCGCGAGAGTTGGGAACGTAAAGCCTACGCGCGCATGACCAACACGTTCTTCGCGCCTGGGACCAGCAAGCCGTCCGACGTGATCGGTGGCGTCGAGAATGGCATCTACCTGCGCTACGCCAGCAATGGCATGGAAGACCCTCAAGGCTGGGGTATCCAGTGCGAGGGGCTGTGGGGTGAGGAGATCAAAAAAGGCAAGCTGACCGGCAAGATCTACAGCCCGGTGATCATGACGGGCTTTGTCCCCGATATATTGGCCAGCATCAGCGCGGTCGGTGATGACTTTGAGATCTCGGGGACAGGCTACTGCGGCAAGGGTCATAAAGAATGGGTCAAGAACACCACCGGTGGGCCGCACCTGCGCCTGCGCGCGCGCTTAGCCTGAGGGGACGGCATGCTTCAAAACATCATCGACATCCTTGAGCATGACGAGCGCCTGTCGGGTTGGCAGGTACGCGAGGCGCGTCGCAAGTCAGAGCAATGGTTTTTAAATAAGGATGGCATGGAGGCCAAGCGTCGGGTGGAGAGCCTGACGTGGGAGATCGAGATCTTGGTGACCCGGCGCGTCAAGCGCAAGGAAGCGAGTGTGTCCGTCACGGGCAGCGCGCGTTTTGTGGTGGACGAGGCTTCGATCGCGGGCTTGCCCAAACATCTCGAAGACGCTTTGGCCGCGGCCAATTTAGTCGAGAACGAGGCATACGCCATGACCCAAGTGGGTGGGGCGGTACCGCGGGTCGAGCTTTTGGATCCCGAGATCGTCAAGGATGCGGGTGCTGTGCTCGAGGCGGCATCTGAACAATTGCGGATCGCTGTGGTGGGCCAGGCGGGAATACGCCTGGCAGCGGCTGAATTTTTTGTGGATCAGACACGTAGTTTTTATCTTAACAGCCAGGGGGTCGAGGCGGTTCAAGAGAGCGGCCTGCTAAGCGGTGAGTGTGTCTTGCTCGCGGGTGGCCCTCAAGGTGAGAGCGAGGTTTTTAGGGCCTTTAAACGCCGGCGCTTGGTCGATTGCAGTCTAGCCACCATGGTGGCAGAGGCCGCGGACAAAAGCCGTCGACGTTTATCGGCTGGACTGCCCAAGACCGGGACCTTTGACGTGGTCTTTAGCGGTGAGGCCCTCGATCATTTTTTTGCGTGGGTTTTGAATCAAGCCTCGGGCGCGTCGGCGTACAATCGCATGACGCAGGCTGTCGTGGGCAGCAAACTCATAGAGACCGCACCGGATGCAACGCCCTTGAATCTTTGGCACAACGCTTGTCTGCCATGGGCTGTGGGCTCCTATCGGGTGGATGCATCGGGTACGCCCGCCTGCCGTCGGCTCTTGATCGAAAAAGGCGCCCTCAAGCAACGTTGGATGAATGATCGCTACGCGCAGTACCTGAAAGCGGCCGCGACTGGAGAACTTGGCACCATCGAAGTGGAAGCAGGCACGTTCGAAGTTGCGGACCTTCTTCGGCCCGAGAGCGATCGGCCACTCTACCATCTGACTGATTTTTCTTATTTCGAGCCCAACGGCATGACGGGTGAATTTAGCGGCGAGATCCGCTTTGGCGAAGAGATCAGCAAGCACGGGACGGTGGCGGTCAAAGGAGGCTCGGTGTCGGGTCTCTCGGCGCACGCATTGGCGGGCGCCCGTTTTAGCGCTCTCTTAGATACGCGTGAACGTTATAGCGGGCCGGCGTATATACGTTGTCAGGGCTTGACCCTGGCGGGAGGGTAAGCTGATGTCAAAAAACCAGTCGACGGCCAAGGCGTGGCCGATCTTAGCGACCGCGTTCACCGAGGGCGCCTGCGTCCTGATCATCGAGATAGCGGGTGCGAGAGCCTTGGGGGCTTATTACGGCGCCAGCTTGCGCGTGTGGACGGCCCAGATCACCGCAACCTTGCTTTTTTTGGCGTTGGGATACGGACTGGGCGGACGACTGGGCGCTAAAGCCGGGCGCTTGAGCCTACCCGCAGTTTTTTGGATCGCGGGCCTGTGGTTAGCGACTTTTGCTTTTTGGCGCGTACCGGTGTTGGGCATCAGCTCGCGCGCGGGGGTGGAGCTTGGCGCGTTGCTGGCATCTGCGTTCTTATTTGGTGTGCCGTTGCTTTGCCTTGGCGCGGTAAGCCCGCTTTTGATACAACGGCTCAGCGCTCAAGGTCGCGACGCGAGCTCGGCCTCGGGCAGCATCTTTTTCACCAACACCATGGGTGGACTGGCGGGAGGCTGGATCTGCGCGCTAGTGTTGATACCGCATATCCCTCTGCGCCTCAGCTTGGCGGGGACGGGCGTGTTCTTGGCCTTGCTGGGGCTACTGTGGGCCTGGACCGAACGCCGGGTGGCTGGGATCGCGATCAGTGCGGTGGCCTGCATGTTGCTGGTCGTCAGTCCACGACCCAGTAGCACCGATCGCAGTGGCGGCTTGACGATCCTGCGCACGCAGGCCACCGGCAATGGCATGCTGCAGGTCGCGGACTCACAGGGGCGTGAGCTGACGATGATGGTTGATGGCGTGACCCAGGGTGGCATCGACAAAGAGAGCGGTGATTCGATCTATGAGTTTACCGACTACCTTGATCTGATCGCTTGGCACTATCATCCAAAAGCCAAGGTGGCGGTTTTGTTGGGCTTGGGCAGCGGTTCGTTGGCGCGCAAGCTGGATCGCCGAGGCATCAAAGTGACCGCGGTAGAATTAGAGCCAGCCATTGCCAAGGCGGCGCGCGATTTTTTTGGGCTGCCCACCACTGTCGCGGTGGCCGAAGAAGACGCGCGCGCGTGGTTGCGCCAGGCACCGAGCGCCAGCGCGGACCTGATTTTTTTGGATACCTTTGCCGGCGAAGTGGTCCCGTGGCACTTGACCACGCGCGAGGCTTTTGCCGAGATCAAACGCGTCTTAAAGTCTGACGGCCGCTTGCTGGTCAACACGGTCAGCAGCAGCCAGGGTGGGCCTGGTCTTGACCGCCTCAAGTCGACCTTGCTGGTTGATTTTCCGGGCGTGCGACTTTGGATGGAAGAAGGCGGGGAAGCGACGACCTTGATCAACGCGACCTTGATCGGGGGCGAGCAATTGGTTCAAAGCGCGCTGCCTTTTCCAGGACACATGATGCCGCGCTTAAAGGATAAAGTGACGCGCTATTTGGGCTTGGGGCATGTCGCGACGGGAACGGGTCAAGTGATGACCGATGAATTGAGCGACGCCGATCAAGCCGACGCGGAGTTGCGCTTGGAATGGCGCCACCGTGTACTTTTGTCTTTGGGACCAGAAATTTTAGGGGATTAGTTAGGCGTTTTGATTGATTGAATTGAGTCCAAACCACTATTTTCAGTGATGCGGTGCATCCGTACACCCAACAAAAAGACGACAAAAGCGACGCCGCTGGCGATCAAAAAGGGCAGGTAGTAGTGCGCGTGAAAAGCCAAGAGCCCGCAAAACGGCCCCAAGGCTCGCGCTAAGCTTGAGAGGCCCTGATAGGTCCCAAAGGCGCGGCCTTGCTCACCAGCGCCGTGGCTCTTGCTGATCAGGGTGCTCATGCTGGGGTCGATCAAGCTGCGGCCGAAGGCCATGGGTAGCATGATCACAAAATAAGACCCATACGTGGGTCCAAAGGGCAAAAGCATGATGCTGATGCCAAAGAGAAAAAGGCCAACCAACAAAAGTTTGCGCTCGCCATAGATGGGTACTATCTTGCGGATCAGTCCGCCTTGAATGAGGGCGCCAAGGATGCCAACCCAGGCCAGCAGGTACCCGGTCTTTTCGCCCGCGTCTAAAGTCGAAAAACCAAAGTGAGTTTGAAAAAAGAGCGCGAACGTTTGTTCGACGTTACTGAAAGCAAAGGTTTGCAAGAAGAACATGATCAAGAGCAACGAGAGCCAAGGGTGCTTGATCGCTTTGCGCAGTTCTTGCAGATTGAGTGGGTCGTATGATTTTGAGGGCAGCGCTCGGTTGGCTTTTTGCAATTTAAGCGCCAAGGACTCTTTGAGGCGCACCGTCGCTAACAAAAAATTGAGCCCACAGATAGAAGCCGCTAAAAAACCTGGCGCCGCCAAGCCGAGGTGCTTGGCGGTGACTCCACCCAGTGCGGGGCCGACGATAAAACCGATGCCAAAAGCGGCCCCGATCAGGCCCATTCCACTGGCGCGTTTGGCGGGCGTGGTGACATCCGCGACATAGGCAAAGGCGGTCGCCACGTTGGCGGCAAAGATGCCTTGAAAGGCGCGGGTGGCAAGTAGCATCCAAAAACTGTGCTGAAGGGTCGCGATCCCAAAACCAAAATAGGCCAGGGTGGAACCAGCCAAGGACATCAAAAGAATGGGTCGTCGGCCAAAGCGATCCGAAAGACCGCCCCAAAGCGGCGAAAAAAGGAATTGCATCAAAGAATAGATGGCGCCTAAAAGCCCCAACTGCCAAGCATTGGCGCCCAGCTCACGGCCATACAGGCCCAGGATGCTGATGATCATGCCAAAGCCGACCAGGTCCATGAACACGGTGGTAAAGATGACCACCAAGGGCGAATTAATCAGAGCGCCCTTTTTTGACACGGTCACAAAACGCTCGTCAGGGTTGTCGAGCCCATTAAAAATTTATCGACACCTTGGGCGGCCTTGCGACCTTCGCTGATGGCCCAGACGACTAAAGACTGTCCGCGGGTCATGTCGCCCGCGGCAAAGACACTGGGCACGCTGCAGGCTTTTGTTTTTGGGTCACTCTTTACATTGCCGCGCGCGTCGAGCTCGACACCCAGGTCGGTCAAAAGAGGGCTCTTTTCGGGGCCGGTGAAACCCATGGCCAAAAAGACCAGGTCCGCGGGGAGCGTGCGCTCGCTTGCGGGTATTTCGACGGGCTTGCCTTCTTTCCATTCGACTTGGGTGAGGGTCAAGCCTGTGAGAGTGCCGTCTTTTCCCTCAAACTGTTTGGTCGAGACCGCAAAGAGGCGCTCGCCACCTTCCTCATGCGCGCCTGCCACGCGATACACTTGCGCCCACTGGGGCCAAGGATTGCTCTCGCCCCGTTGGTCGGGTGGGCGGTTGACGATCTCTAGGCTGGTGACGCTCTTGGCGCCTTGGCGATGCGCCGTGCCAACGCAGTCCGCGCCCGTGTCGCCGCCACCAATGACCACCACATGCTTGCCCGTGGCAAGTATTTGATCGGGGACCTTGTCGCCTTCTTGGACTTTGTTGGATTGAGTCAGATATTCCATGGCAAAGTGGATGCCCTTCAGCTCGCGTCCGGGAGCGGCCAGGTCGCGGGCCTGCGTCGAGCCGCCGCACAGCACGATCGCGTCAAAATCTTTGCGTAGTTGGGCGACGGTGGGATCAACACCTACATTGGCGTTGACGACAAACTTGACCCCTTCCGCTTTGAGCTGTTCTAGACGCTGGTCCAAGCGACTTTTTTCCATCTTAAAATGGGGGATGCCGTAGCGCAAAAGCCCACCCACACGATCGGCGCGCTCAAAAAGTGTGACCGCGTGACCAACGCGCCGCAATTGTTGGGCGGCGGCCATGCCAGCGGGACCGCCACCTACCACCGCCACGCGCTTGCCGGTTTCGACCAAGGGGATCTGTGGCGGCAACCAGCCTTCTTTCCAGGCGCGGTCCACAATGGCGAGCTCGATCTTTTTGATGTTAACGGGTTCTTCGTACTGGCGCATGGCCAAGGTGCAACTGTTCTCGCATGGCGCGGGACAGATCGAACCTGTGAACTCGGGGAAGTTGTTGGTGGCATGCAGGCGGTCGCTCGCCATCTGCCAATTTTGATGATACGTCAGGTCATTAAAATCGGGGATGATGTTGCCGACAGGGCAACCACTTTGACAAAAGGGCACACCACAATCCATGCACCGCGCGGCCTGGGCATTGAGGTCTTCGGCTTGAAAGGGCAGGTCGTATTCTTTCCAATCCTTGACGCGCTCATCGACCGGGCGTTTGGCGGTCTTTTTTCGATGAAATTCCATGAATCCAGTGACTTTGCCCATGCTCGCCTCTGAGAACTTAGCCCGCGACTTCGGCGGCTTGTTCGGCCTGCGCTTGCAGAGCCTTTTTGTATTCGGACGGGATGACTTTGACGATCTGGCGATGATTTTCACGCCAGTTGTCGAGAATGGCTTCGGCCACCGAGCTGTCAGTGTACTGGACATGCTTGCGCAGCATTTCTTTGACCAAGATCTCGTCTTGGGGATCCATGTCCTCTAGTTCGACCAATTCCATATTGCAACGGGCGCTAAAATCACCATTGGTGTCGAGCACATAAGCGATCCCGCCACTCATGCCCGCGGCAAAATTGCGGCCCGTGGGGCCCAAGATCACGATGCGCCCACCGGTCATGTATTCACAGCCGTGGTCACCGACGCCTTCGACCACCGCGTTCACGCCACTGTTGCGCACGCCAAAGCGCTCGCCTGCTTTGCCACGAATAAAGCCTTCGCCAGCGGTGGCCCCGTAAAAGAGCACATTGCCGACGATGATATTATCTTTGGCATCAAAGGTCGCTTTGGGCGACGGGGCGACGATCAATTTTCCGCCACAGAGCCCCTTGCCCAAATAGTCATTGGCATCGCCTTCAAGGCGCAGGGTCATGCCCTTGGGGACAAAGGCCCCAAAACTTTGGCCCGCGGATCCCTCAAAATTTATTTGGATGGTGTCATCGGGCAAACCTGCCGCGCCATACTTTCGGCTGATGCGGCTACCCAGCAGCGTGCCGACGGTCCGATTGACGTTGCCGATCGGATAGCTGAGCTCGATCGCCGTGGCGTTCTCAACCGCGGCGGCCGCGTCTTTCAGTAGACGCTGATCCAAGGCCTTGTCCAGACCGTGGTCCTGGATCTTGGTCTTGAAGGTCGCGCCCCCGTAGACGTTCTCGGCGACTTTCAGGATGGGGCTAAAGTCCAGCTTGCTGGCCTTCCAATGCTTGATGCTGGTGTCCGCTTCGAGCATCTCGGCGTGACCGATCAACTCGCTGAGCGAACGGATGCCAAGCTGGGCCATCCATTCACGCGCTTCTTCTGCCACAAAGGTTAGGTAGTTGACGATGTACTCAGGCTTGCCAATATATTTTTTGCGCAGCTCGGGATTTTGTGTCGCGACACCGGCGGGACAGGTATCCAAATGGCAAACACGCATCAGGATGCATCCGGTGGTCACCAAGGCCACGGTGGCAAAACCATATTCTTCGGCGCCCAGCATGGCGGCGATCAATACATCGCGACCGGTGCGCAACTGGCCGTCGGTCTCAACGCGGATGCGATCGCGCAAGCCGGTCGCGACCAAGATCTGGTGTGTCTCGGCCAAGCCCAGCTCCCAAGGCAAGCCAGCGTACTTGATGCTGGTCAGCGGGCTGGCGCCAGTACCGCCATCATGACCGCTGATCAAGATATGGTCGGCTTTGGCTTTGGCCACGCCCGCGGCCACGGTGCCCACGCCCACTTCGGCGACCAGTTTGACGCTGATGTCGGCTTGGTCGTTGGCATTCTTTAAGTCGTGGATCAGCTGAGCTAGATCTTCGATGCTATAAATATCGTGGTGGGGTGGCGGGCTGATCAAGCCGACAAATGGCGTGCTATGCCGGGTCTTGGCGATCCAGGGCCAGACCTTTTTGGCGGGCAGCTGACCGCCTTCGCCTGGCTTGGCGCCTTGGGCCATCTTGATCTGGATCTGCCGCGCATTGACCAGGTAGTGGCTGGTGACGCCAAAGCGGCCCGAGGCAACCTGCTTGATGGCGCTGCGCTTGCTGTCGCCATTGGGCATGGTTTCAAAGCGCTCCGCGTCCTCGCCACCTTCACCGGTGTTGCTCTTGCCGCCCAAGCGGTTCATGGCGATGGCCATGGTCTCGTGGGCCTCTTTGCTGATGGAACCATAGCTCATCGCGCCCGTGGTAAAGCGCTTGACGATGGCACTGGCGGGTTCGACCTGGTCAAGCGGGATGGCTTTACGGCCAGCTTTAAAGCGCAAAAGGCCGCGCAGCGTGAGCAAGCCTTTGGGCTGCTTGTCGACGTGGGCGCTGAACTGTTTATACACTTTGTAGTCGTTGGCAAACGAGGCGTGTTGCAAGAGCGCCACGGTCTCTGGGTTGAAGGTATGCGGTTCGCCCTCGCGCCGCCACTTATAGCGGCCACCCCAATCTAGATCCAGCTCGCGCGCGGGACGCTGTACCCAGGCCGCGTCGTGCCGCATTTGAGACTCTTTGGCAATTTCTTCAAGGCCGATGCCGTTCAAGCGTGAAGCCGTCGCGGTAAAGTAGTCGTTCACGAGCGCTTTGGACAGCCCGATCGCTTCAAAGATCTGGGCCCCGCGGTACGATTGGATCGTGCTGATGCCCATCTTGGACATGATCTTGACGATGCCTTTGTTGCAGGCCTTGATGTAGGTCTTGACGGCTTTTTCGTGCGTGGTGGTGTTTGGCAAAATACCACGGATGAGCAGGTCGTCGATGGTCTCGAACGCCACGTAGGGGTTGATCGCATTGGCGCCATAGCCGACTAGCATGGCGTAGTGATGCACTTCGCGCGGCTCGCCACTTTCTAAAACCAGGCCGACGCGCGTGCGCTTGCCCGCCCGGATCAGGGCGTGGTGCAAACCGGCGCAGGCCAAAAGACTGGGGATGGGCGTGGTGTCTTTGTTCACACCACGGTCCGACAGGATCAAGACTTGGGCGCCTTCGTTGACGGCAGTGAGGGCGTCGTTAAAGAGCTTATCAAGCGCGGCTTTGAGACCTTGGCCTCCGCTGCCCGAAGGGAAGAGCATGGGCAATTTTTTTGTCTTGAATCCGACCTTGTCTGATTTTTCAAAGCGAGCCAGCTCATCGTTGTCTAAAATCGGGCTCTTGAGCTCGATCTGGCGGCAATTGGTTTGGTTGGGATTGAGCAGGTCGCCTTCGGCGCCTAAGGTGGTGAAGACACTGGTGACCAATTCTTCGCGGATGGCATCCAGAGGAGGGTTGGTGACCTGCGCAAAGAGTTGTTTGAAATAGCTAAACAAGAGCTGAGGCCGATCGCTCAAGACGGCCAGCGGCGCGTCTTCGCCCATCGAACCCGTGGCTTCGATGCCATCCAGCGCCATGGGGGCCATGACCATCTTGAGGTCTTCGTGGGTGTAGCCAAAGGCGACTTGGCGCCGCAAAAGGGTCTGGTGATCGGGGCCAGGCACATGCTCGGCTTCGGGCAAGTCCGCCAAGGTCGTCAAATTATCTTTAAGCCACTGACCGTAAGGCTGTTCTGCGCTGACTTGGTCTTTCAACTGCTGGTCGTCGATGATCTTGCCAGCTTCGAGGTCGATCAAAAACATGCGGCCAGGCTCTAAGCGACCCTTACGCTCGACCTGCTCAGGGTCCAAGTCCAGGACGCCCACTTCGCTGGCGAGCACGACCAGCCCATTCTTCATCAGGTAATAGCGCGAGGGGCGCAGGCCGTTGCGGTCCAAGACACCGCCAATGACACGGCCATCGCTAAAGACCACGTCCGCGGGGCCGTCCCAGGGTTCCATCAGGCAAGCATGATATCGATAAAAATCTTTTTTGGCCTGGGGCATGGTGGCGTGACCGCTCCAGGCTTCCGGGATCAGCATCATCATGGCGTGGGCCACACTGCGACCTGTCATGACCAAGAGCTCGAGCGCATTATCCAGTCCAGCCGAATCCGAGCCACCCTCGGTGATGATGGGTAGCAGTTTTTTGATCTCGGCACCTGGAAAATGCTTGCTCTCAAACAAAGCTTCACGCGCGTGCATCCAGTTGGTGTTGCCACGCAGGGTGTTGATCTCGCCGTTGTGCGCTAGATAGCGGTAGGGGTGCGCCAGCGCCCAGCTTGGAAAGGTGTTGGTGCTAAAGCGGCTGTGGCTGATGCAGAGCGCGCTCTCGATGTCGGGGTCCGAGAGGTCTGGAAAGTAGGGGCGCAGTTGCTCGGGCGTGAGCATGCCCTTGTAGACCAGCGTGCGGCTCGAGAGGCTGGCCAGATAGACAAAGCTTTTTTGATCGAGCGCGCTGGTGAGGATCTCACCTTCGAGGCGTTTGCGGATCAAGTAGAGGCGCCGCTCAAAGGCGTCTTGGTCGGCGAGCTTTCCAGCGCGTCCAATAAAGGCCAGCTGCATGCCAGGCTCGGCTTTGGCGGCCGTGGGACCCAGCATGCTGTTGATCACGGGGACAGCACGCCAACCTAAAAAGCTTTGGCCTTCTTCTTTGACGATACGCTCTAAGATATTTTTGACGCTTGTGGCCTGGGCGGGGTCTTTGGGCAAAAAGGCGATGCCGACGCCATAGTGGCCCGCGCCTGGCAAGTCGAAGCCAGCTTGCTTGGCGACTTTGCGCATAAACTTATCAGGCACTTGGATCAAGACGCCCGCGCCGTCACCCGTATTTTCTTCGCAACCACAGGCGCCACGATGGGAAAGGCGCTCGAGGATGGTCAACCCCTGCTCAACAATGGCGTGGCTTTTGCGGTTTTGAATGTCCGCGACAAAGCTGACACCGCACGAGTCCTTGCCCGCGTCCAAAGGGAGCAGGCCGTCTTTATTTAGGGGTTGGTGTACAGGGTGCAGGTCCATGGGCTCCTCGGCGCTCGTGGCGCGGGCCAGATACTTTACTTTAGCGCAGGGTATAAAATTGAGGGCCGAGTATAGCAACGCAGGCCAGCGGTGTAAAGATGGGCAATAGGTGAGAAAAGATGAAAAAGCCTTTAAAATTAAGTCTTAAAAAGTATGTGAAATAATTCTCAAAGTCCTAAAACG
>JANLXT010000155.1:0-8236 GCA_031365225.1 candidate division FCPU426 bacterium
GGAACGACTGATTTCCCACGGCGCCCAAGTGCTGCGTACCGATCGCGATGGCGCGCTTCAAATCACCACCGACGGTGACGCTTTGAACTGGGCCAGGGCGTATCCGCGTTGACGCCGCGCGGCTGGCGCGTTCTCGTGCTGGCGCGATGACGACCCTCCATAACGGTGTGACGCCCCTGTTTCCCGCAGCGAGCTTGGCTGAGCGAGTCAGCGAGCTCGGTCGAGACATCACCCGCGACTATGCGGACGCGAACGCGATTCATAACGCGCCCGAGTCTCGGCGACCGCTGGGCCGTTTGGCCGCGCGCTTGGCCGAAGAGTACATGAGCGCCAAAACACCCGCCAAGGCCATCGAAGTCTTGGTCAAGGCGCGGGACGCTTACGCCACCGCCAAAGACCTTGGCAAGGATGAGCTGTCTTTCTTGGCGCGTTTTGACAAGACCGAACGGGAAGTTGTCGATATGACTGGAAAGAAACTGCGCGAAAATCAAAAAGCCATGCTGTCCGACCGCGAAGTCTGGGAACGTGAGCTCGCTGAGCGCTTGGCCAAAAAAGTAAATAGCGTCAATCTAGAGATGAAAGGGCGCTGAGCGGATGTTTGCGTTTGAAGATGCCCCGCAATTTTTGCTTTCGTGGCTAAGCCATCCAACGACCTGGGTGACGGCGACTGCGTGGCTGACCGCGGATCTACTGAAAGTTATTATTCTCAAGGCAAAGCACGGCGTCCTCGATTGGCGGCATTTTTTCGGGACCGGCGGCATGCCCAGTTCGCATACCGCGTTCATCGCGGCGCTTGCCACGTGCATCGCGCTCTCGGAAGGTCCCCGCAGTCCGATCTTTGGTTTGGCGCTCGGGTTGGTGATTTTGACGAGTGTGGACGCGGCGGGCTTGCGGCGCAGCGCTGGTTTTCAAGCCGAGCGCATCAATCAAATATTAGAAGAGCTATACAAAGGTCGTCGCGGAAAGCCAAAAAAAGTTAAAGAAACTTTGGGCCACACGTTGCCCGAGGTCATGGTTGGAGTTTTGCTTGGCGTGGGCATTGCCCTTTTGCTTTACCCCCAAACGAGTCATTGAGTCGCATGGCACTCTTAGAAAACATCGAGTCACCCTCGGACCTAAAAAAACTAGACGCGGCCGGGCGCAAGATCTTGGCTGGTGAGATTCGGCAGCGCATCTTGGCTACCGTCTCACGCAATGGCGGGCACTTAGCCACCAACCTCGGCGCGGTCGAATTGACTTTGGCCGTGCACACAGTTTTTAACGCCCCCAAAGATTCGATCGTCCTCGATACCGGCCACCAGGGCTACACCCACAAGCTTGTCACGGGGCGGCAAAGTCGTTTTGATACGCTACGACAGATGGGTGGCATCAGCGGCTTCTTAAAGCGCGATGAGAGCCCCTACGACAGTTTTGGCGCGGGCCACGCGGCCACCTCGGTGTCGGCGGCGGCGGGTATGGCGCGCGCGCGCGACATGCTCAAGACGCGCGAAAAAGTCATCTGCATCATCGGGGATAGCTCGATCCCCAATGGCATGGCCTTCGAAGCGTTGAACGATTTAGGGCACCGCAAGACAGACATCTTGGTCATCTTGAATGACAACGAGATGTCGATCAGTCGGCCTGTGGGCGCGTTGTCTAAGTACCTCTCTCGTATCATCACGGGGCGCACCTACAATGCGGTTCGCGACCGCGCCGAGCGCTTTTTAAAGAGCTTGCCTGCCGTGGGTCCCCAGATGGCAAAATTGGCTCACCTAGCCGAAGAGTTTGCCAAGAGCGTGGTCAGCCCAGGTGTCTTTTTTGAAGAGTTGGGCTTCACCTACGTGGGTCCCGTGGATGGGCACGATTGCGAGAGCATGATTGATATCTTAAAGCGGGTCCGTGAGATGAAGGGCCCTATCCTCTTGCACGCAGTCACGCGCAAAGGCAAAGGTTTTGCTCCCGCCGAAAATGACCCCATCTGTTACCACGGCGCCAAAAACTTTGATCTGGTCACCGGCGAGATCAAAAAATCCGCAGGGCCTGCTAAAGCATCTTGGTCAGGAAGGTTCTCGCAGCTGTTGTTAGAAGTCGCCTTGCGCGATCCGCGCGTTTCGGTCATCACACCTGCGATGATTGAAGGCTCGTCGCTGGGCGCGTTTGAGCGCGAGATCCCAGACAGGCTCTACGATGTAGGCATTGCCGAAGAGCATGCGGTGACCTTGGCCGCGGGCATGGCGACACGGGGCATTCGGCCGGTGGTCGCGGTTTATAGCACTTTCTTTCAGCGGGCGTTTGATCAAGCGGTGCATGATGTGGCTCTTCAAAAATTGCCGGTCCTTTTCGCTTTCGATCGCGCGGGCTTGGTGGGTGATGATGGTCCGACGCACCACGGGGTCTTAGACATAGCGATCCTGCGACCTGTTCCAAACATCGTCTTGATGGCGCCTTCGGACGGCAACGAGATGTCACGCATGCTCGCGACTGGCCTGGGCGCCAATCGGCCCAGCGCCATGCGGGTGCCACGTGGAAACTTGGTCGAAGCGCCCGTCGATCGCGCGGACGAGTCACTTGAGATCGGCAAGGGACGCGTACTACGCGATGGCGAAGATGCCTGTGTGATTGCCTACGGACTACCCGTGGCAGACGCGCTTGCCGCCGCCGAGCGTCTTGCGGCAGATGGCATGTTGGTGCGGGTCGTGGACGCTCGTTTTGCTAAACCTTTGGACGAGGCGCTCTTAGAAGAGTGCGCGCGTGCCTTCTCGGTCGTCATCACCGTCGAAGACGGGGTGGTGACAGGCGGGTTTGGGTCAGGGGTCTTAGAATATTTAGCGGACAAAGGGATCGCGCCAAAACATTTTTCAAGACTTGGTGTGCCGGACGAATTTGTGGAACACGGAACCCCAGAACAGCTTCGCGCCAAGTGCGGGTATGACAGCGCGGGCATTGAGACAAAGTTGCGAGCCATGGTGGCCCGTAGTAAGTTCAGAGTCGCTTAAAAGCGCTATTTTAGAATGGAGGCCGGCGCTGGCCGGCCTTTTTTTATGCCTAAAGAACCTAAATTGAGATTGGATCAGTTGCTGGTGGATGCTGGCCTGGCGCGTGACTTAAAAGACGCGGGCGCGTTAGTCTTGAGCGGGGCTGTCTTTAGCGGGGACACGGCGCTGCGTTCGGTGGCCGAGCGTTTTGAACCAACCCATCCACTTAGGGTCCGGGGTCGAGGGCATCGCGTGAGCCGAAGCGGGGTGAAGCTTTTGGCGGCGTTAGAAGCTTGGAACCTTGATGTTAAAGGAAAGCGCTGTCTAGACGCCGGAGCCTCCACGGGTGGATTTACTCAAGTTCTGCTTGAGCGTGGCGCGACCTGCGTCTATTCGGTCGAAAAAGGACACCGCCAATTGGCGCACAGCCTTAGCAAGGATCCCCGGGTACACTCGCTCGAAGGGGTGGATCTGTCAGCGCTAAACCCCCAGGATCTAGATGGGCAGGTCGACTTCATGTGCGCGGATCTGTCTTTTGTGGCGACGGCCCCCCTCTTGGTATCGCTGGCAAGTTTACTGCGTGCTAAAGGTGCGTGGGTGCTTTTGGTGAAGCCTCAATTTGAATTGCCCGTAAAACAAGTGCCGGCGGGGGGCGTCGTTCGAGACCCCTTGGACCATGCTCGAGCGGTGGAGCTTGTTTGGCAGGCGGCCGAAAGTGCGGGACTCGCACCCAGTCAAAAACTGACGAGTCCGCTTAAGGGAAGCAAAGGAAACCAAGAGTTTCTTATTATGGGACAGAAGCTTTGACTTGTTACACCACTAAATGTAGTTGACAAGTTTTAGACACCCCATTATATTCCCCCTATCGCATCCACAGGACCCGAGAAGGTACTTAAAGGGTCGCTTTTTGCCCCATAAGGAGGATAGGCCAAAATTGAAGTCACTCGGTCGCCAAGTAACCGTAGATTTGTTTGACTGTGACAAGAGGATTTTGGACGATCCCCTCGCTATCCAAAAAAGGATGGTCGAGGCCGCCAAAGCCGCGAAAGCGACGGTGGTGGATAGTTTGTTTCATAAATTTAATCCGCACGGGGTAAGTGGTGTGGTGGTGATTGCCGAGTCGCATCTCGCGATCCATACTTGGCCAGAATACGGGTTTGCCGCGGTGGATGTGTTCACCTGCGGGCCCGAAGTTGATCCACGTGTCTGTCAGCAGGTTTTGACCAAAGCGCTTAAAGCCAAGCGTTCCGAGTATCACGAATTTATGCGTGGCATCTTAGATATCAAAGACCTGCGTCACAAGCCTGTCGCTGGAACCGCCGAAGTGCACCAGTTGCTTAAGCGTCCATCAAAAAAACGCGCTCGCCACGGACAGACCGTGCCAAAAAGCCCACGGGCAAGTCGCGGTTTACTTGGCAAGAGCAACGCCTAGAGTTGTTTGAGATTAATTTTTGACAGAGCGCGGAAATCAGGTCCTTGATTTCCGCGCTTTGTTTTGACTACACTCGTATCCCATGGCAAAAGCCCGGTCGATTCAACTTAATCAGTCCAGAGCCCCGCTCTACGAAGCGGTGGTCAGTTATGTCCGAAAGCACAAGATCAGCTTTCACACTCCCGGACACAAGCACGGCAGCGCCATCCCTGCCGCGTTTCGACGTTTTGTGGGTGAGACTGTTTTTGATATGGATCTGACGCTGCTGGCCGAAGTGGACAGCTTGCATGAGCCGCAGACGGTGATCCGTGACGCGCAGGCGCTGGCCGCCGCGGCCTATGGTTCTGACGCCAGTTTTTTCTTAGTCAACGGATCCACGGTCGGTAATCAGACGATGATCCTGAGCACTTGTCAGCCGGGTGACCTAGTATTGATCCCGCGCAACGCGCACCAAAGCGTGCTTGCGGGTGTTTTGTTGGCGGGTTGCGAGCCTATTTTCATGAAGCCCGAAGTGCATCGGGATCTTGGGCTTTATACCAATGTCACGGTGGGTACGGTGGAGGCAGCGCTTAAACGCTGGCCCAACGTCAAAGCCGTTCTCGTGAGCAGTCCCACGTACCACGGGATCGCGGCCGATATCGCGCGAATCGCCGAGCTGGTGCACGAACGCGGCTTGCCTTTGCTGGTGGATGAAGCCCACGGCCCCCATCTTAAGTTTCACGCAGAGCTACCTGCCAGCGCGATGGAGAGCGGGGCGGACATGGCGGTACAAAGCACGCATAAAATATTGGCGGGCATGACGCAGGCTAGCCTATTGCATGCCCGCGCCGAGCGTATCGACCTGGGACGCGTTCGTAAAGTCCTTAAATTGCTCACGACGACTTCGCCAAGTTATATCCTTATGTCGTCCATTGACATGGCGCGTCGCCAGATGGCCATGGATGGCAGGCGGCTTTTGGGTCGAGCGCTCAAGATGGCTCGCAAAGCACGCGAGCAGGTTAACAAGATTGAAGGGCTTAGTTGTTTTGGGCGAGAAAGCATTGGTCAAGCTGGTATCTATGATCTGGACGAGACAAAATTGACCATCGCTTGCGACGGCATTGGCATGACCGGTTACGAGGTCGCTAAAGAGTTAAATCGCAAATGGGGCATTCAGGTGGAGTACGCTGATCTTTTTAGCGTGTTCTTGATCATTGGGTTCGGCAACACAGACCAAGAGATCACTAAACTGATCAAGGGATTGCAGACGGTGGCCCAGCGGTCGCGATTTAGACGCCGGCGCCGAGTGAAGGCGGTGCGTTGGGAACTGCCTGGATTTAGCGCACGGCCCGCGGTCAATCCGCGCTATGCGTTCTTTGCCCCCAAAGAAACCCTCGCGCTAGAAAAAGCGGTAGGGCGTGTCAGTGCCGAGACGATCAGCCCCTATCCGCCAGGCATCCCCTTGGTGGTCCCGGGTGAGCGGCTTGATAAAGAGGCAGTGCGGGCCATTCGCCAATTGCAAGCCGCGGGTTGCCGTATTCAAGGTCCCGCGGACCCCAGTTTAGAGACCCTGCAAGTCGTAAAAACACGTGGACGTCACGCGGCTAAATTAGCACTGCCAAAGAAGGGAGGCGAGCATGCCCCGCAAGCGTAAAGGTGAAGTGGTTGATGAAGAAAACCAGTTAGAGGAAGGCGTCGAAGAAGAGGAAGACGACGACCTGGACGAGGCTGGATTTCACGAAACCGACGAGACGGGCGAGCCCGTCGAAGACAAAAATCCAAAAAAAAGCCTTGCCTTTGACGAAGAAGAGGATTATTTAGATGAGTCTAAATTGCGTCCTAAAAGTCCGCGGGCTTCTTTGATCGACAAAGTGAGCGATGTCGAAGCAGAAGACGAGGACGAAGAGGACGAAGAAGACGCGGACGAAGAAGAGCTCGACGAGGATGAGGATTGGGACGATGACGAAGAAGCGGATAATGATGAGGAAGAGGAAGACTGAGTTCTAGTCAACCAAAGCCAAGGAGTTCGACTTGAAGAAAAAAGACATAGGACCCTATAAGAAGGCGCTTTTAGAATTAAAAGAGACCCTTTTGAAAGAGGTCTTGCTCATTCAAGAGTCGGATAAAGAGGGTGATGGCGAAATCGGTGATCAAGCCGACCAAGCCGCCGAAAGTTACGAGCGCGAGCTGGCGAGCTCTCTGTCCGAGACCGAAAGGGCCAGGCTCCTTTTGGTTGAGCAAGCGCTTATCCGTGTTGACAAGGGCGGCTATGGCGAATGTGAGACCTGCGAAAAATCCATCCCGGTGGCCCGTCTCAAAGCTCTGCCTTTTGCTCGGCTCTGCGTTTCTTGCCAAGAAATAGAAGAAAGGGTCCCGCGTTAAATGAGTCTTTAAAAAAGGCGCCAGAGCTGAGCTCTGGCGCCTTTTTTTATTTTTTGCTTCCTTGCGCCGCGACGGCCGCTTGGGCGGCCTTTATTTTTTCTTGGTCGCCCAAATAATAGCTCTTGATGGGACGCAAGTCGTCATCCAGTTCATAGACCAGCGGTATACCCGTTGGGATATTTAATTCCAGAATAGCGTTTTCGCTAACGCTATCCAAGTACATGACTAAGGCGCGCAAACTGTTGCCATGGGCTGCGATGATGACACGTTTGCCAGCTTTGACTTGAGGCGCGATGTCTCCGATCCAGTAGGGAACCGCGCGGGCCACTGTTTCTTTAAGGCTTTCGGTCAGGGGCAAGGCCGATGCGGGCAGTTGGGCATAACGCTCGTCTTTGCCGGGATGCCGTTCGTCATTCGCCTCGAGGGCTGGCGGGGGGACATCATAGCTGCGTCGCCAGATTTTGACTTGGTCCTCGCCGTGCTTTGCCGCGGTCTCCCCTTTGTTAAGGCCTTGCAGGGCCCCGTAGTGGCGCTCGTTCAGCCGCCAATCCTTGGTAACGGGGATCCACAGCTGGTCCATTTCTTCTAAGGCTAAGTTCAACGTGCGATTGGCTCTTTTTAGGACCGAGGTGTAGGCCAGGTCAAAGCGGTAGCCCTCTTTCTTAAAGAGTCGTCCCGCTTCACGGGCCTCTTCTTCACCCTTGGGCGCCAGATCCACGTCGGTCCAACCCGTGAAGCGATTCTCTTGATTCCATAGACTCTCACCGTGTCGTAACAGGACTAGTTTCTTCATAGGTTTCATTCCTTTTAATACTTGGTTAAAGTACTTTGAGCGCCTATTGTTCTTGGAAAACCACTTACGGGCAAGGCCTTTTCGATCAAAACTAGTGGTCTAAACGCTTGACGCAATCTGGTCCAGACTCGATAATCTGACCTCTTTAGCGGTTAAAAGCCCTTTCCCCACGCACTTTTTTCAATACAGGAGTCAGTCCATGGCAGTCAAAGTAGCGATTAATGGTTTTGGTAGAATTGGCCGTTTAGTCTTTCGGGCGTTGTACGAGCAGGGACTCTTTGGCAAGGACTTTGACGTTGTTGCCGTTGGCGACATCGTGCCCGCCGACAATCTCGCTTACTTGCTCAAGTATGACAGCACGCAGGGGGCGTTCAAGGGAACGGTCTCCAGCAAAAAGTCAGCGGCCGATAAAGCTGAGGACGACGTTCTCTTGGTCGATGGCAAAGAAATCATGGTCGTCAGCGCCAAGTCGCCGGCCGAATTGCCATGGGAGGCCATGGGCGTGCAGCTGGTGATTGAATCGACAGGATTGTTCACTGACGCCGAGAAGGCCAAAGGGCACATTGCCGCCGGTGCCAAAAAAGTGATCATTTCAGCGCCTGCCAAAGGCGAGGACATCACGGTGGTGATGGGCGTCAATGACGACAAGCTGACCAAAGAGCACGTCATCATCAGCAACGCCAGTTGCACCACCAA
>JANLXT010000191.1:0-5287 GCA_031365225.1 candidate division FCPU426 bacterium
AAAAATTTGGCCAACCTCACTCGCAATTGGATTTGCCCCTAATTTTTTAAAGGTCTCCTCAAACTGACGCAGCGTAAGCTCGACCCCTTTTGCCAACTGGCTGGGCGCGCCCTCCCCCACGTTCTGCGCTCCCCCTGCGGCAGCCAAGGCTCGATCTAAATTATCAAGCACTGGCAAAAGAGCCATCACGGCCTCTTGCGAAGCGTAGGTTCGCTCTTCGAGGCGTTCGCGCGCGACACGTTTTTTAAAATTTTCGGTTTCAGCCAAAAGTCGCAAATATTCCTCGCGAGCCTTTTCGAGCTCTTCGCCCAAAGCCACCACCGTGGCGGCAGGGTCTGGCAACGCCATCCCTTCGTCAGCCGGTGTGGGCTCTAGCGATATTTCAGCGAGGTCCCCCAACTCGGTGTTTAGGTCTGGCACAAAAGGTGTTTCGCTCATGGTGTTTCCCCTGTTCGTAGTAACCTTAGATGAATGCTTCAAAAACATTGTTCGCGACGATCCAGGCGCTGGGGCTCAGTCGCACATGCCGATCCTTAACCTCTAACAACCCTTGCGCGCTCAGTCGCTGGATCTGTTTGGCATAGTCCAATGAAAAGTCGGTGCTATAACGTTGATTCCAGGCATCAAGATCAATGCCCACCGCAGTGCGCAATCCAAGAAACGCGGCTTCACCTCGGGCGCGGACGCTGTCGAGCGTTTCGCTCTCGACCACCAACGCTTGGTTCTCTTTGACCGCGGCGATATACTTGGCTGGATTTTTTTCGCGCATGGACCGCGTCGCGCCATCGTAGGACCAGGCTCCCGCACCAAGGCCTAAGGTCGGCTGGTTGCGCCAATACCGTTGATTGTGCGCAGCTTCGTGTCCGGGCAGTGAAAAGTTAGAGATCTCATAGCGTTTCAAACCGGCGGTCGCGAGACAAGAAACGCCCACCGCGTACATCTCGGCTTGGATCTCATCTTCGGGCAAGCCCAGCTTTCCCTCACGCCATAGATGATGAAAACGCGTCCCAGGCTCGATGGTCAATCCGTAAAAAGATACATGCTCTGGCTTCATCGCGATGGCCCAATCAAGGCTCGCTTGCCACTGGGCGAGGGTCTGGCCCGGAAGCCCAAACATCAGATCCAGGCTCATGTTGTCAAAGCCCGCGTCCCGCCCAGCGCGCCATGCCTCGACGCTCTGCGCCACATCATGCACTCGTCCAAGCTCAATCAAGATTTGGTCTTGCGCAGCCTGAAAACCAAACGACAGGCGATTGACGCCCGCGGCCTTGTACGCAGCTAGTTTTGACGCATCGGCGGTACCAGGATTGACTTCAAGCGTGACTTCGGCGTCAGAACGCAAACCAGGCGCTCGCCGTACCGCCTCAATCATTGTGGCCACTTGGGCCGGCGTCAAAAGCGATGGTGTGCCTCCCCCAAAATAGAGCGTCGCAAACGGATCTTGCGTTTGGCTGGCGCTCAGTCGCAGATCCTGGATCAACGCGAGCACATAGTCGGGGGCCAGCCCCTCAAGACCTTCGTAGGTATTAAAGTCACAATAATGACAACGCTTCTGACAAAAGGGTATATGAAGATAGAGCCCACTGTCCATCGGTGCGAAAGACTTCAATCCACCAACCCCATGCGATCGATAGGCCAGTAACGCAACATGGGCCGCCCCCGCAAATTTTCTGTTGGCACGGGTCCAAAATAACGCGAATCGCTTGAATTATCACGATTGTCACCCATCATCCAATACTGACCCGGTCCCAACTGGTAAGGCCCAAACCAATCACGGTTGCCCAGCTTGGCTCCCTTGCTCCAGTCGCCTGTTTGTTGACGGAATGCCTGCATGTCTGGCGCTTCAAAACCTTTAGGCAAGCTCTCCACCACACCTGCCAAAGGGGTATCGGTCAAGCGCGCGTAGGCCACCACTTGATACGCGTTGCCCTCTAAAAAGTAAGAACCAGAGACGGTCTGAATCGGACCCTTCCATTCGGTCGCACGGCGCAAATCTTCACTGCCCAATGCTTGACGGCGCTTGATCAAGGCCTGCGCTTCGACGCGCAAAGCTGGTACCGCGCCAGGGGCTGGCGCGGCAAGACGCCCATAACTGCGGTCGTTCTCGGCGTCACGCCCATTGATAAAGACATGCTTGTCTCTCACTTCGACCAAATCCCCTGGCAAGCCCACACAGCGTTTGACAAAGCTTTGCTTGGGTTGATGTGGTGGGACAAAGATCACGATCTCGCCGCGCTGCGGGCTTGAGAATTGCATCACGCGCCCCTTGGTAAAGGGCACATGCCAACCAAAACTAAGCTTGCTGACCAAAAGGTGATCGCGCACCAACAATGCCGGGACCATCGATTCGCTCGGGATGGCATAAGCCTCTAGCAGCAGCATGCGTATACCCAGCGCCAACCAAACCGCCGTGAACCCCGCTTCAGACCAATCGCGTATCCAATGCGCCTTGTCTTTGCGCAGGATCAAGGCCACGATAAACCACGCCGTAAAAAGCGCTGCCGCGCCATAGAGCAAGCGCTCTGTAAAGTCGTACTCTAAATACCATTGCAAGATGCCCATCGTGCTCTCCCTAGTCGATCTTGAGTACGGCCAAAAATGCCTCTTGAGGCACTTCGACACTGCCCATGGATTTCATGCGTTTTTTGCCTTCTTTTTGTTTATCAAGCAGCTTTCGCTTGCGACTGATGTCGCCACCATAGCATTTTGCCAACACGTTCTTGCTCATGGCACCGATGGTCTCACGCGCAAGGATCTTAGATCCGATCGCGGCCTGAATAGGGATCACGAACATCTGACGCGGGATCAACTCTTTAAGCTTTTCGCAGATGCCCCGTCCCCGGCGAACGGCCATCTCTTGATGACACATAAAACTGAGCGCGTCCGCGGGCTCGTTGTTGAGCAAGATATCCACACGCACAATATCGCTCACTCGAAAATCTAAAGGCTCGTAGTCAAGGCTGGCATAACCCTTGGTCAACGATTTAAGCCTATCAAAGAAATCCAAGACCACTTCGGCCAAAGGCAAATGATAGGTCAGCTGAACCCGCGTGGGCGAAAGGTAGCGGTTTTCAACCTGAATGCCACGCCGGTCCCGACAAAGCGCCATCACCGAGCCAACGTATTCGGCAGGAACAAGGATCGTAGCGCGGATAAAAGGCTCTTCGATCGTAGCGATCGAGGCCACCGGCGGCAACTTAGAGGGGTTGTCAACATTTCCTTTTTCGCCATTGGTCTTGGTGACATGATAGACGACCGAAGGCGCGGTCGCGATCAACTCAAGGCCATACTCGCGCTCAAGGCGCTCTTGCACAATTTCCATGTGCAAGAGACCCAAGAACCCGCAACGAAAACCAAACCCAAGAGCCTGCGAAGTCTCGGGTTCAAACTTCAACGCCGAGTCAGAGAGCTTAAACTTGTGCAGGGCCTCGCGTAGATCTTCGTAACGATCCGCATCGACTGGAAACAGACCGGCAAAAACCATGGACTGAATATCTTTATAGCCTGGCAAGGTGGGAGTCTCTGGCCAACGGGTATCAATGAGCGTATCCCCCACGCGCACTTCTTCGGCGCTACGGATGCCCGCGACCACCCAACCCACTTCGCCAGGGCCCAGCCCTTCTAGATCTTGTGGGGCGGGAGTCATCGCCCCCACTTGCAAGGCGTTGTAGTCTTTGCCCATGGACGCCATGCGCACACGTGAACCAGGCTTAAGAAAACCATCGACCACGCGCACGTACATCACTACGCCACGATAGCTGTCATACTGACTATCAAAGATGAGCGCCTTCAAAGGAGCGTTCACGTCTCCCTTGGGCGCAGGAACCCGCTCGATGACCCGCTCTAAGATATCAATGATCCCGATCCCCTCTTTGGCCGAGCAGGGGATGGCATCGCTCGCGTCCACGCCAATCAATTCTTCAATCTGAGCCCGCGCGCCAGGGATGTCCGCGCCTGGCAAATCAATCTTATTGATGACGGGCAAGACTTCGAGCCCACCATCGATTGCCAAGAAGGCATTGGCCATGGTCTGCGCCTCGACGCCTTGGCTAGCGTCCACGACCAAGATGGCTCCTTCGCACGCGGCCAAAGATCGTGATACCTCGTAATTAAAATCGACATGCCCAGGGGTATCGATCAGGTTTAGCAGGTATTCTTCGCCATTGAGCGCACGATATTTAACCCGCACCGCTTTGGCTTTGATGGTGATACCGCGCTCACGCTCCAGGTCCATGGCGTCCAGAACCTGTTCTTTCATGTCGCGTTTACCCAATGCATGGGTGCTTTCTAGAAGGCGGTCCGCCAACGTAGATTTGCCATGGTCAATATGGGCAATAATGCAGAAGTTTCTGATGTGTGACAGTTCCATAGTCTCGCTTCTTGAAACGGGGCGGGTATTGTAGCAGTCCCGCCGTTGGCATACAATCCTACCTTGCGGCGAATCCGCTGACGGCATAGACTGTTTGCCGATCCCCCACTAGGAGTAAAACCATGTTTAATAAGGCCCTAAGCCTGCTTTGCGCCCTTGGTTTGGCCTCGACCACCTTGGCAGCCAACCCTGCCAAGACCAGTGTCAAACGGCAAGCCCGAACCGCCCAGATCGTCATGGCGGATGGCGGAACTATCAAACTTCGTTTTTTTAACGATGTGGCCCCAAACACCGTTGAAAACTTCGCCAAACTTACAGAAAAGGGATTTTACGATGGCTTGGTCTTCCACCGCGTTGAGCCGGGATTTGTGGTTCAAGGAGGCGATCCCCAAGGCAACGGCATGGGCGGCCCTGGCTACAATATCAAGGCCGAGTTTAACGCCAAACCCCACCTGCGTGGCACCCTTGCCATGGCGCGTTCCTCGGACCCCGATAGCGCAGGCAGTCAATTTTATATCTGTCTAGGGGAAGCGTCTTTCTTGAATGGCAAATACACAGTTTTTGGCGAAGTCACTTCTGGCATGGCAGTGGTCGACAAGATCCGGGTCGGTGACAAGATGAGCAAGGTCACCATAAAACGTAAATAGATCTTTGCTTGCCTCTTATAAAAAAAAGCCCGAGACGCTGGTCTCGGGCTTTTTTTAAAGCTCCCCTTAAATATCTAGATCCACATTCTTAATCTTTATCCGCGTCCATCGACTGCTGCGCGCACTCTCACTGCGGTGTCCCGCAAGGACCTTCGCTCTGCCTACGGCGACACTGGCGGCGGGATAAAGCAGATTGGTCTTGCGCCCAAAAAGCATCCCTTTCCAAAGATTTTTTACCAACTGCTTCGGCGTTTTAAAATCATCGATCTCG
>JANLXT010000212.1:0-12341 GCA_031365225.1 candidate division FCPU426 bacterium
TGAAAGAGCCATAGATCAGACGGCCTTCGACAATCAAGGGTGAGCTAAGCACATCGGAGCTTTTACCAAAAAAACCTTTCTTGTTGGCACAATAGCTTGCCGTCACCAAGCCACTAAATACATCCAAAGCATAGACGCACCCGTCGGCGCAACCCACGTAGGCCCGACCCGACACCACCATGGGCGAACTGCCCCAGACCCTGCCTGGCAAGAGGGTCCGCCAAACCCTCGCGCCCGCGCTTAAGCTAAGCGCCGTGACCGAACGATCCGAGCTGGCTAGCAAGACCAGGTCGCCCACAATGACAGGGGATGAATAACTGTCGCTGCCTATCTTGGCGCGCCAAAGCTCTTTAATCGGGAAAGTAAGCGTGGTGGGTAAATAGCCCGTGCGGGCTGTGTCAACTTTGTAAACCAAATGCTCGCGCTGCAAAGGGGGTGGAACGTCACGTGTTGTAGAGGCATGCCTCGTCCTCGCCTCAAGCCAAGGCGCTAACGACAAAATAATGGCCACGACAAAACTGGCCGTAATGCTACGCGTGAGATTTTTCAAAAGTTTTTAAGAGCGCTTAGGCGCCCTTGAGGGTGAGGGTCTGGCGCAAACTATCAAACGTGGCCAGAAAACGATCTTCGGCGACCAGGGGATAGGCCAACGCCAGATGAGCGTCCGTGCTGTCACCCACGCGTTGATCCTCACAGAGCACCCGCACAAAGGCCGCCCCGGGGCCGCGCGCGTACACAGGTCTCTGACCCCGCGCGGTCAGGTCCACCTGAAAAGACCCATGCCGCTCGGCCTTGCGGTCTTTGGCCAAATAAGGCAGCGAAAAACTAGCGGCCAAAGAAAGGTCGGTGCTGTTGGCGGTGCGTGCCCAGGCCTGCAACTCATCCGCCTCGTCCATGATCAGGTCAAAGATCTCGGCGCACCAAGTGGGGTCAAAGGTTTCCCAGCTCTCGTCCAAGCGCATCTGCTCGAGCTCAAAGTTCACCAGATCAAAGACCTGACCAGCAGCCCGGCTCTTTTTCTCGGCCTCTTTCTCTAGGCTAAGCAGAGCCTCGCGCGCGCGCTTGACTGAAGCCCCCGGCCGATGCGGGTCTTGCCTCAACCAATCCTTCACATCGTCTAAGGGGAACAGTTGCGTGTGTTCGGTCTCAGAAAAGAGCCCGCTCTCTAGCGCTTGTTTAATAAAAGCCGGAATCAACCCCGCGCTTGGCAGTGTGAAGCCTAAGTGAGGCGTCAGAACACCATCCAGTGGCTGCTGATTCCAAGTCTTCATTATTCCCACTCAATGGTCGCGGGCGGTTTGCTACTGACGTCGTAGACCACCCGATTGATGCCGCGCACTTCGTTGATGATTCGGTTGCTGATGCGTGCCAGCAAGGCGTGGGGCAAGTCGGCCCAATCGGCCGTCATCGCATCACTGCTGGTGACAGCGCGCACTGCGCAGGTGTATTCGTAAGTCCGCTCGTCGCCCATCACGCCGACACTGCGTACCGGCAAGAGCACGGCAAAAGCTTGCCACAGCTTGCGATACAGCCCTGCGGCGCGTATCTCTTGAATGACGATGGCATCCGCTTCGCGTAGCAGGCGCAAGCGTTCGGGGGTCAATGCGCCCAAGATCCGTATGCCAAGGCCTGGCCCAGGGAATGGGTGGCGCCAGACAACCGTTTCGTCCATGCCCATGGCCTCGCCCAACGCTCGTACTTCGTCTTTAAAGAGCTCGCGCAAGGGCTCGAGCAGCTTAAAGCGCATATGCTTAGGCAGGCCGCCCACATTGTGGTGGCTCTTGATCACCGCCGAGGGCCCTTTCACCGAAACCGATTCGATCACATCAGGGTACAGGGTGCCTTGACCCAAGAAGTCAAACTTGCCGATCTTTTTGGCCTGCTTATCAAAGACCTCGACAAAAGTCTTGCCGATGATCTTACGTTTTTTCTCTGGATCGGTGACGCCCTTTAGTTTTTTGAGAAACAATTTGCTGGCATCCACGACACGGATATCCATCTTGTAGCGGCTGCGGTACATCTTCTCTACCTGCTCACGCTCGCCCTTGCGCAACAACCCGTTGTCCACAAAACAACAGGTCAGCTGCTTGCCGATGGCTTTGTGGATCAGCACGGCGGTGACGCTCGAGTCAACACCGCCCGAGAGCCCCAAGAGCACGCGCCGCGAACCAACTTCACGCCGAATCTCGCGGACTTTTTCTTGGTAGAAACCGCGCATATCCCACGAGGGTTTCAGGCCGCAGACTTTCTTTAAAAAGTTACTGATCATCTTGGTTCCGTACTGGGTGTGCGCCACTTCGGGGTGAAACTGTATCCCGAAAAATTGGCGCGTGACATCCGCCATCGCCGCAGCCGAGCTGTTGGCGCTATGGGCCAAGCGCACAAAACCCTTGGGCAAGCGGTCGACGTGGTCCCCGTGGCTCATCCAAACTTTTTGACGCTTGGGCAAGCCCGCCAAGATCGCGGTGGCTTTGTCCACGACCAGCTCGGCATGCCCAAACTCACGCGCCTTGGCGGGCCGCACCCGACCCCCCAGCATGTGGCCCATCAATTGCATGCCATAGCAGATGCCCAGCACCGGCACGCCCAGATCAAAAACGCCCGCGTCTGGTTTAGGCGACCCCTTCGCATGCACGCTCGCCGGCCCGCCCGACAAGATGATGCCCGAGGGCCCCATCTCGCGTATGCGCTCTAACGACAAATTAAACGGATGAATCTCGCAATAAACTTTCGCCTCGCGCACGCGACGAGCGATCAATTGCGTGACTTGCGATCCAAAATCAAGGATCAAGATCATGGGTTGGTCTAGGGGGCGCATAGTTCCCTTCAAGGTTGGAAAGTTGATATTTTGAGGCTTTGACGGGGAAAAAGGAAGCCTGCCTTAGCTCGCCATTTTTTCCCTACCCTTCGGGGCCCAGGCTTCCCCTTCCAGCCAACGACTGGGCACCTCAGGGCAGGCTTTCGGCCGAACGGGGAACTTGGAATAATGGTTCCGGAGGAGGCTTATTACTTGCTATAAATAAGTGCATTTAATATGATGAATAACTTCACTATTTTGAGGTATCCATGGCCCGTATCGAATCTATTTCTAGCCTGCGCGAGAACGCCCGGGAGATATCAGAGTTCTGCCACAAAGAAGATGAACCCGTCTATTTGACCACCAATGGCAAAGGTGATCTGGTGGTCTTAAGTGTGGAGCACTTTGAGCGCCTGCAGGCCGAGCTGGACCTGCTGGCCAAGTTGGGCAAAGCACAGCTGGAAGAGGCCAAGGGCGAAAAGGGCATCCCGCACGAAAAAATGATGAGGCAGCTGCAGGACCGGGTGAGGCAGCGTGGCGCCTGAGCTCCGCTACCTTACCGCGGCCCAGCAGGACCTGATCGACCTGATCGATTGGATCGCCAGCGACTCCCCCGCCCACGCCCAGCAGCTCATCGCCACCTTAGAGTCCCGCCTAGGGGCCCTAGCTAAGCATCCCGACCTGGGCCGCAAGCCCCGCAGCAAGCGCATCCAAGAGCTGGGCTATAGGGTCTTAGTGTTGGACGATTATCTGGCGTTCTATAAAGCGGATGAGACTAAGGTCGTGATTCATCGTGTGCTCCAGGGGTCGAGGAGCTATCGGTTGTTGTTGTGAGTTGAATTCACGGCTACTAAAAAACGCTAAATAAATTATTAAATAAGCCTCAATGAAAAAACTGGCCTACTTTACCCAAATCCCCCAGCGACAATCCTTAGTTTAATAAATGCTCACGGAGTATCCTCACCATGGGCTCTATGTAGCACAGAATAAAATACTCTTGAAATCGCAAAAACAACTCCCCAAACAGGCAATAAAAGTACAGGCCCAATTAAAAACAGAGAAACCGTAGTAACGTTCTTATTGGTCCTCTCCATAGTCAATACATTCCAATATGTTCCAAACAAGATTATCAAATAACAAATAAAACCGATCAGCAGCGAGATTTTATTCTTTTTTTCAAGTTTAAAATTTACCCAACTATCTCTGAAACTATTTCCTTTTGCGATATGCCAATTAAATAAAACAAAAAAAAGCGCCAGTGTCGAAATGTATCCCGTTGATCCAAATATTGCTTTCGCAAATGTCGATGCTATACCCGCAACTATTAAATACGAAAAAATATAAAGTGCTATTTGAAGCCTTGAGCGGGATTTCTTGTTTTGACTCAAGGAAACCCCGCTACTCTTCAGGTGATAGTCATATCCGCATACACATTTTAAAACTGAGTCAGGATTAGATAATTCGCATACTGGACATTTTTTCATTCTTCCCTCTCTCTTGGTGGGCCAAAATTTCTCCGCCCGTGAGTGGGAATAAAAGAGGTCGTTATTCGAGAGGCAGTTCGAACATCAGTGGCTCTGCCTCGTTTCTCAATTCAACCAATAATTTGGAGCCTCATTGGTGATCACAACATCGTGAGGGTGGCTCTCTTTGAGGCCGGCGTTGGTGATGCGGATGATCTCGGCTTTGCGCAGGTCTTTTAGGTTGTGGGCGCCGGTGTAGCCCATGCTGGCGCGGACGCCGCCGCATAGTTGGCTGACGACATTGGTGAGGGTGCCGCGGTAGGGGACACGGCCTTCGATGCCTTCGGGGACCAGCTTGCTGTCTTCGACGCCAGCTTGAGAGTAGCGGTCCTTGCTGCCTTGGCTCATGGCGGACAGGCTGCCCATGCCCCGGTAGACCTTGAACTGGCGGCCTTCTAAGAGCACCACTTGGCCGGGGCTCTCGTCCGTGCCCGCAAAAAGATTACCGAGCATGACGCTGCTTGCGCCCACGGCCAATGCCTTGGCAATGTCGCCGCTAAACTTGATGCCACCATCGCTGATCAGCGGGACCTTGGCTTTGTCGGCCTCGGCCAGGCAATCCATGACCGCCGTGATCTGCGGCACACCCACGCCCGCGATGACACGGGTGGTGCAGATGCTACCAGGACCGATCCCTACCTTGACCGCGTCCGCGCCAGCCTTGATCAGGTCGCGCGTACCCGCGGCCGTGGCGACGTTGCCAGCGATGACTTGCAGACGAGGATACTTTTTCTTGATGGCTTTGACCGCGTTGATCACGTTGTCGCTATGCCCGTGGGCGGTGTCCACGACGATCACGTCCACTTCGGCGCTCAAAAGCGCCTCGATGCGAGCAAACATGTCCGAGCTGGGACCCACGGCCGCGCCCACGCGCAAGCGCCCACGCTCATCTTTGCAAGCCTGCGGAAACCGGAGTCGCTTTTCGATGTCCTTGATAGTGATCAAACCCTTGAGCTTGCCATCTTTATCCACGACCGGCAGTTTTTCGATGCGGTGCTTATACAGGATCTGGGTGGCTTCTTCGAGGGTCGTGCCAAGGGGAGTGATCACAAGATTGTCTTTGGTCATCAAGGTAGAGACCGCGGCTTTATTATCTTTCAAAAAGCGCAGGTCGCGGTTGGTGAGAATGCCGACCAATTTACCCTGCTTGATGATAGGCACGCCACTGATCTTAAAGCGCCGCATCAGGTCCTGCGCCGCGCTGATAGGCGCGTCTGGCTCGAGCGTGACGGGATTGCTGATCATGCCCGACTCGCTGCGCTTAACGCGATCCACTTCGGCGGCCTGATGCGCGATCGGCAGATTTTTATGGATAAAACCGATGCCACCTTCGCGAGCCAGCGCGATCGCCAAACCGCTCTCGGTGACGGTATCCATGGCGGCGCTCACGATAGGGATATTTAAAGAGATAGTTCGGGTGAGCTGAGTCTTTAGTTCGGTGTCACGCGGAAGGATGTCGCTCTTACCAGGCAGCAGCAGGATATCGTCGAAAGTAAGAGCTTCGCGAATCTGCCGGCCGGCCATAAGAACTCCAAAAGACCAAGATAGTGGGGTGTCGTTCAGGGGCCACAATATATTGTGTTGCGAGCCCACTGTCAAGACAGCGAGACTAACTCAATTTAGACAAGCTCCCAAAGCACTTTTCTCTCTAGCTCGTAGGGCCCGTGGGTCCCGTCGGGCCCGTCGCTCCCGTTGGTCCGGTGGCCAGCGCATTTGATTGAGCCTTGGCACGTTTGACAGTTTTGACCGTGGCGCCGCGCGGCATGGCTTGCCGGATCTTTCGCGCGAAAGGTGATTGCTCTAAGATCACAAATCCGACTTTACCCAGCAACGTGAAGTCGGCGCCCAAGTCCGCCAGACTGCTACCACCCACCCACACTCTAAACTCACCCGGATCATAACCAAAACGCAAGTCACGGTCCCAGTACGCCAGATCGGTTGGCGTCAATGTGAACTTTAATGTACGCGACTCGCCTGCTTTGAGAGCGATCTTTTGAAAGCCGCGCAATTCGCGCTGAGGCCGGGCCATGCTGGCGGCTTGGTCGCGAAGATAAAGCTGCGCGACTTCGACACCCGGACGATTGCCCGCGTTGCGTACGGTCACCGTCACGCTCACATCTTTGCCAGCCTTGACTTTAGGCGCCACGCTCAAGGCACTGTACTCAAAGCGCGTGTAGCTCAAGCCGTGCCCAAAAGCATAGAGCGGCCCTACTGGCGCGTCCATGTAGCGGCTGGTGTAGCGCTCATCCGTGGGTGGCCGGGCCGTGGTCAACTTGGAATGATACTCGGGGATATGCCCCACGCTGCGCGGAAAACTCGACACAAGCTTGCCCTGAGGCGTCGCGTCGCCAAAGATCAGATCGGCAACCGCATCGCCATGGCGTATGCCTAACTGCCAGCTCTCAAGGATCGCGCAAGGTAGTTTATCAAGCCACGCCAGGCAGAGTGACCGTCCGTTGATCAAGACCACCACCGTGGGTTTGCCCACCTTGATCACAGCCTCGACCAAAGCGCGCTGCTGACCGGGCAGATCGAGATCGGTTCGGGCGTGCGCCTCACCACTCAGGGCTTCATCCTCACCCACCACCAAGATCACCGCGTCCGAGGCTTGCGCCAGCGCGACCGCTTTGGCCACGCCAGCCGTGTCGCCATCCCGTGTGGCGCAACCCAGCGCGTTCGAAAATTGAATCGTCTTTCCAAACTTTGACTTTAGACCTTGCAGCACCGTCACCGCGTCTTGGGCCTGGCCGGCGGCGATCCAACTACCCAGCACATCCGCTTGGCTATCGGCCAACGGACCAAGGACAGCCACGCGCCGCAGGTTTTTTGCGAACGGGAGTACTTTTTCGTTTTTTAACAAGACCGCACTGGCCAGCGCCGCTTCTTTGGCCAAGGCGCGTTTGTCAGGGCTAAGTATCTCGCGGGCCTCGGCCGATTCATCAGCAAAGGGCTGCTCTAAAAGTCCCAGCCACACTTTAACCGCCAAGATCCGATGGACCGCTTGGTCAATGTCTTTGCGACGAACAAGACCCTCTTTGAGCAAATCCTTGAGATGGTCTAAGTAAACAGCCGAGGCCATGTCCATGTCGACACCCGCCCACAAACCCTGCGCCGCCGCATCCGCCCGATTGGCCGCCACCCCATGTTTTTGGATCTCTTCGATCGAGGCCCAATCGCTGACCACCATGCCTTGAAAGCCCCACCAGTCGCGCAAGACCACGCTCAAAAGATCGTGGCTTCCCGAGACGGGAACGCCATTGAGCACGTTGAAGCCGCTCATCAGCGTGGCCGCGCCAGCGTCAACCCCCGCTCTGAACGGCGGCAGGTACACTTCGAGCATGCGCTCCCAGCTTATGTCCGTGGTGTTGTAATCGCGACCTGACTCAGCCGCGCCATAACCCGCGAAATGTTTGATGCAAGCGGCCACGCCCGCGGATTGAAATCCTTGGACCCGGGCCGCGGCCAACTTGGCGCCCAAATAGGCGTCTTCGCCCGAGCCTTCCATGCCACGTCCCCAGCGAGGGTCACGGGCGATGTCGACCATGGGCGCGAAGGTCCAGCGGATGCCAGCCGCTCTGGCTTCGATGGCCGCGGCGCGCGCGCAACGGCGCGCTAGATCGGCATCCCAGGCGCAGGCCTCGGCCAAGGGCACAGGAAAGATCGTCCGAAAACCATGGATCACATCGAGCCCAAAAATGATCGGGACCCGGTGGCGTCCGCTGTCCAAGACTCGCTTTTGGATCGCGTTAACCTTGGCCGCGCCGATCACGTTTAAGAACGACCCGCCCTCACCTTTTTCGGCCGCGCGCACCAGCGTTTCTTGCTCAAAGCCATACTGCATCAGCTGGCCGATCTTTTCGTCTAAGCTCATGCGCCCAAACAACGTTTTGACTTTAGCGCGTTGGGCGGCGTTCAAGCGGAAGGGTGTCGAATTCACAGAAGCCTCAGCGTTTGCGCACGGTAAAAACGCGAGCGTCGTCTTCTTGACCCGCGTTTTTTAGGGTAAATCCTGGCCAAGGCCAAGCTTGCATTTGAGCCCAATATTCAGCTTCGGTCTTGCGCAGCATCACATCGATCTTTAATGTCTTGGCGGCATAGCCACGCTTGAAAACGCGTTGCACCGAGTCCATGCTCGAAAGCCCCCGGCGCAGGGCCACTTGGCGATCCTGATCCACATTGTTGAAAACGAGACGCAAAAGGACAGGCGCATGCTGGCGACCCTGGGCCAAGTTCTCTAATTGATAAGCCACATACTTTGAGACTTTCAGGGACGCGCCTTCAAAAGCATCGCGGCCCGCCAGTTCGAGCGGTCGCCCAGCGCGCGCGACGATGGTGACCGCCTGCTCGTTGACAAGCTCTTCGCCAACCCCACCCACTTCTAAAACGCGAACTTCGGCCTGGCCAACCAGTCGCCGCCCCTTGGGCTCGCCGGGAGCGGGGCTGTCCGCCAAGGTCTGCGCCACACAGTTGCCGACCACCACCCAACGCGCATCGCGGGCGGCGGCCATCTCGCGCACAAAAAAATCTTTGCCCGTCTTAAGCGCGTTGTTGGCCATGTTCGCAAAAAAAGTATCGCCGCTGCCCTCGACCACCACCAGGCCGTCCAGCTCGCCCAAGGTCTCGACCAGCATGGGCGCCAACACGGCAGGTCGGGGCCAAAGTCCTAGATCGCGATTGTAATCACGCCCCACCACAAAAATTGGGATGGGCCTGTCAAATTCGTCCCAAAGATCTTGCGACAATTTTGGATCGCGATTGTTGCGCGCGCTTGGTTTGAGCGAACTGGTCACCGGATCCCAGGTCACCGAGCGTGGTTCTCCATCATCGTCTTGTGGCACAAAGAGCTCGGACTTGCCCCCGTGGGTGCGGGCCACCAAGCGCACGCCCGTGGGCAGGGGCAGTGTCAGGTCAGGCAGCGAGAGCACGACATCTTGGGCGCGGCCAAACTGCAAGCGCCCATCCACCAAGAGCGAACCTTCGTCGAGCTTAAGCACAAGGCGCGGCCCCTTATTTTTTTCTTCGGCCCCTGCGGGCACAGGGATGGCGTAGGCGGTAAGTCGCGCGGGGCCCGCCAAAGCAAAATCAAGGCGATCTTCTAAGCGCAGACGCAGCATCGAATCTTTGCTCAACTCGACACGGCTATTGTCGGGCAAGCGCGCGCCACTCTCGAGAGGCCAAGGCTCAGTTTCAAACCTAAAAAGACGTAGGTTGCCCTCGATGGCGATGACCCGCAACATGCCGCCGCTCTCACGCTTGGCCCAAGCGGACCCCGGCAAGAGCACAAGGATCAGGACAAAAAGGGCGCGCACGCGTGCCATATCAATGCTTCACCGAGCGTTGGGTGGGTCTTGCGTTCACGCGTTCGTGAATGGCCCGCAGGCCTTCTAACGTAAGGTCAGGTAAGATCGCGGTCAGCCCCAGTTGGCGCGCGGGCAACCAATGGGCCCAACCTCCTGTAGCGATGACGCGGGGCGTTCGCCCGCGTTCGCGCTTGGCCAGCTCGGCACTCAAGCACGCGACCAACTCATGGATAGCGCCCAAGGTTCCATGGTAGATGCCACTGCGCATGGCTTGCAGGGTATTTCTGCCGATGGCGGCCTTGGGGGGCGCCATCTTGATGCGTGGTAATTTGGCGGTGCGACTCGTGAGCGCTTCAACACTGATGCCAATGCCTGGCGAAATAGCGCCGCCCAAGTATTCGCCCTTGGACGAGATCGCGTCCACCGTGGTGGCCGTGCCAAAATCAAGGACCAGCAGTGGGCCACCATAGCGTGCGTAGCCCGCCACGGCATTGACGAGCCGGTCCGCGCCCACTTCTTTAGGATAGAGCGTACGCACTTTGATCCCTAAGTCCAGACGATGATTGACGACCAGTGTCGAAACGCCGCAAAGGCGCGCTGTCGCTTTTTTAAAGAGCGGGACCAAGGATGGTACCACGCTTGCCAAACAAACCGCTTGAATAGACCTTGGCGCCATGCGCCCACGCGCAAAACATCCTGACAATAGTTTGACGACCGCTTTTACATCGTGTGCTTGCTCGGTGGCAAAACGCCATCTTTTTAACAAGCGTGCGGTCTTGCCTTGCCCTTTAAAAACACCCGCGCAAACATTGGTGTTGCCTATGTCTAGGACCAGCAGCATCTTAACGCGCGTCGAGCCTGGCCTGCACCACGCCACCGCCCAGCACCTTGGCCAAGAGCGTCGCTACCGGCGCTTCGGCCGGGACCAAGAACGCCAGATCAAACTCAGAGGTGGCTCCGGGCGCCAGCTCTTTGCCAAAAAAACGATCCAAGATCTCGTTGGCGGGCAAATAGCGCAAACCCTCGTTGTCCCGGATCTCAAAATCATCTGGATGAAACGCCAAGGCAACCCGCCCCGTATTGCGCGTCTTAACTTTTGCGGCAAAAAATTGAAAATCTTTCGGCGCACGATAAGGACCCCACGTGCTGGTCTTGCGCGCTTGCGAGAAACTAAGTTCGAGCGCCGCTCCACGGACCACGGTGTCGCTGTAGTTTTTGTCTGGAAGATAAGAAAAAGCCGGATTGTCGACACCCGAACCAGGCACGCTCGCGTAGACATCGCCCACCTGACCACTGCTGTCCGCCACATAGCGCACCGGCATGGGCAAGGGTCCGCGGGTCGAAGCACCCCCCACCGGCGCCGCGTGCATGCGCAAGTAAACTCGCGGAGCGTTGGCATCGAGTTTAGTAAAAGGCGGCGAATCGGGGTCCGAGCGATTTAAAGGTGCGCGACGCAGGCTGGCGCTATTGGCGGCGCCGTCGCCAGCAACCGTGCGTTGCAGGCCCGTTTTGTCGGTCTTGCTTGGCAGATCAAAATTATTAGTGGTGCTATTATTGATGCTGGCCGGGACTTGGGACGGGGCCTTGCTCAAAAAAATGACCAAAAATACGGCGACCAGTGACACCGCCACGATCGCGCCCAACGCCACGGTCGCGACCAACCACGCATCTTGCGAGCGAGCATTATTCATCTGGGATTGTTCATCGGCCATCATCCGCTCCACACGGGCCTAAGCCCAAAAACACCTTAAAATCAATTATTAGGGGCCAAACCAAGCCTGTCAAGCAGGCCCCTGCGGACGCAAGCGAGTCACTTCGCCGGCGATAAACACACGTTCCTGCCCATCGGGTAGGCACAATCGCAAGCCCCCGCTGCTGGGCTCTAGCCCCCGCGCCCGACCCGTGACGCCACCCTTCCCAACGCTCAGATGCAGTTCTTGGTCCATCCACAAAGCCTGCGTCTCCCAGGCCCTGGCCAAGAGACTGAGTTCGCCTGCGTCAAAAAGGGTCAAGACTTGCTCAAGTCCCACCAGCGTTTGCGCTAACACTCTCTCAAGATTAGTGCGCGTGCCTTGGGCCGCGATACTTGTGACGCTTTTACTTAATTCTTGAGGCCAATCTTCAGGTGTTTGGGTGACGTTGATGCCAACCCCAAGGACCAACATGTCATCGCGGACTTCCGCCAAAATACCCGCGACTTTCTGCTCACCCACCCACACATCATTGGGCCATTTGACTTGGGCGGCACTCACACCCAGCGCCCGAATACTTGAACAGACCCCCGAACCAAAATAGACGTTGAGCGCGCCCCAATGTCGACGGGGCGCCTTGGGCCGCAGTATCACGCTAAAAAGCAAACTTTGGCCCGCCTGCGCTACCCAAGCTCGGCCCCAGCGTCCACGCCCTGCCGTCTGCGACAAAGCGAGCACCGTGTCCCCTGTGCTCGCGCCCGCATCACCCAAGTCCAAGGCCACGCGTTGGGTCGAATCGGTCTCTGGCAATACGATCAAGCGCTTGCCCCAGGCTCCCGCACGTTGACCTTGAAAAACCGTGGGATCAAAGCTCAAGCGCTGGCCTCGAAATCTAGACCTAGGTCCAACGCGTTAACGCTATGCGTCAACGCGCCGACAGAGATACGGTCCACACCCGTCTTGGCGATCGCGCGAACATTGCGCAAGTTGACTCCGCCCGAGGCCTCGGTGACCGCCTTGCCCTTGGCCA
>JANLXT010000216.1:0-4520 GCA_031365225.1 candidate division FCPU426 bacterium
GGGCCAAGATGCTTTTAGCCGTGGGGATACTAAAGAAGATCCGCTCGATATAGGTGGGTCGATCTATCAGCGCTTGTCGGTACCGTTCAGCCGGGGGCTGACGGAGGGGGAGCAGGGCTTTAACCTGCCCTTGCAGGTGGATACTTATCTGGACGCCAAGCCCAGTGACAGGGTGCGCGGTTATGTCGAAGCGCGGCTGCTCTATGACTCGACCAAGGATCAATACGGCCTGCCCACCGCAGGCGCCGGCGGCGGCTTGTCGGGCCTGCCGACGGCGGCGGCGGCCGTGCCGCTGGTGCCTTTGCCCAACAACCCTCAGGTGGTCCTGGACCAGGCCTGGCTCAAGTTCGACATACAGCGCCGGGCCTTTGTCAGCCTGGGCAAGCAGCATGTCAAATGGGGCACGGGCCGCATCTGGAACCCCAGCGACGCGCTGAACCCGCAGCGCCGCGACCCTTTGCAGCCCTATGACCTGCGCCTGGGATCGAACATGGCCAGCGTGCAGCTGCCTTTTGAGGCCCAGCAAGCCAACCTTTACGCCATCGCGCTCTTAGACAACCCCAAGCCCGCCAGCACCCTGCAACAGCTGGGCGGCGCCGTCCGCCTAGAAGGCCTGGTCGGCCCCGCCGAGATCGGCCTCAGCGCGGTGGGACGCAGCACCGAATTGCCGAGATACGGCATAACCCTGAGCAGCCCCCTAGGGCCCTTCGACTTCTACGCCGAAGCCGCCTTTATCAGCAACGACGGCCGCCTGGGCAATTATGAATGGAAAGGCCTCCCCCCCGCCGGTAGCCCTGCTCCCACGCTGCAGAGCCTCTACGCTTTCAACACCCTGCCCAGCACGGCCTTGCAGGCGGTGACGGGCCTAGAGTACACCTGGGCCTGGCGCGAGAACCGCCAAGCCACGGCCGCGGTCGAATACTTCTATAACGAGCTGGGGGTCACGGACGCCAAGCTCTACCCGATCCTGCTCTACCTGAATCAGTACCAACCCTTCTATCTGGGTAAACATTACTCAGCCGTCTTCATCCGCGCAGAAGGTCCGGATAGTGGAAAGAAGACGAGCTACACGTTAAGCACGATAAGCAACCTAAATGACCTGAGCGCCGTAAGCCGCCTAGATTTCAATTGGCTGGCATTGGATTATCTGAATTTTGGCCTCTACGGCAGCGTCAACTACGGTAGCCAAGGCGGCGAGTTCAACTTCGCTCTCGATACGCCAGCCCTCACCTACAACAGCATCCCGATCCCGCCGGTGAGGTATGCGGGGATGAGCGGGGAAGCCGGGATGAGTTTGAGGGTTGGGTTTTAGATCAATAAGTTTGTATTGAGTTTTATATTTTGAATTTATTTCTTTTAGAATCGATAGCAACGCAAATTGAGTATTCCGTGTAATTAAATCGTCCAGGGGGAGACATGAAGACCATTCCCAAAGCTTTTATTAGTTATAGCCATATCGATGCAAGCTTTCACGAAGAATTTCGTAAACATTTAAAACCAATGGAGGCGAATCAAGAAATAGAAATTTGGTCAGATGCAGAGCTCTTACTAGGAGATGAGCTTGCGCCTGCGATTATTCGAAAACTAAATGAAGCAGATGTTGTTATTTTTTTGATAAGCGTTGATTTTTTTAACTCGAAATTCATTATGAATGAAGAAGTAAAAAGAACTTTAGAGAATAGAAAAGAAAAAAAATTATACCTATTGTTCTGCGTCCTTGTGATTGGGAGCGGACTCCAATCGGCGTGTTTTTAGCTCCGGAAGACGGAAAAGCAATTGAATCTTTTGAAAATCGCGATGAAATTTGGACAAAAGTTGTCAAAGAAATTAGAGGTGCGGTGGAAGGGGTAACACTTGAAAAGGAAAAAAAGAAAGAAGAACTAAACATCGGGCTAATAGAAAATTTCGAGAAAGAATTAAATTCATCAGAAATAAACTTTTTTCATAAGAACAAAGACTCTTTAAGCCTAGATGATTTTTTTGTATATCCAGATTTAAAAAAAATAAAAGATGAATATAACTCACTTGAACAAACAATAAACGCTTCCGAAGTTATTCTTGAGGGAAATAAGGACGCAAAAGTTTTAGTGATGGGAGAAGAACAAACAGGAAAAAGTACACTTTCAAAGATGATCTATAAGAAAATATTGGCTACTGGATTTTTACCTATTCTTTTGAATGGTTCTGAAATATCCGAAATTCAATCTGAAAAAATACTAAGTAATGCTATTAAGAATCAGTATTCGAATTTAGATTATGAAAAGTTTATAAAATCTTCAAAAAATAAAGCGGTACTGATTGATGATTTTCATTTAATAAGATTAAATAAAAAATTCCAAAAAAAATTCTTGGAAAATATGGAAATGATTTTTGGAGTGATAATTGTATTTGGCGATAAGTTATTGCAATTTTACGAAGCGGAGTATTTGATTTTTTCGAACTATGTACAGTATGAGATATTAAATTTTGGACATGTAAAGCGAGGCGAACTAATTCAAAAATGGAATAGCATCGGCGAGATTGAAACAATAAGCGACGAAGAACTAGAGGCAAAAATTGATAGTTTGACTCGAAACATAGATCAGATTATCAGAGGAAATATAGTTCCGCCGAAGCCGATTTATATTTTGACAATCATTCAAACGCTAGAAGCTAACAAGCGTAATGATTACAGCTTAACTTCCTATGGACATTGCTATCACACGCTAATTCTTTTTGCACTTAATAAGCAAAAAATTAAAAGTGAAGAATACGATACATACCTAAATTATTTGAGAGAGTTGGCGTTTTGGATATTTAAAAACGATGTAAATAATATTTCAGAAGAGGAAGTACAAAAATTCGAAACGAATTATTCAGCTGAATATGTAGTGGCCTCTCACCAAGAGTCGCAAAAGACACTTTTGAAGGCTAGTATCCTTGAAAATCGGAACGGCAAATTGGGGTTTCGGTATAAATATCTTTTTTATTTTTTCGTCGCAAAATATTTGTCAGACCGCAATGAGGATCCCAGTTGCATTGGTGTCTTAGAAAACTTATGTAAAAATATTCATCGTGAAAGAAATGCCAACATTTTAATATTTTTAGTTCATCATTCAAAAAAGAGAAATATTATCGATGAAATTCTTTTGAATACGATGTGTATATTCGATGGTATTTCAGAAGAGGGGCTTCTCGTTAAAGATTTGAAATTTTTAACGGATATAAATGAGGCTATACCAAAATTAGTGATTGAAAGGAGAGATGTTGAAAAAGAAAGAGTGAAGCGACTTGAAGCTAGAGATGCGATTGACAATCAAAAGGAAGTTATTGCAAATGGCGAAAGTGCAGAAAGAATGGAAAACGAAAAAGATATTTTTGGTGATACTGTAAAATCTGCCAAGGCTGTCGAAATAGTTGGCCAGATCCTAAGAAACTATCACGGTTCATTAAAGCGGGAGGACTTACAAAACCTTTCTTCGCAGGCGATAAAAGTAGGTCTAAGGTTTTTGCGTTTTTATTTAAATGCTATGGAAAGCTCTAAAGAGCAATTGTTAGAAGTTCTTAAGAATGTGATGTTCGAAAATACTAATATGAAAGAAGAGGAGATAATAGATGAAGCGAAAAAAATATTTTTGACGTTGTCCTATCAAGTATCGATGGCGGTTGTTTGGAAAATATCAAATTCATTGGGTGAGGATAAATTGATTGAGCTTTATGAAGGTGTGTATAAAGGATTGGGGAATACACCAGCAGTTAGACTGATTGATTTGATTATTAAATTAGAGTACACGAACGGAATTCCGAGGAAAGAAATTTATGAATTGAGCAAGGATTTAGAAAAAGCAAATCCATTTGCGTTTCGAATTGCACAAGATGTTTTAGTGCATCATTTGTATTTGCATCATATGGACCATAAAGATCGGCAATGGATTTCTGATATTTTAAAAATTCCAGTTGCCACTCAGTTACTAATTGATGAAAAGAAAACTCAAAAACTTATAAATTAGAACCAAGCAAGGACAAACAATCCTTGAAGCAGAGCTACCTCTAACCATAGTACGGGTGGCAATTACGACAAAAAAGGTGAGCGTAATTATGAATGACGTCAGCATAAGAGCAGCGTTCGAAGCGGATTCTGCAGTTATAAATGAAATTTACAATCTTTATGTATTGAATTCCACCTGCACCTACCAAGAAGAACCCACCACCCCCACCGAGCGCCTGGAGTGGTTCAAGGGGCATGGGCCTGCACATCCCATCACCGTGGCTGTCATCGACGGCGAGGTGGTCGGGTGGGCTTCGGCATCCCCCTTTCACCCCCGCGCCGCATACCGGCACACCGTCGAGAACTCGGTGTATATACGCCATGACATGCACGGCAAAGGCCTGGGCAAGGCCTTGTTGCGGGACTTGATCGACCGCTGCACCGCGTTGGGGCATAAGACCATGATCGCCGGGATATCGGCCGATCAGGCCGTGAGCATCGGGCTGCATGAGGGCTTTGGCTTTGAGCCCGTGGGGCACTTAAAGGAAGTCGG
>JANLXT010000230.1:0-5278 GCA_031365225.1 candidate division FCPU426 bacterium
GGCACGGCTCCCGTCGCTTCGAAGCTACCGTCGGCGCGTTGCAACCATAGCGCCAAAGTTCCAGCGTCGTACTGCGTCGCGACAAGGTCCAAACGCCCATCCGCGTTCATATCCAACGCCGCCACCGAACGAGGCGACCCCGTGGAAGGCAGGGTCTGGCCGAGGGTCGCTTTGCCTTTTTCAAACTTAAAGATTTGAACCGATCCAGCCGCTTGACCCGTGACTTGGCCGATAAGCGTGGGCGCCCCAAAATTAGCAACAACAACCTCGGAGCGGCCATCGTTGTCCAAATCGGCCGCAATCACCCCTCGGGGGTTAGAGTCCGTGCTCACCTTGAAGGGATCCTGAAATTTGTAAGCCGCATTGGCCTGCGCTGACAGGGCCACCGACAAAACCAAGATAGTTTTTATGCTCATCGACCTACCTCCACAAACGAAATTAAGACTGGTCATAGTATACCTCTGTCGGGCAGGCTCTGCCACAGGGTCTAGGACAGGTCCTTGTAGCTACACACTTGGTTGCGCCCGCTCTTTTTGGCTTTATACAGTGCCTCGTCTGCCAAATGAATTAGCTCTCGCTGATCTTGAGCTCCTTGAGGAAAGACGCTCAAGCCAATGGACATTGTGATCGCTCGCGCTTCGGGGCCCGTGCCACCCATCATGTTTTTTGCGCAATAATCACGCAAGGCATCCATCACTTCGCGCGCCTCAACGATATCGCAGCCAGGCATGATGACGACAAACTCTTCCCCTCCATAGCGGCACACCACGTCCTTGCCTGGCCGGGCCTTGTCTTCGAGCAGGCGCGCCACTTTTTTAAGCACGACATCGCCTTCTTGATGCCCAAAGGTGTCATTGAACTTTTTAAAGAAATCAATGTCTGTCAACGCAAGGGCAACGCTCCCGTGCTCGCGTCCAGCCTTTTCGAGCTCTAGCGCCAGGCGTTCTTGAAAATAACGGTGGTTGTAGAGGCCCGTCAAGCCATCGGTCGTCGCCATGCGCCGATGAAGGGTGTAAAGACGGGCGTGTTCTAGTGTCAACGCGGCCTGATTAGCAAAGATCAAAGCGATATCACGTTCGGCCGCTGTGAAGGCCCGTCCGCGTCGATCGATTTTTAGTAGACCACTAAAACGCCCCGCAAGATTGAGCGGGACGAGCATAAAACAATCGGCTGGGCTCTCGAGCCCTTCGATCAAGAATGGAGGCACTTGGGCGTCGGCGCCGGCATTAAAAACCACAGCCTCGTCCGATTGACCCACAAACCGACCGACAACACCCTCGACCGCCAACGCTTTGCCGCCATCCCAGTTGGCGCGATAGCCCCGCTTCGCGGCTAGACCAAACTCGCCTTGCTCACCTTCGCGCAGCGCGAGCACATAGCTATCAAAGGGCACCAGGGATGCCAACAGATCTGGAAAACGCGTCAAAAGGCGTTCGCGATCCAGATCACTGGCTAGGACCTTGGCGACCTCGTAAAGGCGCGAGGTCCGCTTGCCTTGCGCTTGCACGCGACCAAAGGCGGCGGACTGTTGCCACAGTTGCACGAGCTGTCGCGCGCTGAACTCGAGCGCGGATTCTTCTTGGGGTGGCCACAGGCCGGCTTCAACGCGATCGATCGCCAACACGCCGCGTACGACGCCTTCGTCCAGCAAGGGAACTGCGATGAGGGCGCGTGCTGGCGCTTCACCGTCATAATAGCCCAATCCACCAGCGGACTCTGCGCTGAGCGTGGCCATGGCTATCGCCTTCTGTTCTTTCATGGCGAGACCCACCATGCCATCGTCAAGACCGATCTCGGCATCAATACGCGCCTGCCCCTGGCGCATACGGTGTAAGCGCAAGCTCGCTTTATCCCCGTCCATCCACCATAAGGTAGCGCTGTTCCAATGGGGATGCGCGTGCCAAGCCAGATCCACGATGGATGCCGCATTGCGCCAAAAAAGATCGCCTGGATCGATCGTGGGCAGTTCTTCCGCTTCGGCTAAGACGTGCGCGGGTGAAAATCCTGCTTCTTCGATTCTTAATTTTTCACTCTTTGCGCCACTGCGTTTTTCAGTGCCTAGGGACAAGACCCATCCCGCGACCCAAGCCATGGGCAAGCCCGCTAGGCTCCAAGCAACGCCAAGAACTAAACCTTCGGAAAGGGTATCCCGTCTTAGCGCGGCGCCTTCAAGGCCTAGCGCAAGCAAGCCCAGCAGCGCTCCCTGCAACATTCCATGCTGACGCGTGACAAATAGCACTAAGAGAGCGTGCGCAACTAAAAAAGGTGCGTGCGCAGCGCCCGCAAGTCGAGCCGCGATCTGCACGCAAGCAAGCGCGATCCAAGGGGCGTATTTTGAACGCAAGGCCGGCGCCGATTTACCCCGTTCCAACGTCACCGCGGGATAGAGAATGGCTCCGTAAGCGCCCAAAAGCAGAAATGCCCAGGTGCTGAGCGTGATGGAGTCCATCGCCATGCGATCTAGCAAACCCAATAAGTCGATACCCACAAAAGCCAATCCCAGCGCGAGCATACCCCAGCGTTGTATCGCATTTGTGCCGGAAAGTGCTTTTGGACCCGGGCGATTCACGTGAGTTTTTTAGTTTGGGTCAAGGCATCGACAAGAGCCTGAATACTAGCTGTGGGTGCCTCAATAGACACGCGAATCCCAACGGCTTGCGCGGCGGACCGCGTGATAGGCCCTAAACAGGCCGCTGTGATCTTAGGTCGCAGACTGCCCCAATCCTTGCTGGAAAAAAGATTCTTGAAGTTATCCACGGTGGATGAGCTAGTGAAAGTCACCCAATCAACCTTGCCGTCCAAGATTTGTTGCCGAAGCAGGGCCCGGTCCGCAACGACGGGCACCGTACGATAAAGCGCTAAGTGCCGGACGCGAATACCTGCCGCCAGCAATCCTTGCGGTAGAACATCGCGCCCTTGCAAGGCGCGAGCCAAGATCAGTGTCTGCCCACGTTTCACGCGCCTGAGCAAAGCCACCAACAACTCATCCGAGTTAAAAGTGGCCGGAACGAGCTCCGCCTGGATGCCGTGTGCCAAAAGTGCTTGGGCAGTGCTCGCGCCCACCGCGGCGATCTTAACGCCCTTGAGTGAGCGAGCGTCCATCCCAACATCGATCAACCGCGCAAAAAATTGATCAACACCCTTGGCGCTACTAAATACCAGCCAATGCGCTCTCGGGGTCGCACTCAACAACTTGCGCATGCTGGCGTCGAGTGGCAATGCGACGGTACGTACACTTGGGGTCTCGAGCACTGTGGCACCAAGCGCGCGTAGGCTTTGCGATAGCTTGCTGGCTTGCTCCCGTGAACGCGTCACAACAATCGTGCGGCCAAAAAGCGGGCGCTTCTCAAACCACGCTAGACGGCTTCGCAACTTGGCCACATCGCCAATGACCAAGAGTCCTGGAGCGCCGATCCCGTGCTGTTTCATCAGGTCAGGCAAAAGCTTCAGCGTCGAGACAAGGACTTTTTGGTCAGACCACGTACCCCTGTGCACCACCGCCGCGGGAGTGTCGGCTTTTCGACCAGCCCGAATAAGCGCGCTACAAATACGCGCAGCAACCTCGGTAGCCATAAAAAAGACAAGCGTACCGTCCAGGCTAGCCAACGACCGTAGTGTCTTTGCCGAAAGTGGCTTGCCGGAGCGCTCTTGCCCGGTAACAAAAACAACGCTGGTCGCAAGTCCCCGATGGGTGACTGGAATACCCGCATAGGCGGGTGCGGCTACCCCGCTGCTCACACCTGGGATGACCTCAAAGGGCACCCCCGCCTCAGCCAAGGCGAGCGCCTCTTCTCCGCCACGCCCAAAAACAAACGGGTCGCCGCCCTTAAGACGCGCGACCCGTTTACCCGCCCTGCCCAATTTGACTAAAAGCTTGTTGGTCTGGTCCTGCGTCAGCGTATGCTTCCCCGCGCGCTTACCCGCGCAGATGCGTTTGGCCGTGGCGGGCGCAAGATCCAGTAACGTGGGATTGGCTAAAAAATCATAGACCAAGACCTCGGCGCGCTCGAGCGCTTTTTGGCCCGCGACGGTGATCAGATCTGGGTCTCCAGGTCCCGCGCCAATCAAGCTAACCATGCCCTGTGCTCGGCTCACACTCTTGCTCCCTGACGTAGGAGATCTTCGGCCAGCGCACTCCCGAGGTTTTTTGGAGAAATTCCCAGCGCTAACCGCTGTGCCGTGTAGACCATTCCATCCGAACTCTTTATCCAAGCCTGTAACTCAAGTCCCGCAGGACCAGATTGTGCCAGCGCTGCCACAGGTGTATGACAACCCGCTCCCAAGCGCGCTAACACAGCCCTTTCAGCCTCCGCCTCGTCACTCGCCAAGGCAACATTGAGCGCCGAGACCAAGTCATAAGCCTCGTCCTCGAGGCGTGTCTCCAAACCCAAAAACCCTTGTCCTGGCGCCGGCAACATCTCTGAAGCGCCAAAAAGATAGCTGGCTGTATCGGTCAGGCCTAGCCGTTTAAGTCCTGCCATGGCCAGAACCGCCCCGTCCACCTCGCCTCGTTCTAATTTAGCCAAACGCGTATCTACATTACCCCGAAACTCAACAAACTTAAGATCGGGCCGGCGAGCGCTCAGCTGAGCCCGCCGGCGCGGACTACCCGTGCCCACCAACGCGCCTTGAGGTAAAGTCCAGGGGTCTTGATACTTTGCGCTAACCCACGCATCACGCCAATCTTCGCGGGCACTAATCGCCGCTAGGCCAAGTCCCGCTGCCAATTGAGTGGGTAGATCCTTAAGGCTGTGCACCGCTAAATCAATGGTCTTTGACAAAAGCGCCTGCTCAAGCTCATTGGTAAAAAGGCCCACACCCCCAGCGCTGGCCAACGCGATGTCAGGTTTTTGATCGCCGCTGGACCGAAGCGCCACGATCTCGATGCTGAGGTCAGGATGGGCTAGCCGCAGAGCATTCGCAACTGTTTGTGATTGGGTCATCGCCAAAGTGCTCGCGCGCGTTCCCAGTCGCAAGCTTTTCATCGGTCGCGCTCTAGGTCAAAAAGCAACTCAAGGCTTTCAACCAGCTCAGCGGGGCGTTGGCCATCCGCGGCCGATTTTTTCAGATGCGCAATCGGGGTGTTTAGCAACTTCTTAACCAAGGCTTGGGTTAAATATTCAACATTTGCCTTATCCTGCGGATTCAACTTTTCAAACCGTCCGCTCAATCGATCCCACTCACTCTTGCGCACTGCCTCGAAATGACCGCTAAGCGCACTGATCACAGGGGATACACGTTGACTGCCCAGCCAGTCTCGAAGATCGCGTTGGCGATG
>JANLXT010000300.1:0-5111 GCA_031365225.1 candidate division FCPU426 bacterium
GCAGTTCCAGGCATCCCTTTTCGGTCCAGCCAGACCGCGGACCAATGGGCCGCCAAAGCCCCCGCAACGTCAATCTCGGGCCGGTCGCCAACATAGGTCAGGGCTTCAGGGGCCAATTTAAGGGCGGCGGCACTTTGCTCAAAAATGCCTGGCAAGGGCTTAGCGATTCCCGCCTCGGACGATACCAAGATGTGCTCAAAATAGCCGCCGAGCCCCGCCGCAGTCAACTTGGCTCGTTGTTGCACGCTGTCGCCATTGGTGATCACCGCCAAGCGAACCTTGGCCTTGAGCGCGGTCAACGCCGGGATCGCATCTTCATACGCGCGCCAGTGCTGGCGATACAATTCCATGTACCGCTTTTGCAAGCCCTCCGCTTTTGGCCGCGGACAGATTTGCCCATATTCCTCATACAGCGCCATAAAGCGTCGAATGCGCTGCTCGTCAAAGCTGATCTTCTTATCCAAATACAGCTGCAAAAACTCATCGGCCGCATTGCGCCACGACCGCAAAAAAGCGTGGTACCCAGGATTAGGCGCCAGATCAATGTCCGAACTAAACAAAGCCTCCAACGCTTCGCGCTCAGCACCCTCTTGGTCCACAAGAGTGCCGTCTAGGTCAAAGACGATGGCTTGGATCTTGGTCATAGGAGTCTCATACAAGGTCAGGCACGGTGTTCTATAAGCACATACAAAAGCTTACGAAATCAAAGGGGAATTGTCGAGGGCAAGGCGTCCTGACGGAGGGCCTTGAAATGGGGTCGTCAGAAAGATATCATCTTTCTAGGACGATTCATCATGACCAGAACAGCTGTGATTGAAGCGGCCCTTCGCTTGCCCCAAAAGCAGCGTGGCGAGCTATTGGACCGTTTGATTGAAAAACTAGATGGACCCCGAGACCGCAAGACTTCTGTTCAATGGCGCCGTGCCATCGAAAAGCGAGCGGTCGAAGTTAGGGCGGGTAAAGCGCGCTCTAAGCCGCTTGAGCAGGTAATCAGGGAAGTCCGCCGCAAGCATATGCCCTGATGCGCGTTCATCTAATCGCTGCAGCTGAGTGCGAATATTCCGAAGCTTTAAGAGAGGCAAATGAAACAGGCTAGACAGAAGAGTGGCCTTTATTCGATTGTATTCAGTTAATAGATCTTCTCTGGATTTGCTCACGGATGACTCCAAAAATTGTTAGACCCTATTCGTCATCGCACCAAGCTGTTAAAAAGACTACGAAATAGCAGCTCATAAGTGCGGGGATGCAATTGAGCGAATTGAACTCTTGACACTTTTTAAAGTAAAGCAAATACTTAAAAAGTAAAGCATCTATCTGAGCAGCATAGGAGCAAGCGATGGCGACAATGAAGGTCTCGAGCAAAGGGCAGATTACGCTCCCGGTCAGCGTGCGCAGGATTATGGGGATCAAACCAGGGGATAAAGTCGACCTTGCAGCGGTCGGGAATCGCGCGATCTTGACCAAGGCGCGCAAAGGCGACTTTGTCGGGTATGCCAAGAGCTTGAGGGTCGTAGCTGGACCTTTGCTGACCGACCGTGAAGCCGACCTTTTGGTCGCCGAGCAGGTGACGGCGCACTATGACCGCAAGCGCCGGGAGGGGAAGGTTTGATTCTGGTGGATGCGAACATACTCTTGCGGCTCTTGCTGCGCGATGATGCGCGCCAGCTAAAGGCGGTGGAAGAGCATTTAGAACGGTTCAAACAGGGGCGGGTCAAACTGCAGGTGCACAGCTTGACCTTGGCGGAGACGGTATGGGTCTTAGAAGGCAAGGGTTGGGCGCGGCCTGCTATCACGGATGCACTGCTTGAGCTCTGCGCATCAAGCCTCTTCCACATCATCGACAAGGGCACCGTCCACGGAGCTTTGACAGCTTATCTAGAGAACGATGTCTCCTTTATTGACGCTTTTCAAGCTGCTTATGTGTCCGAACAAGGGATGAGCATCTTGAGCTTCGACAGGGATTACGATGGCTTGGGCGTCACGCGCATCGAGCCGAATTGATTAGAGGAAAAATTGTAAATAAAAAGCCCCGCTCAGTCTGAGCGGGGCTTTTTATTGGTTGGGTGTTCAGTTAGACCCTATCCGTCACCGCACCCAAGCTAGCGCTGCTGACCAGCTTGGCATACTTGGCCAGCACGCCTTTGGGGTACTTGGATTTGGGGGCTTTCCACTTTTTTTTGCGCTTGGCTAGCTCGGTCGCTGAGACTTCCAAGGTGAGCGTGTTCTTGATCGCGTCTAATTTGATGATGTCGCCTTCTTTGATCAGGGCGATGGGGCCACCGACTTGGGCTTCGGGGGTGATGTGGCCGACGACCAGGCCGTGGCTACCGCCGCTGAAGCGGCCATCGGTGATGAGGGCCACGTCTTTGCCCAGGCCCTTGCCCATGATGGCGCTGGTGGGGCTGAGCATCTCGCGCATGCCGGGGCCACCTTGAGGGCCTTCGTAACGGATGACGATGACGTCGCCCTTCTTGATCTTGTCGCCAAGGATGGCTTTGAGGGCCAGCTCTTCGCTATCAAAGCAACGAGCGGGGCCGCTGTGTTCGAGGCCTTCGTTGCCGCTTATCTTGGCGACCGCACCCGTGGGAGCTAAGTTGCCGTAGAGGATACGCAAATGGCCCGTGGCTTTGAGAGGGGCACTTAGGCTACGGACAATATCCTGGTGTTTGGACATGGGCTTCACGTTCTTTAAATTTTGAGCGACGGTCTTGCCTGTCACGGTCAGACAGTCGCCATGCAGCATGCCAGCGTCCAGCATCATCTTCATGATAGGTTCCAGTCCACCGACTTTCCACAGGTCGGCCATGACAAAACGGCCACTGGGTCGCAAGTCCACCAGCCACGGAGTCTTGTCGCTGAACTTTTGGAAGTCATCAAGGTCGAGCTTGACCCCGCAGGCGTCGGCCATGGCCAGCAGATGCAACACGGCGTTGGTGCTGCCGCCCAGGACAAGGACGACACGGATGGCGTTCTCGAAAGCTTTGCGGGTCATGATCCGCTTGGGGGTGATCCCTTTTTTTAGCAGCCCTAAGACAGCCTTGCTGGCGTCGCTGCAGTCTGTGTATTTTTCTTTGCTCGCGGCGGGCTGGCTGCTTGATCCTGGCAGGCTCATGCCCATGGCCTCGATGGCGCTGGCCATGGTGTTGGCGGTGTACATGCCCCCGCAGCTGCCTTCGCCGGGACAGGCGTTGCACTCGACCTCTTTCAGCTGTTTGTCGCTCAGGCTACCGTTGCTGTGCTGGCCCACGGCCTCAAAGACGCTGACGATGTCGACGTCCTTGCCCAGCGCCCTGCCTGGCAGGATGGTTCCGCCGTAGACAAAGACCGCGGGGATGTTGACGCGGGCCATGCCCATCAGACAGCCTGGCATGTTCTTGTCGCAACCGCCGATGGCCACGAGCGCATCAAAGGCCTGAGCGTTGGCGACCACTTCAATGCTATCCGCGATGACCTCGCGGCTGACCAGGCTAAACTTCATGCCCTCCGTGCCCATGCTGATGCCGTCGCTGACTGTGGGCGCGCCAAAGATCAGGCCCACGCCACCGTTGCCATCGGCCCCGCCCCGGGCTTTTTCAGCCAGGCCGTGGATGTGCATGTTGCAGGGGGTGATATCGCTGTAGGTCGAGCAAACACCCACGATGGGCTTTTTAAAGTCAGCGTCCGTGAACCCCACCGCGCGAAGCATGGCGCGATTGGGCGAGCGATTGACACCTTGGGTGATGCGGGCAGAACGTAAGGGACCTTGACTCATGCTAGCTCCATAGGCAGAACAGAAAAATCCAGTTTAGGGCAGGGAGGGTGAAAATTCCACCTGATCGGCCTGCAATTGAAGGCTGATCAAAGGCTCGACCCCCTCGCGAAACCAAGCGGTTTGACCATAAGGCTTAAATTCTGGCGGTAGTTCAGCGCTATGGAGCTTGCCGACCAAGAGCACCCGACGGCCCGAAGGCAAGGGCCCAAGTTGAATGGTCCCGTGCGCGCTTTTGAGGCGCAAGTCCAGGCCCCGGCGTGGGTCGACCCGGGCTAAATATTTTAGCTGACTCATGACGAGCAAACGCGTCGTTTGGAGCAGGCGCAAACCAGCGCGGGGGTGCGCGTCGCGGGCACTGGTGGCCAAGGGGCTATTTTCGATGCTGACCTTGCCCCCCGGCAAGCTGAGCGCACGGGATTTTTCTTCGACGAGCATCGGCAAACGGTCGGGGAGCGTCATGTTTTCAAAGCTGACCGCAATGTCGCCGCGCCGCAGATCGATGTCCAACGCGACATCCGTGGCTTGGGGAAAATTGGTGACGCTGACGCGTTCGCGTCGATCGAGGCTAGGTTTAAAGCCGACAGGCGCCAAAGTGTAAAGGCGTTCTTCGTAGAGGGTATGTCCACACAGGACCAAGCCAAAGCCGACTCCCACGAGGGCCGTGAGCGTGGGTCTGCGAAACCAAAAGGCCCGCGCCAGGGGGCGCTGTATCAAAGGTGAGAGCAGGGCCTGCAATGTGAACATGACGGCTCCACAAAGCAGTATGTCGCTCAGGTAGTGTCCCCCTTGTTGAACACGCGCCCAGCCGACCAAGAGGCCAAAGGTGACGCCAAAGGCGAGCGCGATCCAGCGCTTGGCGCCCTGCCACACAAAATACAAGGTCATCCAATAAAACGCGGTCGACGCATGACCGCTCAAGAAAGATCTTCCGCGACCTGGGATGCCTAGCTCAAACGGACGCAAGAATTCCCAGGTGCCACCCAGGCCCAAGGTCTCGATCGGGCGGGGACGACCGCACAGGCCTTTGCCTAAGACATTGACCAGCAATCCAAGTCCTAAAAACCAGACCAAGCCAAAATAGATCGCGGGACCTTGCCACGAAAGCTTGGTCGAGCGTGGTGTAGAAATAAAATAAAACAGCAACGCGAGCAAGCCAAAGATAAAGGCGGGTGGTTCAGCGAAACGATAGAACCATGTCCAAGGTGCTTGGGTGGTGCCGGGCCACGCTTGCGTACCATCGCCATACGCCTGACGCGCGAGCGCCATGTCCCAGTCGGTGACCCATGCTAACGCCGTGAAAAGGACGATGAGGCTCAAGCCGATCCAGATCTCGCGCTTGGCGGGATGGCGATTTAAAACG
>JANLXT010000004.1:0-14891 GCA_031365225.1 candidate division FCPU426 bacterium
TTGGGCGCGTTGAACAGTTTAGAGCCGATGGAGCCAGTAAAGAGCTAAGGGGTGCGTTCAGATTACGCCCAGCCGCGAACTTTGTGGCTGGGCGTCTCTTTTTTTGGCAGGGCGGTGGCCCCCCCCGTCTTGAGTTGGCAAGCACCCAAGTCTTAGAAGCGATCCTCTGAGGGAAGCATGCGAGTTGGTATCTTTGATTTTATGGACTGCGCCCATCTAGTTCGGACTTTAGACAAGTGCGAAGTCCCTCACGGGCACACGTATAAAGTTGAAGTTGTGGTCGAGGGCGAGTTAAAAAACGGCATGGTGATGGATTTTAAAGCGCTACGCGCAAGTGCCAAAGCCGCCATGGGCGCCTATGACCACAAGGACCTGAGCCAGATCTTTGAAGTGCCCAGCTGCGAAAATATCTGTTTGGCGCTCTTTCGCGACCTGCGTCGTGATCTGCCAGGCCTGACCACGGTGCGCCTTTGGGAAGGCCACAATAAATGGGCAGAGTCCAATGCCAGTGATGTATCGCTCGACGCGCAGATCGCTGCGCTGCGCGCGCCTCAAGCGCTCAAGCCATGAGAATAAGAGTTGAAGCCACCTTTGACGCGGCGACCGCTTTACCGGGACACGATCGCTGTGACGGCCTGCATGGGCACACCTACCGGGTCGAGGCTTTTGTGACAGGCCAGCCGGTGGACGGGGTCTTGATTGATTTTCGAGACGTGCGGGCCTGCTTGCGCAAAGTCTTAGATCGCTTTGACCATCAGGATTTGTCTGCTCAATTTGCCTATCCATCGTGCGAGATCTTAAGCATCGAGATTTGTAAGGATCTAGCCAAAGCCGTGCCTGGCCTTGAGATGGTCCGTGTCTGGGAAGGGGAGGGAAAATGGATCGAGCTCGACACCAAGGACCTGGCCAGCCTGACAGCATGAGCGACAAGCCGGTGCCGCTCTTTCCGCTCGGCACGGTGCTTTTTCCGCGCGCCAGCCTGCCGCTGCGTATTTTTGAGCCCCGTTACAAAGAGATGATCCAGCGCTGTCAAGAAGAGGACAGCCAATTTGGGATCACGCTCATCCAAGAAGGGCCCGAAGTGGGCGGGGTGGCGTTACCGCATCCTGTGGGATGTCTGGCTCGCATTAAAAAGGCCGACCACAAAGCCAATGGCGACATCCATGTGGTGGTCGAGGGCACGCAGCGTTTTCGGGTGACGCAAGAATTGCGCCGCGAACCAACCTGGTTGGCTCAAGTTGAGCTGCTAGAAGACCCCGTGGGCGATGATCAAGATGCCGCCAGCGCTCGCGAAGAGCTGCGCTCCACGTTGTCGCGTTACGCGAATATTTACTTTCTTTTGACCAGTAAGCAATTGTTCTACGAAAAACACCTGAAAGATCCAGTGCGTTTGTCCTGGTTTTTGGCCGATCTGGTGGATGCCGAGAATCCAGACAAGCAGGCGCTCTTAGAGGACCCCGATGCGGTGACGCGCCTTTCGCGTGAGCTGGGGCTCTTGGATCAGCAAAATCAACGTTTGGTAGAGTTTTGGGGCGAGCACAAGTTCTCGCATAATTAGGCAGGCCAGCCAAAGGTTTGATCATGGATTTGCATCAACACGCGACAGTGTCGGGCGCTTGCGCCATGGGAATCGGGTTTGGCACGGGCGATTGGCACGGTGCCACGGCTTTCTTTGTGTTGGGCGTTTTTATCGATCTGGACCACCTGGCGGATTATTGGCGTGAGGATGGGTTCAATCTAAATTGGCGGCGCTTTCTTGGTTTCTTTGACGCGCGCCTGCCCAAACGGCAATGGCTTTTTTTGCATGGGTGGGAATGGGTTGCTGTTGCGTTGGGGTTGTCTTTCGCCCTCGGAGCGCCCGCATGGATGCTGTGGGGCGCGTTGGGATGGTTGGGCCATCTGATCTTGGATCACCTGAGCAATGGGCTGCGTCCTTGGGCCTATTTCTTTATCTATCGCGTCAAGGTCGGCTTTGCGTCTAAAAAGCTCTATGTCTGAGCGCCTCCCAGTTTGGACCTCGCTTTCCCGGGTCCGCTTGCGCAAGGTCTTGGGCCTGTTGGCCAAGACTTATCCCGACGCGCATTGCGAGTTAAATTACACCAATCCGTATCAGCTTTTGATAGCGACCATTCTCTCGGCTCAATGCACTGATGCCGCCGTCAATCGGGTCACGCCCGCGCTTTTCGCGACTTATTCAAACGCCAAGGCGTTGGCAGGCGCCAAGTTGCCCACGGTCGAAAAATTTTTAAGAAGCATTGGGCTCTTTCGAAACAAAGCCAAAAATATCGTGGGTGCGGCCAAGGCCTTAGTCGCAGAGCATGGCGGACAGGTGCCGCAAGCGCTTGAGGCTCTGGTCGCTTTGCCGGGGGTTGGGCGCAAGACCGCGAACGTCGTGCGTTCCAACGCCTTTGGGCTACCGGGCCTGGCCGTGGACACGCATGTTTTGCGCGTGGGTCAACGTTTAGGCTTTTTTGTATCAGCGGATCCGGTGAAGGTCGAAGCGCATCTGTGCAAGGCCATCCCACCTAAAAAATGGGGACGCACCTCGCATTGGTTGATTTGGCATGGACGAAGAATTTGCGGCGCGCGTCAGCCACAGTGTGAGATTTGTCCATTGAGGATGTTTTGCCCAAGTAGTTCAAATAATTAAGTTTCACTATACGGCATGCCTGATGCGAGTCCGTAGCATGTGAAGACGTTTCTCGGCATAATAGACACGCTTAATTTTCTTTCACAGGAGTCGGACATGCCTGGACCAGAGGAACTCCTTTCGCGCGCCCAAGAACCCTCAAGCGACGGCAATTCGTTCATCGAACAAGTCCGAAAATTGCGCAAGGTCTTACACGGGGTCGATTTTTTCAATCGCTTACGCATGGAAGAAGTCGAACTCTTGGTCGAAGCGCTTAAGAAGCGCGTGGTGCCGCGTGGTCACATGATCATCACGCAGGGTGAAAAAAACGGGGACGCTTTTTATATGATCTCGACGGGACGCTGCACGGTGTGGGTTAAGCAAAAGACGGCTATGGTTAAAGTGGCTGATCTTGGCCCGGATCAATATTTTGGGGAGCGCGCCTTGGTGACAGACGAGCCCCGTGCTGCGACCGTGCGGGCCGAACTGCCCACCGAGCTTTACGTGCTGTATAAGAAGGATTTTGACGCCATCTTGATGAGCAATCCCAGCATTTCTCAAGAGATTCAATTCACGGTCGCTCAATACAAACGCAAATGATCTTGGCCCGATGGTTTTTTCTAAGCGCGTCTATTTTTGTCGCCACCTTCAGTGGTGCCGAGACTGTCGCACGCCTTGACACAGACTTTAATCTGTCGGCACCGGTCTACCAAGAGCTCTTGGCCAGCCAAGAAGCCTCACTTAATTTAAAGTGGGATGACGCGGCGCGGATCTTAGATTTGGCCGAACCCAAAGCGGAGGGGCATATTTTGGTCGACCTTTTTAGGTCGGCATCCATGCTGTCGCACGTGCAGGATGACCTCAGCTCCGGGCGCCGTGACCCGCAAGTTTTTAAGGCATTTCACCAGACCGTGGACCAATTGATCGCCAAGGCAGAGATCCAAGCCCAAGCCTATCCCAAAGACCCTTATGCCAAGCTTTATCTAGGCGCCGGTTATGGGTGCCGCGGATTAGCCAAGCTTTATCAAAATCAATACTTCAGTAGTTACCTTGATGGTCGGCGTGGCGCCAGCCACCTTAAAGAAGGCGTGGCCATGGATCCGACGATCTATAACGCGTATATGGGCTTGGGTCAGTTTGAGTATTATTGCGGTCGCTTATCCGGCGTCTTGCAGTTCTTTTTAGATCTGAACGGCGACGAAAAAAAAGGCCTGCAGATGATCGGGTTCGCCATTGACAAGGGCACCTATGCCCATTGGCCGGCGCTGGTTTACCGTGGCAAGACTCTGGCGACAGAACAACGCGATATCGAAGGCGCAATTCCTGATCTGCAGCTGATTTACAAACGCTATCCAAACAATCACCATATCGCCCGCGTGTGCTTAGAGATCGCGCGGGACACACGCGCCAAAGATCTTCGGGTGCGCGCCATGGCGCTAGAAATTCTGCGCTTGGTGGATCAGGGTTGGGTGCTTCCAGCGGGCGTTAGTTTGCCGATTGAAACAGCGCGCTTTGCCGTGGCGGAAGCGCTAGAAAATGACAAAAAAATGTCCGAAGCAAGGCCACATTTCCAACGCCTTTTAGACGCCAAAGATACCGCGATCCAGGCGCATGCTCGCGCAGCCTTGGACGCCAAGAACTAAGGAAACTTCTTGCCCACCCAGATTCAATTGAGCGTCAAGGACCCGGTGGCCTGGATTCAGGCAATGGGTCTAAAATTTGATTCCGCGACCCTCGATGCCTTTCAGGGGTCGCTGCTTGAAGCGTTGTACTTTGAGCCCGAAACCCAAACCCTTCGTTTAACGCTCAGCCTTGCCAGCGCCCCCGAAAACACTAATCCTTTTGACGCGTTACGCGCCGAACTTAAAAAACTAGACTTTGCGCATATGGCCTTGTGCGCGCGCTACACCCCCGGCTGCATTTCGACCGAAGAGTACTTGGCGTTGCATTTTGATGACATGCTTTTGCGTTTGGCGGCCGAGCTAGCCCTCGCGCCAGATTGGACCTCGCGGCTCGAGTATCGTTTTGGTGGCGATCTTTCCGAAGAGCGTGTCGAGTTGTTGGTCCCGACGCGTTTGATTGCTCAGGCCTTGCAGCAGCGTCAGGCTGCTTTGCGTTTGGCTGAGCACTTGGGTTGGGCTTTGGGACAGAATCCCACGGTCAGCATCGTCCTGGATGAGAGCTTGCAACCAGCCAGCGCGCCTATCCTTCCAGCAGTCACCATTACTTTGGCAAGCAATTCAAGCGCTCCATCGAACGGTGGGGCACCCAAGGGGGAAGCTTTCACCCCAGGGCCTGCCAAAAAAGTAGCGGACGGCGCGTGGTTTGGTCGCTTGATCTCCCCAGGAAAACCTCGAGAGATCGCGAGCCTCTTGCAGGTTGACCGTGACGTGATGATTGAAGGCGAGCTTTTTGGTTTTTCCATCCGACCGACCAAGACCGAAGGCGCCTGGTTTAAGTTTGCGGTGACCGACGGCAGCGACTCGATCACTTGCAAGTTTTTTGTGCGGCCTGGCGAGGACCGTCCCAAAGAACTGCCCGCGGGCGCTCGCGTGCGTGTGCGGGGGCCCTTGCAAAGCGATGATTTCGAAAAAGACGAGCTGGTGCTGATGGCCAGTGCCGTCACCCGTTTACCGCCGGCGCTCTTGCGTCAAGACCTTGCGGTTGAAAAGCGCATTGAGTTGCACGCCCACACCAAGATGTCCGCGTCCGACTCGGTCGTGGATATCGAGCAATACATCCTTCGCGCCGCTCAATGGGGGCATGCCGCGGTGGGGGTCACGGACCATGGCGTCGTGCACGCGTTTCCTTTGGCCGCCAAAGCCGCGAAAAAGGCGGGCATCAAGCTCTTGTTGGGCATGGAAGCGTATCTGGTTGAAGACGTAGCCTTTTTAGAAGAGCGTGACAAAAAAAAGGTGAACGCCCCTACGTATTTTCACGCCATTCTTTATGCGGCCAATGAACTGGGTCGGCGGCATCTTTATGACCTGGTCAGCCATAGCCACACGCGTAGTTATTATCGTAAGCCATTGATCGCGCGGGACTTGCTTATCAGCAAGCGCGAGGGTCTGATCTTGGGTAGCGCCTGTGAACAAGGCGAGCTGATCCAAGCCATCTTAGAAGGCGCGGATGACGCGCGTTTAGAGAGCATAGCTGGATTTTACGATTACCTAGAAGTCCAACCCTTGGGCAATAACGAATTTCTTTTGCGCACAGGGCAAGCCAGCAGCCAAGAGGACCTTAAAAATATTGTGCGCAAAGTCATCGCGCTGGCCCAGCGCCTGGGTAAGCCGGTCGTGGCCACCTCAGACATGCACTATCTGGATCCGCAAGACGAAGTCTACCGGCGCATTCTGCAGGTGGGCATCGGCATGCAAGACGGAGAGCAACAGCCTCCACTTTATTTTCATACCACCGATGAGATGCTGGCCGAATTTGCCTGGCTTGAGGACACGGCGCTGATTCACAAGATCGTGGTAGAAGATCCAAAACGCGTGGCGGACATGATCGGCGACGTGCCGCCTGTCCCGCCTGTCCCCAAAGACAATCCAGGACTCTATTTTCCAGAGATGGAAGGTGCGGCCGAGCGTGTTGAGTCCTTGTCCCGCGCGCGCGCCGAGCAGGTCTACGGCACCCCTTTGCCGCCCTTGGTGCTGGCGCGTTTAGAAAAAGAGCTCAACACCATCATCGGCAAGCGTTTCGCCGTGCCCTACGAGATCGCGCGGCAGTTGGTCGAAGAGAGCAACAAGCTGGGATATTCCGTCGGGTCGCGCGGATCCGTTGGCTCGTCCGTCGTGGCTTGGCTTTTGCGCGTGTCCGAGGTCAATCCGCTCGCGGCCCACGTGCATTGCCCGGCGTGTCATTGGGTTGAATTTTACGAGGCAGAGCGGCAAGTTGGCGTGGATCTGCTGGCGCGGGCCTGCCCTCAATGCGGCGGATCCACCGTACGCGATGGCTTCAATATCCCCTTTGAGAGCTTTGTCGGATTCAAAGGGGACAAGGTCCCTGATATCGATCTCAATTTTGCGCCCGAAGTGCAGTCCATCATTCAAAAGTACGCCGAGACGCTGTTTGGCGAGGGGCGCGCGTTCAAAGCTGGCACCATCAGCACCATGGCCGAGAAGACGGCGTTCGGATTCGCCAAAAAATATTTTGAGGCGAAAGGGGTCGTTAAACGCAAGGCAGAGATCGAGCGCTTGAAAGCGGGGCTGGAGGGGGTCAAGAAAACTAGCGGCCAGCACCCTGGGGGTGTCATCCTGGTGCGGCATGATTGCGACATCAATGACTTCACCCCGGTGCAGTTTCCTGCCGATGGCAATGAACGCGGCGGCAGTGAAAAAGCCAATGAAGGCAGCCTGCTCACGACACATTTTGATTACCATGCCATCGATGAATGCTTGGTCAAATTGGATATCTTAGGCAAAGACGACGCAAGCGCGTTCAAGCATCTTCAAGAGCTGACCGAGATCCCCGAGACGTCGGTGCCGTTGGATGACGCGTTGGCTCTTTCCCTTTTTAATAGCGCCAAGGCTCTCGGCTTGCCCAAGCTTACCGAAGAAGAGCGCGAGCTCTTTGGGGACACGGGCGCGTTGGCGTTGCCTGAATTTGGCACCGCCAACACGCGGCGCATGCTCGAAGCGACTCGTCCCAAGAACTTCACTGAATTGATCTATGTCTCGGGATTGAGCCACGGCACCAATGTATGGACGGGGAACGCCGAACTCTTGATCAAAGAAAAAAAGGCCACGCTCGACACGGTTATTTCTACCCGCGATGAAATTATGATCAGGCTCATTGATCAAGGCATGGAAGCCAGCATGGCTTTTGCCATCACCGAGAAAGTTCGTAAGGGCAAGGCTGCCAGCGATGGATTTAGTCCCGCTGAAGACGCGGCGCTCAAGGCCGCCAAGCTGCCCGCGTGGTGGATTGAGAGCTGCAAAAAGATCAAGTACATGTTCCCTAAGGCGCATGCCGCGGCATACTGTTTCACCGCGGTGCGTATGGCGTATTTTAAAGTGCATCACCCCGCCGCTTTTTATGCCGCTTGGTTGACTGTCAAGGGCGAGGCTGCCGAAGGCGCGACCCTTAGCCAAGGCAAAGTGGCGGTGCAAGCGCGATTGCGCCAATTGCGGCAGCAGAGCATGGACAAGACCATCAAGACCACCGCCAAGGATGAAGATACGCTCAATGCGATGACGGTCGCCTTCGAAGCAGTTTTGCGGGGCATCCAATTCAAGGCGGTGGACCTCTATCTGAGCCATCCCTTTCGTTTTCAGATGGTGGACGACCGCACACTGTTGCCGCCTTTGGTTTGCCTAGCGGGCTTGGGTGAAACTGCGGCAAATAATATAGAGCGCGAACGCCAAGCGGGTCCCTTTAAGAGCGTCGAAGACTTGGCCGAGCGTGCGAGCCTCAATAAAACTGTGATCGAAAAACTGCAGACCAGCGGCGCTCTCGATATCCTGCCTAAAACCAACCAGATTACGCTCTTTTAAACACTGCTGGCGTGGCTTGACGCAATAGCTGGCGCTAGATTAGACTTCGTCCTTCTTGATCCTAACCTCAAAGGTAATCATGCGTAAAATTTGTCTATGGGTCGCGCTGCTAACCGTGCTCTCGGGCCAGGCGTTTGCCTCAAGCGTGTTTATGATTGATCCCGCGCCCGCTTGGGGGACGGCGACCCCAACCCTAGCACCCACGGTGGATGTGAACGCCACCGCCACCGCGACCTTTAGCGCGACGCCAACTCCTGTGGCAACCGTGCGCGCGCGCAAGTCCAAAGCTGTTATTGGCACTGCCACACCCAGCGCGACCGAAACACCGACGCCGACTTTGGCGCCAACCTTAGCGCCCTTTGTCTTTTTGGCGCCCTTGCGCGATTCACGCGGTGTCAAAGTTCTGGTCCGGGGTGCCAATGGTTGGGATGACGCCGATGTGGCGGCAGTTGGATTGACCCTGCAGGCTAAAACCTGGCAGCTCTTTGGGTACAAGGACATATCATTCTTGGTGCATCGCGAATTGGGGCGCGCATTGGGCGTGCAGGGAGTGGCCCTCATTCAAGCGACCGAGCCCTATCCTGGAGACATGTCAATCATTGCCGCCAAGCAAGTGGGCGCGCGCTATCTTTTGCGCGGAGAGATAAAGCGCTTCAATGTGCGCAAAAAGGGCGCGGACGCGATCTTTGGCACCAGCTTCACAGGCAACAACTATTATTTTAACAGCCGGGTAAAATTAGAATTGCGCGACCTGCAGACCGACAAGGTGGTGTACAAACAAGACATCGAATTTCAACGCCAGTATTACAACCCCAAGTCGATGAGCGCGCCAGACACTGAGACCTACCCGCACTATTTTTTGCGTGCGTTGCCCGAGGCCTGCGATCGGATCGCCGCGGAGAGCAAGCTGCGTGAGGCGCTTGGTTTGCCTCGTTTAACACCTACGCCCACCGCGACGGTAACGCTTGAAACGACACCCCCTGCGGACGGGATCACGCCGACACCAGTGCTCACCCCGACCCCTGACAATCAGCCGCATTGGATTTGTCCCAAGGATGATCGCGAGATGCTGCCTGAGTGGGATTTCTGTCCTTGGGATAAGACAAAACGCGCTGATTTCATCCTTAAAAAAGCCAAGAAGAAGTAGGGGCCCACGATGAGCGCGAATCTGATTGATGGCAAAGCCATCGCGGCGCAGATCCGCGAGGGCCTCAAGGTCGAGGTCGCCGCGTTTGTCGCTGCGGGTGGGCCGCAGCCAGGCTTAGTCGTCGTTATCGTGGGTGCGGATCCTGCGAGCCAGGTCTACACCCGCATGAAGGTGAAGAGCTGCTTAGAAATGGGCATGCACTCCGAACTGAGAGAATTGCCAGCCACGACCACACAGCTTGAGCTTCAAGCGGTGGTGGCCCAATTGAACGCCGATCCAAAGATTCACGGCATCCTGGTGCAATTTCCTCTACCCAAGGGGTTGGACGAAGGCGCGATTCAACGATTGATTGCGCCCGCCAAAGACGTGGATGGGCTCAATCCATTGAGCGTGGGTGCGCTATGGATGGGAGAGCCGGGACTTTTTCCTTGTACGCCCGTGGGCTGCATCGAGCTGATCAAGCGCACCGGCGTCAAGATGGCAGGCGCTCACGCGGTGGTGGTGGGGCGCAGTGAGTTGGTTGGCAAGCCCGTGGCTCAGCTACTGCTGCGGGAGCATTGCACTGTGACCATTTGCCATAGCCGGACTCCGGATCTGAGCGTCCATACCCGGCAGGCCGATATTTTAGTCGCCGCGGTAGGTCGTGCGGGTTTGGTCAAAGGAAATATGATCAAACCTGGCGCGGTGGTCATTGATGTTGGTACCACCAAAGGCGCGGACGGAAAATTGAAGGGTGATGTTGAATTTGAAAGCGCCAAAGAAGTTGCGGGTTGGATAACTCCCGTGCCTGGTGGTGTCGGCCCGATGACGATCACGATGTTGCTTGTCAATACATTGCACGCGGCGAAGGCGTCCCTCCCTAAAACCTAATTTGGCCGTCTTGATTTGGGGTCACCCGTGTCTCAAACTTCAGATCTTGGACCCGTCTTAAAAAGCCTGCTTTCTTCAGCGGCGACTGCCCGACAATACTTGACTCATGTTCAAGAGCGATTGCATTGGATCCCTCGTCAAGCGATCGAATTGGCTTCGGATCATTTTTCTGAGCCTTACATCGAGCTCTATCAATCCGTTGCTTTTGATCCGGACATCAGCCTGGAACCCCGCGGGACGCACGTGATTGAGGTTTGTCGTGGTTTGGCTTGTCGCGAGGCAGGGAGCGATCGGATCAGCGAGGAATGCTCTCGTGCTTTAGGTATCAAAGTGGGCGAGACGACGTCAGAGGGCTTATTCACATTGCTGACCCGGCATTGTTTCGGCAGGTGCGCCATTGGGCCGAACGTCAAAGTAGATAAGTTTCTCCGGTCAGGGCAAACAGTTGAAGGGGTGCTGGATGTGCTAAAGGGCCTAAAAGAGTAGTTTTTCGCCATAGGATATAAGAAAAGGCCTATGGCTCCAGCACTTTTCGTCACATAGCATTGACAATTTGAATCGAGAATGCTAAAAGATTGAGAGTCTTTGCGAGGTCGTACTTTGTGACTTTTGGTACAAAGTCGCTTTTTCTGGCATTTGACTTTGGAAAGCTGTTTCAAAAGAGGACCTGTCCATTCATGGCATTCCCAGCCCCAAGCGCAGGCTTGATTCCTGCGCAAAATCTGGTTGATCAAATCTACGCCCCGGTCGCGAGCGACCTCAAGCGCGTGGATGCTTTGTTTGAAGAGGTCCTGGCGACGGACAACGAATTTGTTCTGGATATGGTCAAGCACCTTGGCCAAAATTTGGGCAAGCGAGTTCGGTCCGCGCTCACTTTGCTCAGCTTTCGCGCTTGCCGAGCTGGCAATGTTGAAGAACACGCTGAGCTTTATCGGCAAAGCCTCATCGTCGCCGAAGCGGTAGAGCTTATTCATAACGCGACCTTGGTGCACGACGACGTCATCGATGACAGCCCTACACGCCGAGGCTTTAAGACCCTCAACTATACGTGGGGCAACGAGATCACCGTGCTCATGGGTGATTTTATTTTTGCCCGCGTCTTTGGTCTCTTGGCTCGGCATGTTGAGCCTCGTATTATTCAAGTGATTAGCGTCGCGACCGACCGTCTTTGTGAAGGCGAGATCCAAGAAGTACGTTCGCGTTACATGGTCACGCAAAGCGAAGCTGAGTACTTTGACACCATCGAAAAAAAGACAGCCGCGTTGATGGCGGTCGCTTGCGAGGCTGCGGGCATATTGGCTGGCGCGAGCGAAGAGCGCGTGGGATCTTTACGGACCTTTGGGCTCAAGATCGGCATCGCCTTTCAACTCGCGGACGATATACTCGATTTGACGGCGCCCGCCGAAAAATTGGGCAAGCCCAACGGGCACGATCTTACCGAGGGAAAGCTGACTTTGCCTGTACTACGGGCGTTAGCTATCGCGCCCCGTGAAGAGCGTGCGCGCATCAGTGAGCTGCTGCTCAACAGCCACTTGTCCGAAGCGCAGTTGGCTGAGATCGTGGCCTTTATTCATTTGCATGGTGGCGTTGAGTACGCGCGCGCGCGCGCCCAAGCCTTGGTGGCTGAAGCCAAGGCCGAATTGACCGCATTGCCAGAATCGACGTTTCGCCAAAGCCTTGAGGGCTTGGCAGATTATATTTTAAGGCGTGAATACTAGCTGGGAGATACGTGATGGTTGAATACGGTTACGCTGGATTTTTCTTTCTCTTTGCGGTGCTGTTCGTCTTTGGGGGATTGCTTGCCTCTTGGATCTTGCGCCCGAGCAACCCTTCTTACGCTAAGTCCACACCCTACGAGTGCGGCGAAGTACCCATTGGTAGCGCTTGGATACAGTTTCACATTGGTTATTACATGATTGCGTTGGTCTTTGTCTTGTTCGAAGTCGAAGTGGCGTTCCTCTTTCCTTGGGCCGCGGTGTTTCGTAGCTTGGCCAACCCGTGGCCATCACTTGCCGCGGTTGGTTTTTTTGTTGGCGTGCTCGCGTTAGGCGACGCCTATGCTTGGAAGAAAGGAGCCCTCGAATGGCTCTGATCAATACGATCGCCGATTATGGCCAAGATGTTCCCGGCGGACAATTTGTCTTACTGAAAGCTGAGAACCTTTTTAATTGGGCTCGCGCCAATAGCCTCTTTCCCTTGACCTTTGGTTTGTCCTGCTGTGCGATTGAATTTATGGCCGCGGGAATGTCGCGCCATGATATCGCACGTTTTGGATCCGAAGTAGCGCGAGCGACACCACGCCAGGCCGACCTGATGATTGTCGCGGGCACGGTCACCGAAAAGATGGCCCCTATTGTCAGGCAGCTCTACGATCAAATGCCCGACCCTAAATACGTCATCAGCATGGGAGCTTGCTCCAATGCGGGTGGGCCTTTTTACTATGACAATTATTCTGTGGTTAAAGGTGTCGACCAGATCATCCCTGTGGATGTCTATGTCCCTGGTTGCCCGCCGCGCCCCGAAGCGTTGCTTTACGGTCTCTTAAAGCTTCAAGAAAAGATTAAGCGGTCACATCCGCTACTGGGTGAAGAGTGGGCCAAGCGGCAGCAGGCTTTGCTCGAAGCCGAGCAGGCTGCCAAGGCTTCGCGTGCGGCGAAGGTGGGATGATGAATAAAGAAGCTCTTGCCGTTGCCATTGCCGCCAAGTTCTCGGATGTCGCTGTGGATATCGCGACGCCTTTCGCCGAAGCCAAAGCCCCGGTCGCCCAATTTAGGGCGTTTATGGAATGGTTAAAAAATGATCCAGCGATGGCTTTTGATTATCCCATGAGTCAGACGGGTGTTGATTGGCCCGAAGAGAAGAAGATCACCTCGGTGTACCATCTTTACAGCATGGCGCACAAGAGCACGCTCGTTGTTAAGTGCGACTTAGATCGCAGTGATCCCAAAATTGCGACCGTCAGCGACTTATGGTTGGGCTGTGATTGGTTTGAGCGTGAAACTTACGACATGTTTGGTGTTGTCTTTGTGGGTCACCCTGATCTGCGTCGCATCATGTTGACCGATGATTGGGTGGGCTGGCCCTTGCGCAAGGACTACAAAGACTCACGTATCGCGGGCAAGCCCTACTGATAGAGGCGACTATGGAACCAAGCATCATCCAAAATCTGACGCCCCAATCCAAAGATCTTCTCAAGACTGAGGAGTATTGGGTCAACATGGGCCCCCAGCATCCATCCACGCACGGCGTTTTGCGCCTGGTGATGAAGTTGGATGGGGAGTCCGTGTTGCAGGTGATCCCTCATCTGGGCTATATCCATCGAAGCATTGAACGTATGAGCGAGTGGGATGTTTATCCCCAGTTGATTCATTTGACAGATCGGATGGATTACCTATCGGCCATGTTGACCAACTGGTCCTATTGCATGGCGGTTGAAAAATCCATGAATTTGGTCTTGCCCGAGCGCGCCGAATACATCCGCGTCATGATGGGTGAGCTCAATCGCTTGTCCAGCCATTGCCTATGGTTTGGTGCCTATGGCATGGATCTGGGTGCGGCCACGGCTTTCTTTTATGGTTTCCGCGAACGCGAGCTGATCGTCGATCTGCTTGAGGCGGTTTGTGGCGCGCGTTTGACCTACAACTACATGCGCATCGGTGGCGTGGCCAAAGATTTGCCCGAAGATTTTATTCCGCGGGTCAAAGATATTTGCGAAACCATCAAACGCGCGATTGTTCAGTACGAAGGCCTCGTCACGGGCAACGTGATCTTTCAACAACGCACCAAAGGTATCGGTGTTTTGACCAAAGAACAGGCCATTTCGTTTGGTTGCAGTGGCCCCGTGTTGCGCGCCAGTGGCGTTAAATTTGACCTTCGCAAAGACGAGACTTACAGCGTCTACAATCATTTTGATTTTGATGTTCCCACAGGTAGCTTAGGCGATTGCTGGGACCGCTATGTCGTCCGCATCGAAGAGATGCGTCAAAGCGTCCGGATCCTAGAGCAGGCGATCACCAAGATCCCCGAGGGACCAGTGATGGCTGATGTGAAATCAATCCGTCCCGCAAAAGGCGAGACGTACAGCCGGCTCGAGACCGCTCGCGGCGACATGGGTGTCTACATTGTCAGTCAGGGTGGGCCCAAGCCTTATCGGGTGAAATATCGCACCGCGTGCTTTAACAACCTGGCATGCCTGCCTGCGATCAGTGTGGGTTGGAAGATATCGGATGTCGTTTCGATCCTTGGATCCTTAGACGTAGTTATCCCTGATATCGATCGCTAAACCGGTCGGGCATACGCCCGCCTTTTTTGAGCCTTGAAGCTATGACAGAGAGCACAGCGAACATCGCAAACGATCCTGGCATGATGGCCCTGGTGAGCCAAGCGCCCGCGTTTTTATTGCGCTTGGTCTTGCATCCTGGCGAAGTCGCCAGTCAGACGATTGGGCCGTTCTTAAAGCATCTCGTGGTTGAACAGGCGCATTTGTCTGAGACCGCGTATCACGTACTGGTCGCTTTTTTGTGCGCGAACGCAATGGCGGGTTTTGTGACGGTGACTGCGCTTATTCTCACACTGGCTGAGCGGAAAGTTTGCGCCCGCTTTCAAAATCGTATAGGCCCCAATCGGGTGGGTTATTTTGGGATGCTGCAGCCCCTAGCGGACGTGCTCAAGTTGCTTCAAAAAGAAGACACCATCCCGCGTGGGGCAGATCGGCCAGTTTTTATTTTGGCTCCCTTTGTCGGCATGGTAG
>JANLXT010000051.1:0-1488 GCA_031365225.1 candidate division FCPU426 bacterium
TTCAATACGAACCGGACGCAGGTTGCGCGCGGTTTGCGCAGCGTAGATTACAGATGCGTGGTGCTTGCCGAGTGCCCGCGCAATCTGGGTCACCGGGTAGCCAAGGTTACGTAGCACAGCACACGCAATCCCACGCTTGGCAACCCAAGCTAGCGTTTTGGCAGAACGCAGGTGCTCCGGTGTGGTTCCAAGCGCCTCGGCGAGCCAAGTTAAATCACGTAACAGATTTTGTCCAGGCGGTTTTGGTTCAACAGGTACAAGCTTGAATTCAGCGGCGCAGTGTGGGCATTTCATCGGGGGTACGGGCGGTCCATTTCAACACCGTACTCCGAAGTCCATTTAGACGGGAAACCGATTATAATCCGCCCGGCGAACAATTCATAATAGCGAATCACACGCGTGTACTGTACAACGTGTGTTTTAGCACTGTTCTGTATGTAAATCACTTCATCCACCGCATAACGCCCAAACATTATTCGTCTTCTCCAAACGAAACCAAAGCGAGCATTTCGTCAATTTCTGCTTGTGTCATACCGCGCGCCTTTAGCGACCCGAGTGTCGTCTGGATAGCGGTTTCTTCTGTCCCCGCGCCGACGATTTCGGCAAGCGTATTAGCCTTTCGACATGTAGCCGCAGCCAAGTCGTCTCCAGTTTCATCTGCGAGAAAGAATACGTCATGTCCGCGCACCGACGACGCTCTGTGACCGCGCCCAAGGTTTTGTAGGACCGCTTCAATCTTGTGTGTAAGCTCCGCATAGACTGAAGCTGATTGGAAAGTGAGGTCAATCGCGACCTTAGTTGAATCAATCGTTGCAACTGTAATACTTCTAGGTGCAAGTCTCTGCGTTGCCATCGTATTTGCCCGTGCTTCGGGCGTGTGGCGGCCATCGACTTGCGCGACGGACGCTTCGACTTTCTCTTTGGATAGCGCATTCCTCACCGCCCCAGCTAACGCGTCGGCTGTTTCATGAAGGAAGCAAGCAACCCGGATGTGGTCGTGTCCCTGTTGCAAGAGAGACACCGCAAACTCACTCGCACACACTCGCCTGTCTCCGTCATATGGAACAAGCGACGCTGTGAAGGGTGGGAGCAGGTGCGCCACGTCGCGCTTAGTAAGCCGAGAGCTACAAGCAGCGAGCCGCTGACGAAGTTCCTCCTTGAATTCATCGTTAAAGCCGGAGTATTTGTATCCTCGGAGGTTGTCTTTGGAGTCATATGCCTCTTCATGGTTCATGTAGCGCCACTTGAATCGCTTTAACGCGCCGAATCTGTCTGTGTACAGCCAGTCTAAGACTGTGTGCAGCCCGTCCGCTTCCGATGGATTGGCGAGCGGCGTGCCAGTCAACGCGAGTCGCTTAGCGTCTGGCCAAATCTCGTGTGCAGCTTTGAAGCACGCTTTGCTGAATGAGGATTTGGGGTTGGAGATGTAATGGGCTTCGTCCAGAATGATTAAGCGGGGGTCGAAGACCAAGGGAACGCTTGGATCTT